>JBGQBP010000065.1:0-15487 GCA_041494945.1 Binatia bacterium | reverse complement strand
CTCGGAAGACTTCATCATGAACAACCCGTATGTCTTCGCCGACAGGTTCAAAGGCGAGGACGGCTACTTCACCGGCAAGGGCAGGCTGTACAAAGACCGCGTTCTGGAGACCAACTTCGTCGCCGACGCGATCCATATCGAACCCGTCGCCTGGACCGAGCGGGGCAAGGGCAACCGCACGATTTTCTTTGAGCTGGCCGAAAGCACGATGGGCGCGCACGTCTCCGAGTTTCCCGTCGGCCTCTACAAAAAAGCGCACCGCCATGGTCCCGGCGCGCACGTCATGATTCTCACCGGCCAAGGATATTCTTTTATGTGGCCCGAGGGCGCTGAGCGCATGCGCTTCGATTGGCGCCCCGGCTCGCTTGTCGTCCCGCCGGAAAATTGGTTTCACCAGCATTTCAACTCCGGCAACCGGCCCGCGCGCTATCTCGCGCTCAAGATGCTCTCCCGCCGCTACAAGCTCGTCCCGGGTAAGATCAAGTCCGACGTGTCGATCAAACAAGGCGGCCAGCAGATCGAATACGAGGACGAAGACCCGGAGATCCAGCGCGTGTTCGAAGAAGCGTGCGCGAAATCCGGTGCGACGGTGATGATGCTAACGAAGGGTTAAAGGGTCGAAGGGTCATCGTAGGGGCAGGCCCCTGTGCCTGCCCGGTTCTTGGGCGACCACAGGGGGTCGCCCCTACAAATTTCACAAAATTGAACACCACTAGCCAACGGCCCCTTTGGTTGACACCTGTTGCGCTTTCGATTAAAAATTTTAGAGTGATCCGATTAGTAAAAAGGAGGGCTGCATGCTCCGGCCTGTCGGATTGATTCACGGACATTACGAATGTCGCTCCTTGGACGAGACGCTGCCGATCTTCACGGATCTTTTGGCCCTGGAGGTCGTCAAGCGCAACAACGGCGAGGCCGTCGTCAAGCATCCCAACACCGATTGGCTCTTGATCGTGCACGAGGGCGGACCCGGCGCGCGCAACAAGCCGCACAACAACCATTACGGTTTCCGCGTCGCGAACCCCAAGGAAATCCCGGCGGCCCATAGTTACCTCGAAGCCAATAAAGCTAAGTACGGCATCAAGTCAGTCACCAAGCCGCACGAGGCCCACTTCGCCTATTCCGTTTATTTCAAGGAGCCCGGAGGCAACGACCTGGAGATCGAGTACTACAATCCGAACGCCGTGCAGCAGGGACGGCGCATCGCCGCGACACCGTGGAAGCAGCTCATGCCGGAAGACCGTTTTCCGGGAAGGGGGTATGTCCCGCAAGCGATGTCTCACGGCACGCTGCAGTGCGACAACAAGGAGGCGAGCGACCGTTTTTACAAAGAGATACTCGGGCTCGATATCGTCGGCGGCGGCAGACATTCGACCTATATCAAACACCCGGCGACACCGTGGTACATCGTGGTCCTGCCGATGAACGGACACCGCGACTTTCTGTCGCCGGTCAACCGCTTCACGCTCAAGCTCGCGACGCCGGGCGACGTCCAGCAGGCGCGCCGCGAGTTCTCCGCCGACGGAAATAAATACGGCATAACGGAAGTCTGGGACCTGGAGGAAAAGAACGGACACGTCTCGTTCATATTCAGCGATCTCGACAAGAACTGGTGGGAAGCGGTCGCTTCCACGTCCGACGTCTCGCGAAACTAACGCGCTGCTTCGAAGATGCGCCCCTCTACGTCGGTGACCGCTTTCGCTGGGCGCCGAAAGCGCGGAATTTGCGGCGGAACCTCTTTACAAAGAATTTTTTTTCTGTATAGATTCCTTAAACTCGACCGGGGAAATTTATGGGAACAATTATTGACGGTAAGGCCGTCGCGCGAGGGATTCAAGCCGAGATCAAGGAAGAAGTCGAAGGGCTCAAGCGGCGATGGGGAATGGTCCCCGGATTGGGCGTCGTGCTCGTCGGCGACGATCCCGCGTCTCATCTCTACGTTAAAAATAAAGAGAAGGCCTGCAAAGAAGTCGGCATCCGTTCCGAAGAGCATCTTCTCCCGGCCTCGGTTTCGGAAAGAGATATCCTCTCTCTGATCCAAAAGCTGAATCGGAACGACGAGATCCACGGCATTCTCGTGCAGTTGCCGCTCCCCGCGCACGTCCGCGCCGAGCGCGTGCTCAGCGCGGTCTCGCCGCAAAAAGACATCGATGGGTTTCATCCGGTGAATCAGGGGCTGTTGCTCTCCGGCGGTGAGGGGTTCCGGCCATGCACGCCGATGGGAATTATGAAACTCCTGGATTCCGTCCGCTGCGATCCCAAGGGAAAGAACGCGACCGTGGTCGGCCGCAGCAACATCGTGGGCAAGCCGGTCGCCATCATGCTCCTGGAGCGGCACGCGACCGTTACGATCTGCCACTCGCGCACGTCCCAGCTCAAGGACGAAGTCAGCCGGGCGGACATCGTCGTCGCGGCCATCGGCAAAGCCGCGATGATCCGCGGCGACTGGATCAAGCCGGGCGCGGTGGTGATCGACGTGGGAATCAACCGCCTTCCGAGCGGAAAGTTGGCCGGCGACGTGGAGTTCGAGAGCGCCAAGGAGCGCGCCTCCTACATCACCCCGGTTCCGGGCGGCGTCGGGCCGATGACGATCTGCATGCTTTTGTTCAATACGTTGAGAGCGGCAAAGGAATCGCTGCAGCGGGAAAGTTAAACCGGTCGCGTGAACGCGCCAGCCACACCCCAAGCCCCGAAACTCAAAAGAACTCCGCTTCATTCGGTTCATCGGCGCTTGGGGGCGAAGATGGTCGAATTCGCCGGCTGGGATATGCCGGTCCAATACAACGGGGTGATCGAAGAGCATCTGGCGGTGCGCGGGCGCGCCGGTCTTTTCGACGTGAGCCACATGGGGGAGGTCGAGGTCCGGGGCGCGGGGGCGTTGGATTTTTGTCAGAAGCTCACGCCGAACGATCTCTCGCGTCTGAAGCCGGGACAAGCACAATACAACCTGCTGCTGAACGAGCGCGGCGGGACCGTAGACGACATCGTGATCTACCCGCTCAAGGCGGATCACGTTTTTATCTGCGTCAACGCCTCGAACACGGACAAGGACTTCGACTGGATAGCCAAGCACGGCGGCGCGAATGTCAAGGTCGAGAATACCAGCGAGCGCTATGTCCAAATCGCGCTCCAAGGGCCGCTGGCGGAAAAAATTTTACAGCGCTTGACCGCGGCGCGCCTCGAAGAGTTGAAGACGTTTTATTTTTTCTTCGGCGCGGTGGGCGGGATCGACTCCATGGTGGCGCGCACCGGCTATACCGGCGAAGATGGGTTCGAGATATTTTGCGAATCGTCCGAAGGAGAAAAATTGTGGGATGCTCTCATGGACGCGGGAAGCGAGCACGGGCTTCAGGCGGCCGGCCTCGGCGCCAGAGACACGCTTCGCCTCGAGCGCGCGCTGCCGCTCTACGGGCATGAGCTGGACGATGTCACGACGCCGTTGGAAGCGGGCCTCGACTGGGTGGTAAAATTTTCCAAGGATTCGTTTCTCGGGCGGGAGGCATTGCTCAAGCAAAAACAGGAAGGGATCCGGCGCAGGCTCGTCGGCCTGGAGATGAGCGATCCGGGGATCGCGCGCAGCCATTATCCGATTTTTAGAACCGGCGAGCGTACCGGCGAAGTGACCAGCGGCACGAAATCTCCGACGCTGGGGAAAGCCATCGCGATGGCTTACGTCCGGGCGGAGCATGCGGCGGTTGGAAACAGCGTCGAGGTGGAAATCCGCGGGCGGCGGGCCGCGGCGCGGATCGTGCCGTTGCCCTTTTATCGCCGCCAACCCGTGAAATAGCTTTTCAAGGAGGAAGAACGATGGAGTTTCCAGAGGGACTGAAATATTCCAAAGAGCACGAATGGGTGCTGGTCGAGGACAAGGTCGCGATCATCGGCATCACGGAATTTGCCGAGCATGAGCTCGGCGACGTCGTTTACGTCGAGCTCCCCGAAGTCGGCGAGAAAGTCGTCAAGGACGATCCGTTCGCCGCCGTGGAATCGGTGAAGGCCGTCTCCGATGTGTTCGCGCCGGTCAGCGGCACGGTCCTCGAGATCAACGACACGCTTCCGGAGAACCCTGAAACCATCAACGACGATCCCTATGGCGACGGCTGGATGATCAAAGTGGAGATGACGGACAAGGACGACCTCAAGGATCTCATGAGCGCCGAAGAATACGCGGAGTACATCGAGCAGCAAAAAGAAGAGGACGACGACGACGACGAAGAAGAGAAGAGAAAGGATGAAGACGAGGACGAGGAGTAGGATCTCTCCATGCGCTACACCCCGCACACGGAGGCCGACAAGGAGCAGATGCTCCGGACCATCGGCCTCTCCCGGATCGAAGAGCTGGTCGAGCACATTCCCCGTTCGCTGAGAGAAAAAGCGAAAATCTCGCTCCCGGAAGGCTTGACCGAAGTCGCGGTCAAAAGACGGATGGCCGCGCTGGCGGCCAAAAACGCCAGCGCCCAGGACTGGAGTTTTTTCCTGGGCGGCGGGATCTATCACCACGCGATACCCAGCGCGGTCGATGCGATCATCTCGCGCTCCGAATTTTCCACCTCCTACACGCCATACCAGCCTGAAGTCAGCCAGGGCACGCTCACGGCGATGTACGAGTTCCAGACTCTCGTCTGCCAGCTTACCGGAATGGAAGTCGCCAACGCCGGAGTTTACGACGGCGCGTCGGCGGCCGCGGAGGCGGTGCTCATGGCGCGGCGGATTCAAGACGGAAGGTCTCGGGTTTTGGTCTCGCGCGCGTTGCACCCGCAGTATCGCAGTGTCATCGCGACGTATCTCAAAAATCTGAACGGCGTCGAGCTCATCGAAATTCCATTCACAAAAAGCGGCGCGACCGACGCGGAGTTTCTCGCCGGGGCGCTCGATGACAAGGTGATGTGCGTGGTGGCGGGCTATCCGAATTTCTTCGGCGTCATCGAGGACCTCGCGCCGATACGCGCGGCATGCGATCGCTCCGGCGCGCTGCTGGCTACGGTTACGACCGAGCCGCTCGCGCTTGCGCTGTTGAAACCGCCCGGAGCGTGGGGCGTGGATATCGCAGTCGGCGAAGGCCAGAGCCTCGGCGTGCCGATGAGTCTCGGCGGGCCGGGCTTCGGGTTTTTCGCCGCCCGGAAAAAATTCGTGCGCAGTCTGCCGGGCCGGCTCGTGGGAGAGACGGTGGACGGCGAGGGACGGCGCGGCTTTGTCTTGACGCTCTCTACGCGCGAGCAGCATATCCGGCGCGAAAAGGCCACGTCGAACATCTGCACGAGTCAGAGTCTTTGCGCGCTGGCGGCGACCGTCTACATGTCCATTCTTGGAAAACAGGGAATGCGCCGCATCGCGGAAGTCAACGCGGCGCGCGCTCATCGCGCGCGCGAGCGCCTGATCCGGGAGGCCGGCCTCGTTCCCGCTTTCAGCGGACCTTTTTTCAACGAGTTCGTCCTCAACGTGGGGGGCTGGGCGGAGCGCCGTAGCCGTTTCATCTCGAACAAGATCGTGCCCGGCATCTCGCTCGCCGAATGGTATCCCGAGCTTGAAGACAGCCTGCTTATCTGCGTGACCGAAATGAACGAAGAAGAGGAGATCGAAGAGCTTGCGCGAACCTTCTGCGCCCGCTGACGGCGCGCGTTCCAGTCCCCCGCTGATTTTCGAGAGCGGCTCGCCCGGGAGAAGCGGTTTTTTCTGGCCCGAGGAAAAAGGCCTCATCGCGATTCCCCCCGAGCTCGTGCGCGAGGAGATTTCGGGCTTCCCCGAGATGGGCGAGCTCGAAGTCTTGCGCCATTTCACCCGCCTCTCGCAGCTCAACTTCTCCATCGAGAGCCAGTTTTATCCGCTCGGCTCCTGCACGATGAAATACAATCCCAAGGTGAACGAAGTCGTGGCGCGCCTGCCGGGATTTTCTCTGCTTCATCCGCTGGCGCCGCCGGAGCTGATTCAAGGGGCGCTGGAGCTGCTTGTTCACCTCGAAGGCATGCTCGCCGAGATTTCCGGAATGGATGATGTGACGCTGCAGCCGGCCGCGGGAGCGCAAGGGGAGCTGACCGGCTTGATGGTTATCCGCGCCTGCCTCGCCGAGCGGGGAAACCCGCGCCGCAAAATCATCGTGCCGGATACCGCGCACGGCACCAATCCCGCCAGCTCGACGCTGTGCGGCTACGAAGTCGTTCAGGTCAGCTCCAACAAGCAAGGCATTATCGAGCCCGAGACCGTGGAGCAGGCGATGGACGAATCCGTAGCCGCCCTGATGATTACGAATCCGAATACTCTTGGAGTCTTCGAAAAAAATATTCAGGCCATCGCCGACGTGGTTCACAAGCGGGGAGGGCTGGTCTATCTGGACGGCGCCAACCTGAACGCGCTTATGGGCGTCGCGAAGCCCGGCGACATGGGAGTGGACGTTCTGCACATCAACCTGCACAAGACCTTCTCCACGCCGCACGGAGGCGGCGGACCCGGCGCCGGCCCCGTCGGAGTCAAGGCGTTTCTGCGCGACTATCTCCCGATACCGCGGATCCAGAAGAAAGAAGGCTCCTACGACTTGCGGACGGATTTTCCCAAAAGCGTCGGGCGCGTGCGTTCGTTCTTCGGCAACTTCGGCATTCTCGTCCGCGCCTATGCCTATATTATTTCATTGGGCTCCGACGGACTTGAAGAAGCTAGCCGCATGGCGCTGCTCAACGCGAACTACGTCAAGAAAAAATTGGAAAGCACATTTCACCTGGCATCGACCGAGCCGTGCATGCACGAATGCGTTTTTACCGACCGCGCCCAGCAGAAGCAGGGCGTCAGCACGCTCGACATCGCCAAGCGGCTGCTCGATTACGGCTTCCATCCTCCTACCATTTATTTTCCTCTGGTCGTCTCCGGGGCGCTCATGATCGAGCCGACCGAGACGGAAACCCGCGAGACCCTGGACGCATTCGCCGACGCGATGCTCGCGATCGCCCGCGAGGCCAAGGAAGAACCCGCGCTGGTCAAGAGCGCGCCCCATTCGACGCCGGTCGGCCGGCTCGACGAGGCGCGCGCCGCGAGAAAGCCCCTCCTGCGCTGGGAATCCCATAGAGAATGATTTGGGAGTGTCATAGAGATATTAGAGTTTGACGTTGAATTTTTCGGATGTTATAGACTCCTTACAATGACAATTTCACTGAAAGGAGTCCTCTGATCGTTATGACACTGCATCAACTAAAGGTTTTTATCACGGTTGCAAAGATTAGAAGCTTCACCCAGGCCGCCGAGCGCCTGGGTGTTCGCCAACCCTCGGTCTCGCTCGTCATCAAGGATCTGGAAGAAGATCTTCAAGTCCGGCTGTTCGAGAAGCTGGGCCACAAGATCAACCTGACCGCCGCTGGAGAGTTGCTCATGGAGGATGCGGAAGCCATCCTCTCTAAAGCGGAAGGGCTTAAAGAGAAGATGGACGATCTCAAGGGCCTCAGGAAAGGGAAGATTTTCGTCGGGGCTTCTCCCGCCGTCGCTTCGTTTTTTCCTTTTGTCGCGGACCAATTCAAACGGGAATTTTCCTGGGTGGAGACCGGCTTGAGAATCGACTCCAGCTCGAGTCTCGAGAAGTCTTTACTCGACGGGGAGCTGGACGTCGCCATACTGGGACGCGTCCCGAAGTCGCCGCTCATCATCGGCGAACTTTGCTGTCAAGAGGACATCGTAGCGATCGCCCCGCCCAATCATC
This sequence comes from Binatia bacterium, assembly GCA_041494945.1. GTDB lineage: Bacteria > Desulfobacterota > Binatia > UBA9968 > UBA9968 > JAJPJQ01. The sequence continues at coordinate 7,809 of JBGQBP010000065.1, read as the reverse complement.
CGTTGACGAAGAAAGCGTCCGTTCCACTGATGCGCATTGCCAGGGAGCCGATCATCACCGCCGAGAAAGGCGGCAGCCTGGTCCGCGACTTGCTCGAAGAGCGGTTCGCCCGGCTGGGGATTCCGTTCACGCCGTACATGGAGCTCAGCCCGCGCATCGGTGCAAGAGACGCGATCAGAAACGCCGTCGCCGGCGGTCTCGGCATCGCCTTCATCACCAAGTGCCACGTGGCGTCCGACGTGCAGGCGGGCCGCTTGAAGATTCTCAAAGTACCGGATCTCAAGTTGAAGCGGAGCAGCTATATTGCGGTTCACAAGAGCCGGCAGAAAATTCCCTTGGTCCAGGCGTTCATCAAGGTGCTCAAGCATTACAAAAAAACGCACGCGTGATTGCGCGCTATCCGAGTCCGAAAAATTTCCGCGAATGCTTCGCCTGGGTTAGGGCGTGTAGCCGTACTTCAGTCCGTTTCCGTAATATTCGAAGCTGGCCACAATGGGCAGGTGATTCCTTCCCACCGTGCGGGGAATCGGTCTGAACGGCGCGGCTGCCTGAACGGCCCGCATCGCTTCTTCATCCAGTATGGAGGAGCCGGAGGAGCGGATCAGCCGTAGTTCTTCCAGTTGGCCATTCCCGGCGACCGTGAATTCAAGGAGAAGCTTTCCCTGAAGTCCGTATCGCTTGGCAATCTCCGGGTAGACCCATACGATATCGATCGCCTGTTTCACGGTGGTGAGATAGGGAACGTATTTGGGCTCCTGGCTGTCCAAGCGCACGGGGTTTTCCCGGATCTGATTTCTCTCGGCGGAAGACATATACACGGGCGGCAAGAGATCCTTTAACGTCGGCAGAGGCCGACTGGTGATCGCCTCATCCTCGATTATTTGCGGCCTTGGATTTACCGGTTGCTCGCCGAACCTATCTTTTTCGATTTTCGATTGAGTTTTGTCCGGTTCCGTCGCCGCCGGGGTGGCGGGCGGGGATTTTTTCGCGAGCTGCGCGGACGGGCGCGCAGGAGCTTCTCGGGAGAGTTGCGGATTTACCGGTGGTGGTTCCGGGGGCGCGGGGATGACCCTGATGGGAATGTCCCGCATGACGGGGCGCCGGTCGTAACGGGCGTACCAGCTCACGACCAGCAGCAAATGAAAAACGCTGGAGACGAGAATAAATGGAACCAGCGAGTTGCGGACTGCGTTCACGCCGCTATTTTACCCCGTAGCGGTAGTTCAGAGCAAGCCGCGTAAGTCGTCGAAGGCGAATGCGCGTAACGCTCGCGGGCAAATTTTAGGCTAAGAGTTCTTTGGGGCCCCGGGGATCGCCGGCAGCGCATCCACGACTCCGATCATGCTGTCTCGGGTGACGAGCTTCGCAAGATCCTGCTCGCTGAATCCGTCAGTGCCCGACGGCCGCAGCGGCAATACCAGATAGCGGATGTCGGCGGTGCTGTCGTGCACTCTCACTTCAACGTCCGCCCCGAGCTCCTGGCCGAATTCCCGCATGACGCCGCGCGGGTCGTTGACCGCGCGGGCGCGGTAGTTGAGGCTCTTGTACCAATCCGGCGGGCGGCCGAGGATCGGGCGCGGATAACAGGAGCAGAGCGTGCAGACGACCATGTGGCGGACTTTTTCGGTATTCTCCAGCACCACGAACTCGTTCAAGCTGGTCGCGTCGATGCCCATCTCGGCGCAGGCGGCTTTCGGATCGGCGAGCAGCCTGGCTTTGAACTTTGGGTCCGCCCAGGCGCGCGCCACCAGCTTTGCGCCGTTCGCGGGCGAGCGCGCCTCCTGGTACTCGACCTGAGTTTGAATGTCTTCCCGCGTGATAACTTTTTTCTCCAGCAGCAGCTCGCGGATGGCGTAAATACGCTTCGCATGGTAACTCAGCTCGTGCTTTGGATGCGGATGCCCGTGTTCCGGGTCGTTCTGTTTCCCCGATGGATCGACGCTCATGCTGGTTCTTCCTTTCAGGCCGGATCGAGCCAGTGCTCGTAGATGTCGATGAAGAGCTTGTCTTTAGGCGCGGCGTACTTGTCCCAAACCTCCGCCTGGTGAAATCCGACCAGGTAGAGAGGCCGTTTCGGCAATCCGTCGCGGCCATAGGCCAGCGATTCCGGATTGCGAAACTCGCCGTGCACGCGCTCGACCCAGCCGATTTTACCCCGGATGTAAAAGGGCGTGCGGATGTGACCAGGCCTGTCCTCCGCGCGCACGCGCACGCGGTCGCCCGGCTTGAATCTGCCGGACGATTCGTTCACGCCTCGCCCCACTTTTTCTCGAATTCGGCGACCTTGCGGTCGATCTCCTCGCGCGTCAAGATTTTCTTCTCGATTAAAATGCTTTCCATGCTCGCGATCCAGCGCTCGTAATAGCTGAGCGACCGGTAGAGATCCGAGTCCATCTCTTCCCGCGCCCGCCTGAGCTCGTCCGTGCGCTTGATCCCGCGCGCGCCCAGAGCCTGGTTGACCGCGTCTGCGACGATCTCCCAATCCTCGAGCTGATGATCGCTGCGGTCGATCGGCCCCGCGTCGCGCTCCGTCCCTCCTATATCATGATGCCCTCTCGGCATGGTTTCTCCTCGTGTCAACCTGGAGCGCGTTTATGCGATGCTCCGGCACTCCCGTGACGAATTTAAACTACCGCTTTGTCGCAGGCCGAGTCAACATTGGCCGATTTGACAAGATTCAAGGGGCTGCTCTATAGTTGTTTTATTTTTGGCGAGGGAGAGGATTCCATGGTGAACCGCGAATACGAGCCCGGCAGCATCCAAAAGGAGAGCCAGATGACGCCGGAGTATCGCGCCACTCTGCTCAAGCTGCTTGCCGACCAGGCGAAAGCCGAGCTCTTTGCGTCTCACACCTACTCCAAATGGGTGCGCCGGGCGCCCGGTCCCGAGGAAAAAGTGCACCTGGCCGGCATCGCCCGCGAGGAGACCGAGCATTGGTACGGCACCGTGAAGCTGCTGCAGGGACTCGGCGTCAGCCACGACGACGCGCCCAAGTACGAATCCCGCCAATGGTTCTACAACATCGTGCATCTTTTTATTCCCCGCTATACCTGGCTCGATATTCTGATGATAACGTTTCTGATCGACCGCGGGGCATTTCTTTTGGTGGAAGATTTCACGCAGAGCAGTTACGCGCCCTGGGCGAAATTCTGCCGCGCCGTGCTGGACGAGGAAGTGGGTCACGTCGATTTCGGCAACAACTTCGTGAAAACACAGGTCGAGAAATACGGCGCCGCGGCGGTGCAGCGCGCGCTCAACAAGTGGTGGCGGGTAGCGTTGAATATGTTCGGGCCACCCAGGACCGAGCACACGGACCTCTATATTCGCCTTGGGCTCAAATATCGCAGCAATGAAGAGCGCCGCCAGCTTTTCCGCCGCGACTGCGAACGGCAGATCGTGGAGGTCGGTCTCAAAGTGCCGAAGCTCTACCGCGAGAGTTTTCCCTTCCTATAGATTCCCTCGCCGGCAATTTTAATCTGTTCGGGTCAATTCCCCGCAGCTTGCTGCGTAATGGCGATTCCAAGTCTTCTCAAGGTCTGTCATTCCCGCATGCTTTTAGCGGGAATCCAGGCGAGACTCGGACTGGACCCCCGATAAAAACATTCGGGGGTGACAACTATGGAGAAAATTCTCATAAAGTTTGTCGATACCCCGCAGCATGCTGCGGGGTAGTTCATTTTTCGTCGGATGAGCCAAGCGGGCTAAGCGCCGAGACCCAGCAGTCGCGCCGCGTTGCCGCCGAGAATTTTCTTTTTATCTTCTTCAGGGACGGACAGCGCCTCGACGATCTCCACCGATCTTTTGAGGGAGATCGGCACCGGCGGAAAATCGCTGCCGAAGACGACGTGCTCCACTCCTACTGTTTGCACCGCGCAAAGAACCGCGGGTGTGTGAAGACTTACGGTGTCGAGATAAAGCTGCTGAATATATTCCGCTGGCGGCTTGGTCAAAACGTCCGGTCCCCAGGGGCCGAAGCTCGTGTCGCGGCGGAGCTCATAGCCGAATCCGAGCCGGCCCGGAAGCATCGGCAGCGCTCCGCCCATGTGAGCGCAGACGAGTTTCAACTTCGGAAATTTTTCCAGGCCGCCGGTCAAGATGAAGCGCGTTAGAGACAGTGTCGTGTCGAACGGCCGTCCCAGCATTTCCGGCAAGCGGAAGATTTCCATTTTTTCCGCGCCGATGGTCACGCGCGGCGGATGAACGAAGATCGGCACGTTCAACTCCGTCACCAGCTCGAAGAACGGCGTGGCGCGCGGCGAATCTAAGTATTCGCCTTCCACGCTGGAGCCGACCATGATGCCTTTTAATTTGTAGTCTTTGATCGCGCGCTCGGTTTCTTTCAGCATGCGGTCGTCGCCGAACGGCACGGCCGAGGCGAGCCCCAGAAGTCGTCCCGGATTGTTATTGGTCGTCTCGGCGGCGAACTCGTTGAACTCTTTGACGATGTCCAGCGAATCGCGCCCCGACGGTGTGCGGATCCAGTTGTTGCCGAAGACGGTGAGGTTCACGCCCGCCTTGTCCTGCTCTTCCAGCAATCCCTCGATGTTGAAAATCGCCGGCGGCGATTTCGGATGATACCAGCTCTTCGGAACCAGATGAGAATGACAATCGATGACCATGGGTGTGTGTTCCTTCTTTGTTTCGAAAATATCTGTTCGGGGTCGGGGTTGTCAATCGCGTATCGAACTACGCGTTAAGCGAGACTCTGCGGCGTGACACCGAAACGGGATGGTCAAAATCTCGTTTGCCTTTGCATTGCGGGAGTATTTGCCGTAACACTAATTTTCCATCCTCACATTCAAGTTGGCAACCTGTGTATCCAAAATTTTCGACATTCAGAACTCTCCGCTCGCTCAGACATCGCAACTTTCGTCTCCTGTTGATCGGCTCGGTTCTTTCCAACGCAGGCGACTTCATGCAGGACATAGCGCAAGGTTGGCTCGTTTGGCAATTGACTCATTCGGCGTTTCTCCTGGGCGTGGTCGGTTTCTTCGATTCTTTCCCGCGGCTGCTTCTGGGAGTGTTCGGCGGAGTCATCGCCGATCGTATGGATCGAAGACGGCTGGTGATTATCTCGCAAACCCTGGCGATGATCCAGGCCTTCATCTATTGGTTTGCCGTTTATTTTGAACTGATTCAATTTTGGCACGTCATCCTTCTGGCGCTCTTTCTGGGGCTGGTGAACACCGTCAATCAAACGGCGCGCCAATCGCTGGTCAACGGGTTGGTTCCCAAGGAAGATCTGCTCAATGCCATCGCCCTCCATTCGTCCGCCTTCAATTTGGCGAGAATCGTGGGGCCCTCGGTCGGAGGGATTTTGATCGGGCTGGTCGGCATCGCCGGCTGTTTTTTTATCAACGGCTTGAGTTTTATCGCGATTATTTTGTCTCTCGTCCTAATGGATCTGCCTCCCTGGGAAGCCGTCGCCGGAAAGGAAAATCTCTGGAGTGAGGTCAAAGAGGGCTACCGATATGTGAGGCGCGCCCGTCGTATTCTCGCGGTTCTTTCCCTTTCTTACGTTGTCTCGTTGTTGGGAGCTCCCTATTATCGGTTTCTGCCCGTGTTCGCCACCAATATTTTGCACGTCGGGCCCATGGGGTACGGGTTGCTGATGGCCGCCCCGGGTGTCGGCGCGATTATATCCTCTCTGTGTCTTGCCTCTTCGGGAGAGGTCAGTCCGGGCATTCTGCTCATCTCATTCTTTGTTCTCGGATTTTCGCTCTTTCTCGGCCTGTTTGCATTCTCACATAGTTTTGTCTTTTCCGTGGGACTGCTGGCGCTGGTGGGAGCTTGCCTGATAGCCTTTCGCGCGTCGGCGAATACGATCATTCAAAGCGATACGCCGGCACCTTTGTTGGGGCGAGTCCTCAGCCTGTTTTTTATGGACCGGGGATTGTGGTCGCTGGGCGGAATATTTATAGGAAGCGCGGCGACGGTCGTCAGCATTCAATGGGCGTTCGCGCTATGCGCTCTGATCTGCGCTTTCGTGCCTGTCTATCTGCTTCTCGCAGCGGGGAGATCGACTCGCTGAGGGTCCTTGTCACGCCGATTCACTTTGGCAATGCCGCCGGCCGTATGCTAGAGATTTTCCATGGCGCGCTCTAAAGCAGAGATCGAACGGTTGATGCGCGGGGCGTTGGGCGAGATCAAGGCTGACCTGATTGTCACCGGCGGGAAGCTCGTCAACGTTTATTCCGGAGAAATTCTCGACGGGATGGAAATCGCGGTTCTCGACGGAAGGATCTGCCACGTCGGAGCGAGCGCGGCGCACGCGCGCGGCGAGAAAACCGAAATCATCGACACGCGCGGCCTGTTTGTCGCTCCGGGTTTCATCGACGCGCACACTCACATCGGCCACTTTTGCCGTCCTTACGAATATCTCCAGGCCTATCTGCCGCACGGGACCACGGCGCTGGTTGCCTCGTGCGACGAGCCGGCGACTGTGTTCGGCTTCAAAGGCGTGAAGCTTTTCCTCGACGAAGTGGAAATTCATCCGCTCCGCGTCTACACCGCGCTTTCCATGGTCGCGCCTCAGGACCCGCTTCTTTGCAGCACGAAATCTCTAACGCAATCCGAAGTCGCCGAAGGCTTGGACGATCCGCGCGTCATCGGACTGGGCGAGATCGTCTCGTGGCTCCGGTTGCTCCAAGGAGACGAAGAGCTATTGGAGAGAATCGAGATGGCTCACCAGCGCGGGAAGATTATCCACGGACACACCGCGGGCGCCAGAGATCAGAAACTTTCCGCCATCGCCGCGGCGGGCATTTCTTCGTGCCACGAGCCGATCAACGAACAGGACGTGCTGCAGAGACTCCGCTCCGGCTACTGGGTGATGCTGCGTGAAGGCTCTTTCCGCCGCGACCTGGAAGGAACATTGAAATCCGTAGTCGCGCGCGGCTTGAACACTCAGCGCCTCATGCTCGTCACCGACGGCATGTCGCCGGACGACGTCGCCGCGGACGGCCACATGGATTTTCTCGTCCGCCGCGCGATCGCGCTCGGGCTCTCGCCGATGCAGGCCATCCAAGCCGTGACGTTGAATGCGGCGACTTATTCGGGCTTGGAGCAGGAGATCGGAGGCATCGCTCCCGGCCGGCACGCCGATCTCGCTTTTCTCGAAGATCTCAACGGCGCGCGGGTCCATTCGACGATGATTGGAGGAAAAGTGTTGGCGAAAAACGGCGAGTCGCTGTTCCGCGGCACGCCGATCGCCTGGCCGGATGAGACGATTCGTTGTCTACGCATCGGAATGAAAGTCTCGCCGGAATCTTTTCGGATACCCTGCGCCTCGCCGCGCGCCAGGATTCGCGTCATGGAGATGGTCGGTCAAACCATCACCGCCGAGAAGATTATCGGGGTCGCTGCGCCGGGCGGCGCTCTCGAAGCCGATCCGGGCAGCGATTTGCTGAAAGTCGCCGTGTTCGAGCGTCACCAACCTGGCGGGGGCGTAGCGTTCGGATTTCTGAAAGGCTTCGGCGCGCGGGTGGGCGCCGTCGGCATGACGACAAACCTCGACGAAAACACGCTTCTCATCGCCGGCAGCAGCGACCGGGACATGGCGCTATGCGCCGATATCCTCGTCAAGGCCGGCGGCGGCATCGCGGTAATCGAGCGCGGAGAGGTTCTGGAAAAAATCGAATTTCCGGTGGGAGGAATCTTTTCGCTCGCGCCGTGGCGCGAGACGGGAAAAAAGCTGGAGCGAATCAACCGTTGCTTGCGGGAGCGCGGCGCGCCGTTTGCCAAGCCGATTTACGCGCTCTCGTTTCTTACTTTTGTGGCCCTGCCTGCGCTCCGGATTACTGCGCGCGG
>JBGQBP010000064.1:0-15532 GCA_041494945.1 Binatia bacterium | reverse complement strand
GCAAGTGTGACGGCCGTGTGCCGTGCCACGCATAGCAGCAAGTCTCTCTTTGGTCGGGAAGTAGAAGAGTCATAAGAGAAAAAATAAGAGGACTCGTGTGTTCGCGGGCTTGACATCCACATAGCAGCTTGTCGAAGCACGTGCGTTGTTTTAACGGCCTGCTAAACCGCCAGATTGTAAAAGCGCTTCGGATTTTCATACAGGATCATCCGCTTCTCGGCGTCCGTGATATCTTCGCGCGCGAGAAATTCCGGGATGTCCTTCTTGAACATGTCGGGCAAGCGCTCGTGCGGATAGTCCGACGGCCACATCACACAGCGAGGATTGAACTGTCTTAAAACTTGAATCAGCGCGCGCTCCTCGACTTCGCAGGTCGTCCAGACCTGGCCGGAGCGAATATACTCGCTCGGCTTCTTCTTAAGCTGCGGCGCTCCGGCGCGATGGGGCTTCTCATACTCCTCGTCCATGCGGTCCATCATATAAGGCAGCCAGCCAGAGCCGGCTTCTAGAAACGCGACGCGTAGTTTCGGGAAGCGCTCGAACACGCCCTCGTAAATCATGTGCGTGAACTGGATCAAGATCGCGAAAGGATGCTCGAGCGTGTGGACTTGAATGAATTTGTCGAAGAAGTCGAAGCCCATGCCGCGGCTCGGCGCGCCGTGCACGGCAAGCGGCATGTCCAAGCGCTCGGCTTCACGATAGATCGGATCGAAATCCTTATGACCGTATCCCTTGTGCAGCGCGGTCACGGCCGGCAACAATCCCGCGACGAGCCCGATCTCTTTCGCGCGCCTCAGCTCTTTCGCCGCTTCTTCCGGCATTTGCACCGGCAGCAATGCCACCGCCTTGAGCCGCGGGCTTTGCCGCGTGTATCGCTCTGCGACCCAACTGTTATATGCGCGCGCGACGGCGCACGCCCAGTTCGGATCTTGAATGAGGCCGAGGGCCAAACCGCCGGTCGGATAGAGCACGCTCAACCGGACGCCCAGCTCGTCGAGAAATTCGAGCCAGCGCGCCGCCGGCACGTCGGTCTCTTTTCCCGCGGCGGAAAAGCCGCGGTGCCAGCCGTCGAGCGAAGGGAAGAAACCGTAAGTTTCATTCCGCCGCATGTCGCGGTAGCGGCCTTCGAGAAACTCGGCCAGCTCGTGGTCCTTTTCCAGCACGTGACCGTCGGCGTCGATAATCGGATAGCTCACATTCATAACCTCTCCTCGTGCTTCGATCCTTCGACTTCGCTCAGGACAGGCTCCCTCGACTGCGCCCGAAGTCCACGGGCTTGTCGAGGGCTCAGCACGAACGTTACAAACCGGTCACCCTGAGACTTGTCGAAGGGTGACGGTAACTTTTCAACGGTCTACTGAAGCCCGTAGAGCGCGCGCGTATTATCGCTCAAGATCATCTTCTTCACGCCGGGGCCCACATCCGTTCTCGCCTGGAAGATCTTGATCGCATCGACGTCGCTCGACGTGTCGGTGTGGCCGTAGTCCGTGCCGATCACCAGGCAACCTTCGCCGGCTTGCTCCACTATGTAGGGCAGGTCGTCGGAGTTTTCGCAGGTGACGAACATCCGGAACTCGCGCACGCCGTTCTTGGGCCATTCGCGCCCCAACGCCTTGAAACGGTTCTTCGCCTCGTGCACGACCCAGGGCAGCCACTGCGCGCTCGCTTCGATGAAGCCGAAGCGCAGCTTGGGAAATACCTGGGGCACTTCGCTGAGGATGAGATCGCTGAAGGCAGCGACGGTGGGGATGCGAAAACGGTGAAACGCGCCCGCGGTGAAGACGGGATGCCGGCAGAGATCGTTCAGCCACGGGTTGCCGTTGGCGATGTGGATGGCGATGGCCATGTCGAGCCGGACGGCCTCGTCGTAGATCGGATAGAAGTACGGGTCCACGAGCAGGCGGTTGCCTTCGACCGGACGCATCAGCACCGCGCAGGCGCCGTTTTCCTTGGCGAAGCGGATCTGGTCGAGCGCGTCCGCCATGCTAAGCGTCGGCGCCATGCACGACCAGCGCAGCCGTCCTTTTCCCTGCCGCCAGATGTCGGCCAGCCAGCGGTTCCAGCTTTTGCACAGCGCCACTTCGACCTCAGGCCGGTCCGTGGCCTGCTCGATGAACATGGTGTTGTGCAGCACCTGGATGTCGATACCGATCCGGTCCATGTGCTCGAGGCGCAGATCGACGTTGGCCATCTCGCGCGCTTCCTGCGCGTCGGCGAACTTGCGGCCGGCCATGCGGGAGCGCTTCTCCAGCTCGGCGGCGGAAAGCGCCGGAAAGCGAAAGCCTCTCACCTTGCCGTCGATCAGCCAGAACTGCTGTTTCACACCGGCCTCTTCGGGCGCTTCCAGCGGCACCGGCCGATACTGCCGATCCGACGGGTCCATGTAATCCCAAGTGTGGGCCGACTCGACCACGTGAGCGTCCGCATCTATGATCGGATAGGACGTTTCCATGAGTACACCTCCTGATCGACCAACTGCATCCAATCTATTTTGAGTTTGCGAGATCTGTCAAGGACGCGGGAAATTACGCTAGGGCCTGATCAGCGCTTTGGTCGGATAAAGCTCCGGCAGCTCGCCGCCCACGGCGCGAATGCAGCGCTCGGTTTCTTCGAGCGCAAAGACGTGGCTCACCATCTCTTCTACAGGAAACTTCGTCGCTTCGAGCAGCCGCATCGTCGCTTCCACGGCGTCGTTGTCGGCGGTGAACGCGCCCTGCAACCGAATCTCGCCCCAGACGATTTTATCCATGAGCATCGGCGTCGCCGTCGCATCGCCGGTTAAGCCCGCCAGGACCATCGTTCCCTGGCGCCGCACGCACTCGATCGAAGTCTGGATCGCCTTGGGACTGCCCGACACGTCGATGACGACGTCCGCCATCGCGCCGCCGGTTTCCTCGCGCACGACCTCGAAGATATTTTCCGTCTCGACGTTAATGGCCCGGTGAGCGCCGAAGCGCTCCGCGAGGGCGAGGCGCTGCGCGTCTCTGCCGACTCCCGTGACGAAGATCCGGGCGGCGCCGGCATGTCGCGCGGCGAAGGCGCACGCGAGCCCTTGCTGCCCGGGCCCCTGAATCAGGACGTAGTCGCCCATCTTGACGCCGCCGAGGCGAACGGCCCATTGAAATCCGTTCGCCATCACCGCGCCGACCAAAACCGCGGCTTCCGGCGGCAGATCGTCGCTGACTTTCGTCGCCAGCACGTCGGGCGCGAGATAAACGTAATCGGCAAAGCCGCCGAAGAGGTGCGGCGGATCGGTGCAGGTAGTCCGGCCGCCGTAGCTCGTGCGCTTTTTGCAGAACCGAGCCGCGCCGCGACGACAGTCGGCGCACCGGCCGCAGCCTAGCGCGCCTTTCAGAATGACGCGGTCGCCTTCTTTGAGATCGTGAATGGAGCTTGCCGCTCGCCCGAGCTTCATGACGCGGCCCAAGATCTCATGGCCGAGAATGATCGGCAGAGGAAGCGCGATCTTGCCGTGAAAATATTTGACGTCCGAACCGCAGACTCCGGCCCGCTCCACGGCGACGAGCCCTCCGTCCGGCGGGATCTCCGGAATCGGGTATTCGCGGATTTCGATTTTGTCCGGCGCCAACAGTACAGCGGCGCGGCAGGTTTCGGCCATGGGTGGTTTACTTGCCGAGCCCGTATTCTTTTGTCAGCTTGTCGATGAAGCCGCTGTCGTCGAGTTCCTTGATCAGGCTCGGATCGGCGAAGCGTTCGGGATTTTCCTTCAAGACACGCGGATCTTTCCTGCCGACCTCTTGCATAGGCAACGCGAAGTATTCCTTCGCCGGGTACGGTTTCAGCGGGAAGTCGTACTCGCGGAATGTTTCTTCCAGGACTTCCCGGTCGGCGACATGCATGTATTTGCCGATAACCTTCAAGCTGAATTCCTTGTGCGCCTTAAAATAATGGACCCCTTCAATAATGGCTTTGAGAACGTTGCGCACATCTTCTCGATTCTTAGCCAGGTAAGATTTTCGCGCCACAAACATGAGGCTGGAATACGGGATGCCAAGCTTGGCGCCGTCGACCAGCAAGGGAAATCCCATTTTCCTCGCTTGCAGCGTGATCGGCGGGGTCACGATGGCGGCGTCGGCGCGCCCGGTTTCGATCGCCGCGATCCGGTTCGACTGGTTTCCGAACTGCAGGAAAGCGACGTCCGTATCAGGCTTCAGACCCCCGCGCTCGACCAAAAAACGGCCGGCGAAATCGGCGTTGCTCGCGAACCGGCTGATCGCCAGGCTCTTGATTTGTTTGATATCGGTCATGCCTTTTTTTCCGAAGATTCGATTGTCCATCGTGTTGCCGAGCCGTCCGAGCATCACGAGATCCAATCCTTGCATCGTGCTCGTGATCACGACCTGAGGCGAGAACGCCCCCACTTGGGCGTCGCCGGAAACTACAGCGGCCGCTGCGGACGCGGCGCCTTGAATGAAGATCAACTGGACCTGGTTGCCGTATTTCTCGAATAGTTTTGCTTCCTTCGTCACCCAGATGGGGGAAAACGTTCCGGTCTCGCTGGTCCAGATCATGTTCATCTGCGCGGCCGGGAGCCGGGTCGGAAGCAGCGGAAACATTAACAGCGAGAGCAAGATCGAAAGAGCGAACTTGTTTTTCATAGTCTCAGCCTTTCTTTTGAAACATTCCGAACGCCGCCGAGACGACGGCTTGCGCTTTCGGCGGAGCCTAGCCGATGACGGCTGAAGCTGTCAACTTGGATAAGGTGCGGCCTGCACCGGCGAGCGTGTTGGCGTTGGCATCGGAGGTGTAAGTCTTATAGACAGAAACGACTCCATGGCGGTCACCAATTGGGCAGAAGGCTTCTGCCAAATCTGCGGGACGCGCTCTTTCCCGCCCCGGAACTCTGCTGGATTTCAGCGGAGCGTTCACCACAATAAGTCAATAGTCAGGCCTGACCCCGATCACGTGGAATCTTCTCGAAGTGAACGATGTGGCTTCTTCCTTGTCTTGAGGAGGGACCGTATCCGATAGCGTCCAGTTATGTAACCTGATCCCGACCGTCTAAGCATGAGGTGCCAACGCCAATTTGAACGGCCGGATGGTTTGAATTGCGACAAAATCTCGCTCGTTTTGAGTGATTACAGTCGCTCCAATAGAACGGGCGGACAACGCAATCAACACGTCATTAACTAGCCCATGGGCGCTCGCCACAGTGTAACCCCGATACTCCTGAAGCCGACGCAACACGTCTCCGGCGTCCTCGTAGATCGTGACCGTAGGGACAAGAATTCGATCAACCTTAGCGAACGCGGAAATAACTTCTCGCACAAGCCTGCGATCTCTGACTGAAAATGCCCCTGCTGACAGTTCCATGAGCACAACCGCACTCAGATACTTCACAACGTTGCGTTGGAAGAGGACGGCTTCATGTTGCCCTTCGTTAAGCCAATCGATGTAAACGTTCGTGTCGATGACGACCCGCTCCATCCTAGCGGAACACCTTTCGGATCCGCCCCTTGCCGCGGGCTTTCTTAAGCGCGGTATCTAGTTCAGCTTCATTGACCACGAGATCGAGGGCCCGCTCCAGGGTCTCTGTCTCAGTTTTTGCTCTTAATATCTGTCTGGCCCGATTCAGTTTCCCTTGATCCAACTGTACGTGCTTGTGTCGCAAAGACGAGGTTCCCATAACCTTCCTCCCTTCTGGTGTCGATGTGCATATTATGGAAAATTATGAACACTTGCAAGCTATCCCATATCGCCGCTCTCATCTACTCCGATACGCTGTTCGGCATTCCGCCGAGATAACCTGTCGAAGTACAAAGGCCAGGATGCGACCGTAACGACTTCGTGGCGGTCGGCAATTTTTCAGAAGGCTTCTGGCGAATCTGCGGCACACACTCGTTCCCGCCCTGGAACTCTGCTGGATTTGAGTGGAGCGTTCACCACAATAAGTCCATAGTCAGGCCTGACCCCGATCACGATCACCGATCACGGAAACGTGAGAGTGAAGTCGTTTTGAGGTTTTGAGAATTCTCACAAGGTGAAAGTGTCACGATGATATTTGCGCACACGCCCCGCGGTCTTGGAATGTCCCTTGCTCCATGTCATATTTGAAGCAAGGGAAACTTCCTGACGAGGAGGATGCCATGAAAGGAAGAGGGATAGGTCTCGCCGTCATTGCCGCAGTGCTTTTATCATTTACTTCCGGCTGTCTGGTCGCGGAAACACCAGGGTCCCGCCGCATGGAAACTTACTATTACTATCCGGACTACGAAGTCTATTTTTATCCGAGAGTTCAAAGATATTACTGGTTCGAGCGCGGGGAGTGGAGAAATGCGCCTCAGCCGCCGCCGCGATTCGTTCTTAGAGAGCGCGAGAGGGTGAGAATCGATTTGGACCATGACCCGCATACCGATCACGAAAGAATAAAAAAGACTTACCCGCCGGGGCGCTATGAGAGAGAAGAACGGAAAGAGGAGAGGAGAGATAGAGGCAGCTACTGAGGGGGCCGAATAACACGGACATCAAGATTCAAGAGGCGACGCCCGGGGTGGCTGTTTCTTTCAACTTCACGAACCGGCTCACAATTCAAGATCCAAGACCTGACTCTGAACACTGAACACGCCTTACGGGTGATAAGTGAACGTCGGCGGCGCGCTTTCTTTCTTTTCCTCCTGGCGATCTTTCTCCGCGTCGCGGCGCGGGAGCGCGCAGCCGAGGGATTGGACGACGAGCAGAAACAAAATGATTTTAGTGAGATTCATATCGCGCCTCATTTCGGCGTTTCAGGAATTCTCGAAACGTGGAAGTGTCGCGCGTTCCACCAGCGCGGCTGGTTACTTCTTCCCGTCGAAGACCGGATTCTTTTGAGCCTCGGCGATGATTCGTTCGGCGTCCTCCGCCAGCAGCAATCTCTCTTCCACCATGGACCGGGCCTCGATGCTGACTCTGCGCACGTAATCGGCCTGATCTTTATATCGTTCTTCGATGGACAACCTCGGGTCGCCGCTCTTCGAGCGCTCCTCTTTCGTCTTGGCGAACGGGAGATACGAGCCCAGAAGGGCGCAGAGCTCGTCCTCTGCCAGACCCTGCCGCTGTAAGTTCCAGCCTGTATGAGTCGCCAGAGGAACCCGTATCGTCGGGAGGCGTATTCCCGCGACGTCGTTCCCGTCGGCATCGACCTTGGGAACGAATATCTTGTAAGCGCCGTCCCTCACCGGCTTCGGCGGATGGACTTCGATGATCCCCTTGCCGATCACAGCCCCCCTCTCTTGAGAACCGCCATTACGTCTTTGTCAGTTTCCGAAGCGGTTGCTTTGGGGTATTTCCCGGTACGTTTTCCGCGGATTTTAGTCGAGTGCGGGGAATCTGGCAAGCGGTTTAAATGGAGGCGATAGGTCCTTCGACATTGCTCAGGACAGGCCCTTCGACATCGCTCAGGACAGGCGTGAGGCAAAAAGCCGTGCTCGTGCTCGCTCTTATCAGCCGGACATTTCCATGTTTCGACTGAAAGTTAGCCGTGAGCGGAAAAATCGGGGAAGCGGTCGATGTTATGCCGGCCCTCTTGCTGCCGGTCGCTCGTGCCGTCGGGCGCGAACCTCAATCCGGAGCGAGATTCACGAGCGGCCGGCGCGCCGGAGAATTTCGGCGCCGGCGCGGGGCCCCGCCGTATTCCGAAAAAACTTCTCCGGTGATTTTTATTCGACTGAAACGAAACGAGATGCTGGACCATCGCCGCCAGATTCTTTGGGCCGATTTCCGCAACTTTGTAATGCAGAATGAACGCCGCCAGCTCCCCGGTTCTCATCGCCGGCACCGCCGGCTCGCGGACGCTGATCTCGGCTTCGGGATTCGTGAAGACCAGGACGGCCGAGACGACGGGGATTCTCTTCTCCCCTTCGTACGTCGCGGCGACCAGGCTCTTTCGTAGAGCTGCGGCTTTGATCTCAGCCTGCCGGCTGAGGCTCGCGATTCTCCGCCGGCCGACCGCCCAGTCATGCCTTTCGCACTTCACCTCGCCCGCACAGTCCGTGGTTTCGATCACGAACACGCCGTTCGGGCCGACTACGACGTGATCGACCCGGTCCCGGCACTCCGGCACGATCAGGTCATGTAATACAACGTATTCCTCCGGAAGAGATCTCAGGGACTCGATGACTTCCGACTCGCGTGTTCGAAAAAGATTCCATTGTTGCCACATGAAAATTTCTCCTTTGACGGTTCAGTCGAAAAAAGCGCCACAATTTGAGAGAAGCAAGGACGATGCCATCGGGGAAATAACGCAACGCGGCAACACAGACAAAAAATTGCACACCCAAAATGGGCCGGGAAAAGAGCGACACGGAGCGCTGAAGATCCCGGATTGCCGCGCCCTGTCATTGCGGCGGAGAGAAGCGGTAGATGCAACAAATGCGACCGCAAAGCACGATAGTGACGCAAGATGTACAACATGACGAGGGGAGGCGTTGGGCCGTAGGCGGTAGTAAGGAAATCTAAGGATGACGGGCATAGGGATGAAGGATGAAAATCAGAAGGCAGGCTACATGGCCGCTTCCACGTTTCGGGAATTCCCGAAACGTCGAAATGACGACTCAAAGGTTGTGGAACGGTTCGATTGTGTCACGGTTGCTCGTGCCTCCTCCATCACAGCAGGTATACTTTCACGTTTTCGCAATTGCGAAAACGTGGCAAACGACACCGCTACGCTCTTCCGTACCGCGCCGGCTTTTCCTCAACCAAAAATCCCATCTTCCGCTTCTTCGGCTCCGGCGGCGCCATGAGCTGCCGGATGGCTTGGAAGACCGCCTGGATTTGTTGATCGTGAGCGCCCATTCTACGTTCCAATTCTTCCAACTTCCGTGCTAATTCCTTGTTGCTCGATAGAATCCGCCGCAACCGGACAAAAGCCCTCATGATTTAGATGTTGACCTGCACTGCCCGCTTGCTTCGAAGGACACTGGACAGCATGGCGACACCCTGCTCGGTAAACACATAGGGCAAGTACCTCCGGCCTCCTCGCCCCGCTGGCTTTGATATTCCAATCTGGAATCTCAAAGCGGGAATTCCGGGGACACAATACTAATTTCCAAGAAGCCCCTTTGGTTGGGCGCCCTCGCTTTCCTAAACTGTGAATTTAAACGGGTCGGGGTTTTTTCACGTAACCCACAGCATGACCTCGGATCGCTGTCTATCTCCCCGCGGCCATAAAGGCAGATGCCACTGATCGATCACCAGACAGTATTCGCCAACGCGGATGCCAGGTTCGCTGTGGCTTCTTGGAGATCCAGCGCCTGTCCTGAGTAGGCCCGAAGGGCCGTATCGAAGGGGTGAGAATGCGAGGACGGTGCGACATGACCCACCGCTTCTATCGAATGGATGACTTTCCCGTCGTAAAAGAGACCCCTTATCCCGCCTCGCTGCCTGACCCCGTATTCGTGTTGGACGACGCAAAGGTCATACCTGATGGCCAAATGACATAGAAGATCGAGTTGTTTTCTAAACCCAGGGGTGTTAGGAGGACGAGAAACGTCTTTGGAGGAACCCTATGCCTGAAAATCTGATCACGTCTGTAAGAAGAGAAATCGACCGGCTTAAAAACGAGATAGGTCAGCGAACTTCCGAACTGGCCGCTTCAAAGGATGAGCTGATAAAGCACCAAAGGGCCTATCGACTCCTGGCAGGTGGGAACACGAAGGGAAAGCGACCGGGAAGAAAGCGCGGTAGGGCCAGAAGAACCACTCCGGTAAATTGGAATGCCATGTTGGATCAGCTTCCCAGCCGTTTCACCGTTCGGGATCTCGCCAAGGAAGCGGGTGCCAGACGAAAATCGTCCGGCTATGTCCGCCAAGTCGCGGTGAGGTGGGCGAAGCAGGGGAAGACCAAAAGGGTTGGGCGAGGAAAGTACCAAAAAGTCCAGCAGCGAAAGTCGCGCGCTGCGGCGGCTTCCTAAAGAAACAAATAACAGTCGAAAAGGAGTCAAGTCTGCTCTTGGCTCAACTCGCCTATCTTCGGAGTCTAAAAACCATGAATACAAAAGCCCGGATGGGGAGAGCCAGTCCGAGCTGATGTAAAACGAATCAAAGATGTGACCGGATCGGGAGACCCAGCCGTGGTTCGTCAGCAGGGAGCGTGATTCGTGTTCGTTCGACGACGCAAACTGAAATCAAGCCCAAGCCGCAGAACCGAGCCAATTAGCCGCTTATTCTACTTGCATAAATCGGGGCGTTAAACGGAAAAAATATGAGGCAACAGGCGTTAGGCAACTTACCATTCTTAACGAAACTTGCCTGGATCTTCATGGCATCTTCCTCCCGGTTGCTGTGCAACTGTCGCGCTTCTACGCGATATGGCGGCGAAATGCCAAGGACGATTTTAGGCGGAGAAAAATAAACAAATTTGGGCTGGATTCGGCTAGGAGACCAGCGGGGACGCCGGCCTTGCCTCGCTTGTCGCGCGGAACCACGGATAAACCACAAGGCCGGCAGCGATTCCTACGAGACTCACCCACTTTGTAACTTCGTCGGCGAGCCAGATGCTGAGAGCGCAGAGCAGGACGGGCGGAACGCTGAGCGCGATGACCCCTTTGATGCCGAATGGAATTTGGTAGGGGCGGGCCATCTCGGGCGCTTTGAAACGCAGCCACACGAGCGCGGCGAATTCGAGAATGAGCGCCGCCGCGTAGAGGAACATGTCCACCTGTATTAGCTCTTGGAACGAAAATGGAATCAGCGCCGCGACGCCGGCGGCGTTGACGAGGATCGAGACCCACGGCGTCGCGTGGCGCCGGTGAAGTTTTTTTAGCGGCGCGGGCAGCATGCCGCGCTCGGCCATCGCGTACGGCACGCGCGAGGACGTCAAGAGGAGCGCGCTCAAGAGTCCCGTCGCGCTGATCAAGCCTCCGACCATGAGCCAGGCGCCCAGCCAATCGCCGCCGATCGCCGCCGCGACTTTCGGAAAGTAACCTTCTTCCCATTGCTCCCAATGCTGATCGACGCCGATGCCGACCGCGACGGGTAGCAGATAAGCGATCGTGACCAGCACGACCGCGGCGGTCATCGCGGCGGGATAGGTTTTGCTCGGCTTTTCCACTTCGCCCGCGCACGTTCCGGCGTTGTCCCAGCCGGAAGTATTCCAGAGGACGATACTCAAGAGCAACGCCCAATTGCCTTTGCCGCCGCGAGCGAGCCACGAAGCGGCTTGTATCTGCGGCGCGCCGAGAACGACCATGACGGCAAACGGCGCCAGGACGAGCGCCGCAAAAATAACCGAGCTGATGCCGACGAGCCGCGTGCCGCGAATGTTGAGCCACGAAATCGCGGCGATGAGGACGACGCCGATCGCGACGCGCTCCAGCGGCGGCATGTCGCCGCGCAGGTAGGAGAGATAGTCCACGAACATGACCGGGTAAAGCGCGTTGTCGGCGAAGCTGCAAAGCCAGCTCCACCAACCTTCCTGAAAACCCCAGAACCTGCCGAAGGCGCGCTCGACCCAGATGACGTAGCCGCCGTCTTCCGGCATCGCGGTGGAGAGCTCGACCGTCATCAGCGCGGTCGGAAAGCTCCAGAGCCACGGCAGCACCATCAGCGCGAGCAGCGCGACCATCGGACCGGCGGCGCCGACGGCGTCTTCAAAGCCGTACGCTCCTCCGGCGACGCAGAAAAAAGTCAGCGCGACGAGATTGGTAAAGCCGAGTGTGCGGCGGGGACGCATCGGCGGTTACGCGCCCTCCTCGGATGACAGATCCCTCAAGGTGACGCGTGACAAGGCCTTGCGCCGCGCTTCGGCTATGCGCTCGAGCGTCTTCTGCAAAGTTTCTTCTCCCTCGACCCGCTTGATCTTGAGACCGTCGTCGCCGCCGTAATGGCGCATCGCCTCGATCACCTGGTCGAGCCTGAGTTTCTCCGGCGGCTTGGCGAGCACATAGATGGGCTCCTGAGGTTCTCCCGTCGCCGGCAGAAGAAAGCCGGCCCGGCAATGCCGCTCGAGGATCCCGCTCACAAGTTTCACTGGCGCGGCCAGCTTCTGCGCGAGCTTTTCGGCGCTGTACGGCTCCTTACCCTCGTCGAAATTTTTTCCGATCAGCCACAAGAGCTTGAGTCCCAGCTCTTCCTTGAAAGAGTAGTCGGCGTCCGGAGTGCTCAGCTCCTTCGCCTCAGTGCGAGGGTTTTGATGGGCGAAAGAGAGCACCGCGCCGAAAAGGACGACGTTCCACCCGGTATAAAGCCAGACGAGAAAAATCGGCAGTTGCGCGAACGCGCCGTAAATCGCGTTGTACCGCGCCATGCCGACTTGAAAATGAACGTAGCCCCATTGCGCGAGCTGCCAGAGGGTGCCGCCGATGATGCCGCCGTAGAGCGCGGAGACGAGCCGGACGTTGGTGTTCGGCAGATAGTTGTAAATGAAGGTCAAGGCGATCCACATGAGCAGATAGGGAGAGAGAGAGGCGAGAAACAAAACGAGGTAACTCATCCCCGGCAGGTCGAGCATCGACTGCACGACCGTCACGTTCTGGATCGAGCTGGTGAGGCCGAGCGCGGCGACGAAGAGAATCGGGCAGGTCAAGAGGACGCTCAAGTAATCGGCGAACTTTCTTCCGAGCGAGCGCGGGCGCTGCACGCCCCATATCCGGTTGAGCGCGAGCTCGATGTTCCCGATCAGCGAGATGGCGGTCAGCAGCAAGCCGGCCAGTCCCACGGCGCCGAGCGCCTTGACGTTGGTCTTGTCGATGTAGCGGATAATCTGTTGGACAATCTCCTCGGAGCCGGCGCTGAGTTTTTCCAGCAGGATCGGCTCCAGCCGGTTCTGCACGCCGAAGCCTTTCAGGATGGAAAACATGAGCGCGAGCAGCGGCACCAGAGAAAGCAGCGTGGTGTAGGTCAGGGCGGAAGCGTGCAGGGCGCAGTGGTTGTCTTGGAATCCCTGTACGGCGCCATACAGGATGCGGAGGTGCCGATAGAAGGCGCGCTTGGATCGCGGAAATTTCGCGAGGTCCGCGTGGAGGAGATTTTCTTGAAAACTCTTGAGCTGTTGGATCTTCGCTTTAGCGAAAGTCATCGTGGATGCCGTTATGAATTGCGGAGCCTTGTTCCTTAGAGATCCTTCACTTCGTTCAGGATGACGCCGAAAAAGAATCGGCGTCACTTTCTCTTGAACAGACGGTCCAAGACCGATCCCTTGCCGCGCTCTTCCAGCATTTGACCCAGGCCCTTTTTCGTTATCTTTGCGCTGTCCAGGTTTACCGCCGGGCTATTAGCGGGCCCGGTAATTTTGAGCGGCACGACGAGCCGGCCCTGGCTGTCTTTGAAGAAGGTCGTCGCTTTGCCGCTGCCCACGCGCGCGGAAACCTCGGCGGCGAGCGCCGTCTCGAGCGCCAGATCCAGCGTCGGCGGCTCCAGGTTTATCTTGCCGTTACCCTGCGCCTCCATCACCGGACTCTGCAGATAGATCCGCTTGATCTCGGCAACGCCGCCCGCCAGGGTGAATTCCGTCTCCAACCTCTTGAACGTCGTGGCGCCGCTGCGCTCCTGCTTCGACATGCCGATCACGCCGGTAATCTGCTCGATCTTTTTGACCAGATCGACGTTCGTAAGCTCGCCGTCTTTCGCTCCGAGGCGGCCGTTGCCGTGTATCTTCCGCGCCATCGGCGCGTCGCCGCTGAGCGGCGCCGTGAGATCGATTTCTCCCGCGATGGTTCCTTTGAAATCGCGGCTGTCATGGACCTTAAGCTCCTTGAGCCTGACTTGGATCTGAGACTGGAGATTGTTGGAAGGCCCCGTGAGCGCCACACGCAAGTCGACCGGTCCCGAGGCTTCAAGTTCTTTCGGCGCGACCCCCGCCGCCGCGAGAAGCTGCACGATCGGCTTGATGTCGAAGTTGTCGTTGGCGAGAGAGAGATTTACTTTCAGCGCGCCCGTGAGGTCGGCGACCGCGCCGCTGACGCCAAACTCCACGTCTTCGACTTTGAGCCGGCTGTCTTTCAACGTGAGCGTCGATGGCGTCTCCTGATAACGCAGCTCGCCTTCGAGGGAAATCGGCTTCAGGCCGGGCGCTTTCAATGCGACTCGATAAGGAAAGGAATGATTTGCGGAGAAATCCTTGAGCGACACGTCGATGCCGTTGATCTGAAGCGGCTTTTGCCCCTCAGTCTGCAACGTGATCGCTCCATCCTCGATACGCAGCAGCGCCGGGATTAGTTGGGAAAGCCGGGCCGCCTCTTTAGGCCTGGGCGCGGCTTCCTTTTTTTCTTTTTTCGCGACCTCTTCCTTCTTTTTCGCGAGATCGGCGAAGTTGAACGTGCCGTCCGGTTTTTTGACCAAGTTGACGGCCGGCTTCTCGACGATGAACTCTTCGACCTGAAACTTCCCCTTCAGAAGCGGCCGGAGACTCAGGCGAAGGCTCACGCTTTGGGCGGTGAAAAAGGGCTCTTTGGAGAATGCAGGGTTGTCTAAAACTTTGAGCCCCGAGAGGCGTATCGCCGGCGAAGGAACGATTCTGAGGCGGATCTCGCCCACGTCCACCTTGCGCTGCAACGCCTGCTCGACCAGCGGCAGGTAGCGGCCTTTGTGCGCGCCCAGGTCGATCAGCGGCGGTATCAGGACGATCGCCACGATCAGCAAAATCAGAATAACGGCCGCGATTAGAAGCGCGCGTCTCATTTTTGCAGCGTATCCAATGGCTAACCGCCGTGTCAACCCGGCCCTTCGGGATGCCCTTCGGGATCTCAAATCTCAAATTTCATATTTCAGATATTTCAGATCCTCGATTTTCAATTTGAGATCTGAGATTTGAGATTCCGAGCGCAGCGAGGGGAGGTGGCGGTGGCGCGCGGTATTTGTTAGCATAGCGAAAATTTTTTAGAAGGAGCGGATTTGGATTTTTCTTCCGGCATATTTTTTCAAGTAGTCGTGGACGGCGTGGTTTTGGGCTTCATGTACGCGCTGATCGCGCTCGGCTACACGATGGTCTACGGGGTTTTGGAATTCATCAACTTCGCCCACAGCGAGATCTTCGTCATCGGCGCGTTCGTCGGCGCCGAGATTCTTCTCGGGCTCGAATCCTCCGGCGCGCTCGCCGTTCTTTCTCCCGTCCTGGTGGTGTTGCTGTTGATCTTCGCCGGCATGCTTGCGAGCGGCCTGGCGGCCGTGACGCTGGAACGCGTGGCCTACCGGCCGCTGCGCGGCGCGCCGCGCCTGGTCCCGTTGATCTCGGCCATCGGCGCGTCATTTTTTCTTCAGGATTTTATCCGGCTGGTGGAGAGCCTCTGGCGCAACACGTTTTATCTCAATTATCCGACGCTCGACATCCTGGATAAAAATCTGTCTCTCGGCGCGGCCGTGGAAGTCCCGCTCAAGTCGGTTCTCGTCATCGCCACCGCTCTCGCCATGCTCCTTTGCCTCTATTTATTCGTGAACAAGACGAAGCTCGGCACCGCGATCCGCGCGGTCGCGCAGGACCCGGACGCCGCCGCTCTCATGGGCATACCGGTGAACCGCATCATCTCGCTCACTTTTTTCGTCGGCGGAGCGATGGGCGGCGCCGCCGGAGTTCTGTTCGGGCTTCATTACAGCCTCAT
>JBGQBP010000063.1:0-15984 GCA_041494945.1 Binatia bacterium | reverse complement strand
TGGGAAAGCTTCTGCTTGGTTTCAACCTGACCTACCTATCCATGGTCTGGGGGCAGTACATTGTGATCTGGTATGGCAATCTCCCGGAAGAGACTCATTTCATCATCCTGCGAGTTTGGGAAAAGCCGTGGGCGGTTTTTTCGTGGAGTGTGTTCGTGCTTTCTGTTCTGATTCCTTTTCTGTTTTTTTTAAGCCGGCGGGCAAAGGAGATCGCTTGGGTTCTGCTTTTGACGGGCATTTCGATCTCGGCGGGTTTATGGCTCGAGCGATACGTGCTCATTGTGCCGTCCCTTTGGAGTCAAGCGGACGCTCCCTTCGGTTGGATCGAAGTGGGGATTACACTCGGGTTTTTGGGAGCAGCCGGGCTGAGCTACCTATTTTTTCTGGAAAATTTTCCGCTGGTTCCTTACGCTAGAGTTTCCGTCTCTGCTGCATCGCAGGAACAGAAAGATGCTGAAGAGACTGCGTAAAGAATTTAGAGATATGCGTGGCGCCGAAATACCAACAGTCATGGGCTACAACATAGCGACTGCAGCGCTCATCTTGTTGCTGGGGACGGGTCTTGCCTACGGCTGGCCATGGAGCCCCGATATGATTAAGCAACCCTCCGTCAAACCTCAGGCGGCACCGCGGGTTCCACCAACGGAGACTGTGCCGATTCAAGGCAAAGAGCCGAGCATGGATCGGATTGAGGCTGGAAAGAAGTTGCGCAATCCGGTGGAAGCTACGGCCGCCTCCGTTGCCAACGGCAACCGGCTCTTCCATATTTATTGCGCTGCCTGTCACGGATCCGAAGCTAAGGGGGATGGCCCGGTGGCCAAAAAATTTATTCCTCCGCCTGACCTGACGCTGGAAGTTTTCCGCCAACGGCCGGATGGATTTATTTACGAAACCATTAGGAATGGAGGTCCTATTATGCCGGGCCAAGGAGAAGCCCTACTACCGCGGGAACGGTGGGAGATTGTAAACTATCTGCGGAGTCTCCAGGGGAAGTAAGTTGTGCTAACAAAGATCTCTAAAGCACCAGTTTCTTATCCGTTGAAAGTCCTTGAGTATTTTCATCTCTTCTTTGCCACCCGATGAGATCTATATTACCCTGATCGCGGCCATGGTGATGATGGAAGTATTCATGGATCCCCCCCCTCATATTCTTACCGGCGAATCTTACAGAAGTCTTAGGCTCTCCTGCGGACACGCATGAGCAAAAAGCACCCCGGCTGGTGCCTGAGCAAAAGAAAGCCGTGAAAAATTTCGCTGTCAAAATTACGGCCCATTGCCCGTAAGCACGGCGATAAACCTTTTCGCCGCCGGCGGCAGAGATCTCCCGCGCCGGTGAACAACGGCGATTGGGCGCAAAAAAGGGCCCTCCACAAGAAAAAGCGCCTTGAGCAGGCCGGCCTGAATCTCAGACTTTACCGTCATTGATGGAACCACAGCGATCCCCAATCCTATCTCCACGGCGCGCTTGATCAGCTCGATGTTGTCAAATTCAGCCTTAGTGGTGAGAGATACCCCATACTTTCTTAGGATCTCATCCAGCGCCTTGCGCGTGGGAATATCTTGCTGGAAAGCCACAAAGGGTTGAGAGGCTAGCTTTTTTAGACTGATCGATTTCTGTAGAGAAAAAGGGTGCTGCGGCGAGCAGATCAACACCAGTTCATCTTCGCAGAATGGGATCGCGCGGATCTGCGGCTTATTGACGGGATATGCCACAATCCCCAGGTCTATCGACCCGTTGATTACGTCTTGGTAAATTTTATTCGCCCTGCTGTATTCAATCTGAACCTCGATGTCAGGATGAAACTTGAGAAATTTCGTGACGAATGGATCCAGCTCATGGAGACCCACGCTGTAGATGGTCGCAACCCTCACCGATCCTCCGCCTCCTCCCCCTATCTCCTGCAGATGCTCCTCGATCTCGCGCAGCTCTCCCAGTATGCGCTTGGCGCCCCTGTAAACCGCCTCACCGGCCGGGGTCAGATGCAGCTCTGCACCGCGACGTTCGATGAGAGGGACACCGAATCTCTTTTCCAGGGTCTTAAGCCGCTGGCTTACGGCTGATTGAGTGATCGAGTTCGCTGACGCTGCCTGCGTAAATCCCTTGAGGCTGATCACGTCGCAGAAGAGCTTCAACGTCTCGATATCCAACTTCATCATTCGATTATCCTTAGCGGAGCAAAAAAAAAGCCAAGAGCATCCAGCCGTGCCATACCGCTAAACGTCGGTTTTGCTCGCTCTTAATTCCTAGGTCTGCAAAGGAAGCCGAGGATTTTCCTGATTTTGGGAAGAAACCCTTCGCGCTCTATCCCGTTTCCCGCCTGGCACTTTTTGCGAAGCGGTTTCGCTCAAAAGCCGGCTGCTCCGAAAATCTTTTTTCTCATGGAAAGATTCCTGGTTCATTGTCCCGCTTTCATAAGCTTTGCCCTTGAAGTCATTCAAATTTCTTATAGGCAAGACCGTGGCATAAGACTTGCTGACTCATTTGCGGAGACAAGGGGGAGAATTTCCGACGCGTGAGTCTGAATGAAGCCACGGGAGGAAAAAAAGATGAAACGGTTGATTGTAGCTTCTCTGTTCTTAACCTTCCTCCTGGCCGTTAGCGGATCTGCCTGGTCCGGAGAAGCTCCCGCTCCCGGCAAGGAACCTGTCTTTGTCGGCAGCGAAGTCTGCAAGGCCTGCCACGCCCCTCAGTTTGAAAAATTCTCCCAGACGATGATGGGCAAGATTTTTCTCTTCAACGCCCGCACTCTGCGCGAGAAGCAGGCGTGCGAATCGTGCCACGGTCCGGGAAGCAATCACGTGGCCGCGGGAGGGGGAAGAGGCGTCGGCGGGCTTATCAATTTCCGCAAAGATTCCGGAGAGACCGCCAAAGTTCAGAACGAGGCGTGTCTCCAATGCCACGAGAAGGGAATACAAACCTACTGGGAAGCCAGCCCCCATGCCAGTCGGGGCCTCGCCTGCGTCAATTGTCACACCGTGATGCAGAAAACGACCGACCGGTACCAGCTGGCGAAGCTGGATGACAAAACTCCTTTTTTCAACAAACGGGCCACGATTGAGGTGTGCGGCCAATGCCACTTGCAGAGAAAAGCCCAACTCATGCGTTCTTCGCATATGCCGATGAGAGAAGGAAAAATAGGCTGCACCGATTGCCACAACCCGCACGGCACGCCCAATCCCTCGCAACTCATACAGGCAAGCGTGAACGAGACTTGCTACCAGTGCCATGCCGAGAGGCGAGGCCCGTTCCTCTTTGAGCATCCGCCGGTCTTCGAAAATTGTGACAATTGCCACGAACCGCACGGTTCCGTCAATGATCGGTTGCTCAAAGTACGTGTACCGAGACTCTGCAACGAGTGTCACAACAGCACTCACGGACTGAGGAATGGGCCAAATGCCTACTTCTTCTTCAACCGGAGCTGCACGAACTGTCACAGTCAAATCCATGGCTCGAATCATCCTTCGGGGGTGTTCTTTCAGCGATAAGGAGGTCGGAGATGAAACGGACAAAGCTTTGTCTTGCTGCGATTTCAAGCTTAACGCTCTGTCTCTTTCTGGCTTTTCCCTCTTGGGCGCAGGTCGAAGTCGGCGATTACATTATCAGCGGGAGCTTGGAGGTCGGCGGCCTGGCTGGGCATCAAAGCGGACACGACGCGAAATTTGACGAGTATAGGCAAGCGGATCCAAACAACTACATCGTGCCCGGGCTCCAGTTGCTGCTCGGCAGCAAAAAAGAAGACTTCTACATGAGCTTCGATTCCCAGAAGCCGGGATACAGCGACCAGAACTATCGCCTCCGGTTCGGAAGGTACGGCCTCGTGGACATCGAAGCCGAATGGGATCAGTTTCCCCATCTTTTCAGCGAGGGCATCGCAAAAACACCTTACAGTCGGAACGGCGGAACTTTCACTCTGCCGTCCAGAGCAACCGCATTTAATACAACCAACGACTGTACGACATCACCCATCTGTCAATGGCTGGGTGACAACGCGAAGCCTATCGACCTGGGCCTTTTGTACGGAATCGGGCGGTTCAAAATCAAGTATACACCTGTGCCCGGATGGACCTTTAGCGGCAGTTACTGGTCTCAGCATGTCAACGGCGATCGGGCCTTTGGTGTTCTCAACGGTTTTAGCAGCTCGACTATGAATATATCCGAGCTCGCCGAACCCATCGATTACCAGACACACAACATCGAGCTTGGCGGTGAGTACGCGGGAAATGGATGGTCGGTCGGGCTGAAATACAATGCTTCGCTCTTCCACAACGACATCAGCACTTTGATCTGGGATAACCCGGTTCACGCGACGCTGGCTCCAGCCGGAACGGGACCATGCCAGGATTCGGCAACGTATACTCCTTCCACGGGTACCGGGCCCTGCCGAGGGCGACTCGATCTTTACCCGAGCAATCAGGCCCATACGATCACGTTGACCGGGGCCGCCAACCTTCCTCTGAAGACCCGCTTTATGGGAACCGTCTCTTACGGTTGGCGACTGCAAGACGATTCTTTCCTGCCGTTTACGATTAACAGTTGCTATACCCCGGGAGGAGGAGTCAATCCAAATCCGGCAACCGGGTCCTGCAAAGACGCCAACTTCACAATGTTGCCCACGATTAACCACCACAGTCTGAACGCGGACGTGCACCCGCTGATGGTCAACGCGACTCTAGTCAACAATTCGCTCATGGACCATCTTCATCTTAAGGCCTACTATCGTCTCTATGACCTGAACTATAATAGCAATAGCATTACGCTGCCGCAGGGATTCGTCGGCAACGATCGAGGAGCGTTGACTGGTGCGGGGGAGGAGAAAGAACCTACGGCCTATTCGAAGAACACCGTCGGGATGGACGCGGGCTACGATTTCACGCGCTGGCTTACGGGCAAATTTGATTATACCTACGACAGGATGCACCGAAATTATTTTGAGACTGTGAACTCCAACGAATTCACCTTCGGGCCGACGGTCGACGTCAAGCCGAACTCTTCGATTTTGCTGAGAGTAAACTACAGACATTCCTGGCGTGATTCCGATGGCAGCCAGAACGGTGGCAACAACACATCGCAAATGATTTTTCTCGCAAAGCGCGCCCGGGACAAGACCAGCCTCTTCGCGGACGTCAGTCCCTTAGATAATCTCAGTTTTCATGGAGGATTGGAGTTTATCGGCGATAACTATCCTGACAGCAGATTCGGAGTCCAAAATAGTTTTGACTATTCCCCCTCTGTAGGTTTTCTCTACTCGCCATTAGAGTGGCTGAAACTGTTCGGGGATTATAATTGGGACCGGAATAACTGGAATCTGGTGATGAACAACAGCACAGGCGTGACGGCGCGCGGGCATGATACCGTCAACACCTTCAGCCTGGGCAGCGATATGGATCTCATCAAAAATGTTTTGGGGTTCCGTATTCAATACTCATTTTCACAAGCTTTCAGCCAGATCAGAAACCACGGCGGCATCGGCCCTGCGGCCACGGACTTTCCTCCTCTTAGCAGCACCTGGCATGAATTGCTCGCGATGACGCAATACCAGATACACAAGAATGTCGCTCTGAAAGTCGGTTACTACTTCAATATGCTCAGGAGCAAGGATTATGGCGTGGATATCATGAAGGATTGGATGGGCAATGTCATAGATCCCGGCGAGAACGCGAACCAACTCGGAGGCCAGCAGCGCTCGATCTTTTTAGGCGATCGGACCAAGGGGAACTATACTGCACACATCGGATTCATCGCGTTGAAATTCAGCTTTTAACCAGGGAGGTTATGAACATGAAGTGGATGTCGCTTTGCTCTGCGGTGATTTTGTCGGTATCGCTTCCGGCTCTGGGGCTGGCTCAGGCGAAGGGTGACGCCAATGCGGGAAAGGCGAAATATGAATCACTGTGCGCCGGCTGTCACGGAAAAACCGGCAAGGGCGATGGGCCGGCGGCTGCCAGCTTGAATCCGAAGCCGCAGGATCACAGCGATGGAAAAGTAATGAACTCCCTCAGCGATCAATATTTAACGGACATCATAAAAAATGGCGGCGCCGGCATGAAAAAATCTCCTCTGATGCCGGCCTGGGGCAAGACGCTGAAGGATCAGGAGATAGCGGACGTGATCGCTTACATTCGCAGCCTCGCCAACCCGCCGTACAAGCCCGGAAAATGAACGGGCGTTTTACCCCCGTTGGTCTTTTCGCCGGAGGGGCAAGAGGCTCTGGCCGTCTTTCTTCTTTTCAAATCTTTCTGACGACATTCCTCTTTTTTTATTTTCCTTCCGTATTTCGGACCCGCATTCACATTCCGAACAATGCAAACATAGCAGGTGGTATTCCGAGACTTGGGAAAACGCGACGCGCTTTCCTATGGAAAAAAATAGAAAAATGTGTGGCATAAGCCTTGCGAAACTTCAGCACCGGGAAAAGCTTTGAGGACTTGATGCGTCCGTGGAATAGGGTGACTCAGATCATTCTGGTTTTTCTGATTGCCGGAGGAGGATTGGCCTGGGGTTACTGGACGGGTTGGGAGTCCGGCGTCGAACAGCCGATAGCGTTCCCTCATAAGACTCACGCGGGGACGCTCAATCTTCCCTGCACGACATGTCATCAGCGGGCGGAGAAAGAGGCGGTGGCGGGCCGCCCGCCGACGGCGCTGTGTTTAGGCTGCCACATGGGCGGCGATACCAA
The DNA here is from genome assembly GCA_041494945.1 of Binatia bacterium. Classification (GTDB taxonomy): domain Bacteria; phylum Desulfobacterota; class Binatia; order UBA9968; family UBA9968; genus JAJPJQ01. The sequence goes on along the minus strand of JBGQBP010000063.1, from coordinate 9,307 downwards.
GAGCGAAGAGATAAAAAAAATTCGCGCCTACGGCGAGAAGGGTCAAGAGATTCCCTGGAAACGAGTCTGGCGTCTCCCTGCCCACGTATTTTTTCCCCATCAGGTTCACGTAACGGCGGCGGAGATAAAGTGTCAAACCTGTCACGGCCCGATGGAGACTCTTACGCGGCCGCCCGCGCGGCCGCTCAAAAAGCTCGCGATGAACGACTGCATCGGTTGTCATGAGACGCGGAGATCGGCGCAAAAAAATAAAGAGAATGGACTCAGAACGGCAACGGCGGCGCCGCAGCGGACGGCTACGGATTGCGTCGCCTGTCACCGTTGAGGAATAGGAATGCGATTCACGCGCAGAAAGTTTCTTCAATTGGCGAGCGGGACCGCCGCCGCAACGGCGCTGCTGCGAGACCGGCTCTCCGGATTCGGCCAGGCGTCGGGGGAGCTCGAGCGCTGGGCCACGCCGGAGGAGATTTCGGTTCCATCCATCTGCCAGCAGTGCCCGGGAGGCTGCGGCCTTCTCGTGCGCACGCTCGACGGAGAAGTGGCGGGAATTTCCGGCAATCCGCTTCATCCGGTCAACGGCGGCGCGCTCTGTCCGAAAGCTTTTGCCGGGCTGCAACTCCTCTACGACTCGAATCGCGTGAAAGGCCCGATGGCGCGCGCCGGCGAGCGCGGAAAATTTCGCCCGATCGGCTGGGATGAGGCGCTCTCGATGGTGACCGCCCGGCTATCCGATCTCAGGGGCAAAGGTCTCGCGCATACGGTCGTCATCCTGGGCGGGCAGTACCGCGGCTATCGGGACGCTCTGTGGAAAAGATTTGCCGAAGCCTACGGAACGCCCAACTACATCCGGGCCCGCTGCTTTTCGCCGGAAAAACCGGCGCTCGCGCATCGCCTCATGCAAGGAGTGACGAGCCCGCTCAGCCACGACTTGGCGCAAGCCCGCTTCATTCTCTCTTTTGGCGCCGGTTTGCTCGAGTCATGGACCGGCCCGGTCCACACTTCCCGGGCGTTTGCGCGGCTGCGTCGCAGCGGCGATCGCCCGCGCGGCTTGCTCGTCCAGGTCGATCCGAGACGTTCCGCCACGGCGATCAAAGCCGACCGCTGGATTTCCCTCGCACCCGGAACCGACGGAGTGTTGGCGCTCGGCATCGCCAACGCCATGATCCGCGAGGGTCTTTACGACCAGGAGTTTGTCGCCGAGCACACTTTCGGATTCGAAGATTGGGTAGACTCCGCCGGCCGGCAACATCAGGGATTTAAAAATCTCGTCCTGCAAGACTACGGTCTCTTTACGGTTTCCGCCGCTACCGGCGTTCCCGTCAAAAATATTCTGGAGATCGCGCGCAATCTCGCGACGCTCAAGCCGGCGGTCGTCGTCGGCGAGCGCGGCCCGGCCTTTGGTCCCGACGATCTGCACACGCGGATGGCCATTCACAGTCTCAATGCGCTGGTCGGGAACATCGGCGTCACCGGCGGAGTTCAGATCCAGGGCGAGTTGCCGTTGGCGCCGTTGCCGGCCGTCGATCAAGACGCGGCGGCCAAGCGCGGCCTCGCCCAGCCGAGAATCGACGGCGCAGGCGAGAAACAATATCTGCTCGCTTCCGACGCGCCGCAGCTTTTGCCGGAACGGATCATGAGCGGGATCCCTTATCCCGTCAACGCGCTGTTTCTCTACGCGACCAATCCGCTGGCCAACCAACCGGGCAAAGAGGCGTTGGCCGGCGCGATGAAAAAAATTCCCTTCATCCTCAGCTTTTCACCTTTCCTCGACGAGTCGAGCGCAATGGCCGACTTGATTCTTCCCGATCACACGTATCTGGAGCGGTGGCAGGACGATCAGATCACCCACCTGGCCGGCTTCACCTGCTTCAGCGTCGCCCGCCCGGCCTCGAAGCCTCTGCATCAGACCCGCAACACCGCGGACGCGGTGCTCCAGATCGGCCAGGCTCTCGGCGGCGGCGTAGCGCAAAATTTTCCCTGGAAAAATTTCGCAGAGCTGCTGCACGAGGGCGCCCGAGGGCTTTACGAAGCGCACCGTGGCTACGTCGTCTCCATTCACGCCGAGGAGGCCCTCAGAAAGGTTCTCGAGCGCGAGGGCTTTTGGGTGCCCGAGTTCAAAGACTTCGACGCGTTCTGGAAAGGGCTCGTCGAACGCGGCGCCTGGTGGGACCCGACGGGTTTGCCGGTCAGCCGAAAGGCGTTGCTCAGGACAGCGTCGGGAAAATTCGAATTCTACTCGACGGCGCTCAAGGATCTGGTCGATAAGGCCGCCAAGCAGGAAGACAAGGCGGCATCTCTTGTCGCGGCGCTCGGCGGCGGAAAAATAGAAGATCAGCTCTTCTTGCCGGCAGTGGCGGTGCCGCGTCCGGCGCAGACCGAATCGTTTCCTCTGCGTCTTATAACTTATCGCCTCATGAGCCGGCCGATGGGAGGCGGAAAAAACCAGCCCTGGCTAATGGAGCAGCCTGCCGTGCATGTGCGCGCCTCGTGGGACGGGTGGATAGAAGTAAATCCGAAAACGGCGGATGCCCTGGGGATCAAGGAGAAGGACTGGGTTTGGGTGGAGTCGGCGAAAGGGAGCATCAAACTCCAGGCCAAGCTTTACTCCGGGACACGCGCCGACGTCGTCCAAATGCCTCTGTTCGGCAACGGCCCCAACCCCAACGATCTCATCGCGAACGAAATAGATATTTCCCGGGGCTTCGGTCTTCTCAATACCACTCAGGTGAAAATCAGGAGGGCATGACGTGGCGCTTTGGGGCATGGTGATCGATTTGGACCGCTGCACCGGGTGCCAGGCGTGCGTGATGGCCTGCAAAGCCGAGAACAACATTCCCGCAGTCGGCGAGAAAGAAGCAAAGAGAGAACGCATCATCAGTTGGATGCAGGTGCTGACGGAAACCGACGAAGAACACCACGGCGAAAAAATGCGCTTCATACCGCGGCCGTGCCTCCAGTGCGACGATCCGCCGTGCACCAAAGTCTGTCCCGTCTATGCGACTTACCGAAACCCCGAAGGGATCGTCGCTCAGATTTACGCGCGCTGCATCGGCTGCCGATTTTGCATGGCCGCCTGCCCGTACAACGCAAAATATTTTAACTGGCACACATACCAGAAAGAAGGACCGGGGCAGAACCCGGACGTCTCGGTGCGCCCCAAAGGCGTCGTCGAGAAATGCACTTTCTGTCATCACCGCCTGCAAAAGGCGCGCGCGCGGGCGCTGGCGGAAAAACGGGATTTCGATCCGAGGGAGTACGTGCCGGCCTGCGCGGAAGCGTGCCTCGCGCAAGCGATCGTCTTCGGCGATCTCTCCGATCCGGTGAGCGAAGTCGCCAAGCTCGCGCGCAGCCCGCGCGCCTTCAAGCTCCAGGAGGAGTTGGGGACAAAGCCGAAAGTGATCTATCTGACGGAAGGAGAAGGCGGTGGCTGATACGGCCGACGGACCGGACCAAACCCTCCTTCGCCCGATCGCAGAAACGGGCCGTGGCTTCTATTGGGCCGTAGCCCTGCTCTCGATCCCGATCTTATGGGGAGCGCTCGCCTATTCCGTGCAATTCTATGAAGGACTCGGAGTCACCGGCCTGCATCAGCCGGTGAGTTGGGGTTTTTACGTCACCAACTTCGTCTTCTTCATCGGCATCAGCCACGCCGGCACTCTCATCTCCGCGATCCTCCGCCTCTCTAAAGCGGAATGGCGCCGGCCCATCACGCGCATGGCCGAGGTGATTACCTGCATGGTCCTGTTCATCGGCGCGAGCCAGATTCTGGTCGATCTCGGCCGGCCCGACCGGCTGTTGAACGTCATCCTGCACGGCCGCTATCAGTCGCCGCTGCTCTGGGACGCCACCAGCATCAGCGCGTATATGATGGCGAGCCTTACCTATCTATATCTGCCGATGATTCCCGACATCGCCATTCTGAGAGACCGTCTCGGCAAACGGAAGCTTTTCTACAGCGTGTTGGCCCTCGGATGGACCGGGACCGAGCGCCAACAGCGCATCTTGAACCGCGCCATCGCGATTATGGCGGTGTTGGTCATCCCGATCGCGGTCTCGGTCCACTCGGTCGTGTCGTTCGTTTTCTCCATGACGCTTCAGCCGATGTGGCACTCGACCATTTTCGGTCCGTACTTCGTCGTCGGAGCGATCTTCTCCGGTATCGCCGCGCTCATCGTGGCGATGATTATTTTTAGAAAGGCCTACGGGCTTCAGCACTACTTGAAGCCGATCCATTTTCGCTACCTGGGACAGCTCCTGCTCGTCATGGCGCTTCTTTGGTTCTATTTTACCTTCGCCGAATACCTCACGGGTTATTACGGCGCAGAGCCCGAGGAGCTGAAAGTTTTCTGGGCCAAGTTCACGGGCCCGTTCTGGCCTTTCTTCTGGGGCATGGTGCTGTGTAACTTCGTCGTTCCACTGGCTTGCCTGGTGAGCCTAAAGCATCACACGGTCGGGAAGGTCCTAACGGCCTCGCTCTTTGTCATTGTGGGCATGTGGCTCGAGCGCTTCATCATCGTCGTGCCCACGCTGTCCTTTCCGCGGCTGCCGTTTCCGGAGGGAATCTACTGGCCGACTTGGGTGGAATGGGGGGAGACCGCGGGGAGCTTCGGTCTGTTCGCTCTGTTCTATCTTCTCTTCACGAAGTTCTTCCCGATCATTTCTATCTGGGAGATTCGTGAAGGGCGCGAGGGGCTCAAGGAAGTGGAAGAGCGGCTCATCACTTACCTTCCCGACGAGGCCGAGGAAAGAACATAGAAAACCCGGAAGGAAAAAAGATGGACCGCTCGGATTCGGATTTCAACCGCCTGGTGAGAACCTTGCAATGGGTATGGCTGGCCGTCGCCATCCTCCTTGTGGGAGGGATTATCGCCTGGATCATTCACTTGATCCGCGCGGCCTGGACGCTCGGCGATGTCCCGTCGGCCTCCGTGGGCATCTCGATCGTGGCCATCCCGGTATTCATCGTCCTGGTGAGCGTCGTGTTGTATGTTTTTTTGGGACTGCGGGCCGACGCGAGAGAGCGATGAAGATCAAACTGCTGCTCGTCGCGCTTGCCTTGACGCTCGGCCTCGCTTACGAGCCTGGGTCGAGCCTCGCCGCCGAGGAAGGCGTTTCCTTTTTTCTCCCGGGAAACCCGCTCGAGGGAAGCCGGCTTTTTACCGGGAAAGGCTGTCTCCGTTGCCACGCCGTGTACGGCGTGGGAGGAAGCGCCGGACCCGATTTGGGTCAAGGAATTTTGAAGCGCCCGCTTCTCGATATCGCCGGCGTGATGTGGAACCACTCTCCCGGGATGGCGCACGTCTTTCAGGAACAGCAGGCGATCCGGCCGCAATTCAAGCCTGCGGAGATGGCGAGCCTGCTGTCGTTTCTCTATTACCTCGGCTCTTTGGATGCGCCCGGAGACGCGGCGGCGGGCGCGCGTCTATTTCGCGAGAAACTATGCCAGACCTGTCACTCGCTCGGCGGAAACGGCGGCACGCACGGCCCGAAGCTCGACGGCTACAGCCGCTACGCTTCTCCGGCTTATTTGACGGCCGGTCTTTGGAACCACGGAAAGGCCATGGCCGGAGTGATGGAGGCGTTGCGAGTGGCGCGCCCAACGTTCGAGAAGAACGATATCCCCGATCTGCTGGCCTACATTCGCAGCGCCGGCGGCGGTGTAGAGCGCGTCTACGTTCAGCCGGGAAATCCCCAGCGCGGAGAAAAGCTCTTTTCGGAGAAACGGTGCATACAGTGCCATTCTGTTAATGGTCATGGCGGACGGGTGGGACCCAATCTCCAGGCAACGCTCAAGGGGAGCCTCATGACGATCGCCGGCGCCATGTGGAACCATGGGCCGAAGATGTGGGCGAAGATGGCCGAGCGCGGCATCGCCGTGCCGTCGCTCACCACCGAGGAAATATCGGATCTCACGAGCTACCTTTATTTCCTTCAGTTTGTCGATTCGCCCGGTGTCGCGGCGCGAGGGCGGGTCGTGTATCAAGAAAAGCGTTGCGGCAAGTGCCATACCTTGCCGGGCATCGGCGGAACCGTCGGCCCCGATCTTACGGCGGCGGAAAAACTCAAAACCCCATTGGAAGTGGTGACGGAGATGTGGAATCACGCGAGCACGATGGAACAGAAAATGCTCGAAGAGTCCGTGGAGTGGCCGGTCTTCAAGGGAGGAGAGATGGCTGATCTGATGGCCTATCTGCTGTCGATCCGAAGAGGAGCGCACCAGCCGGCGGCGCAGAAGGGATCCGCGCGCAAGGTCGACTGACGGCTCCGAAGAGGAGCAAATTATGTCGCCTCAAGATTTCTGTCTTCGGCAAATATTGCCCGGGGACAGATGTAATAGCATGCGGTATCCGGCGCCGCTCGTCTTGATTTTGATCTTGTCGTTTTCGGCGCTGCGGCAAGCTTCGGCTCAGCCGCTTTTCAGCCCGACTCAGGACCCGATCGTCGGCTCGCGCATCTTCGGGTCGAAGGGCTGCGCGAAGTGTCACGCGATCGGTGGCGTGGGAAGCAAGATCGGGCCCGATCTCGGGCGCGTGCCGACTCCACGCTCTTTTTACGATCTTGCGGCGGCGATGTGGAACCATCTGCCGCAAATGGCCAAGCAAATGGAGAAGCTCGGGGTGAATCGCCCCCAATTGAATGCGGTCGAGACCGGAGACCTGATTGCGTTTCTCTACACGGTGAATTATTTCGACCGTCCCGGCGATCCGAAGGCGGGGCGGCAGTTGTTTGCAAAAAAACAATGCGTCGTTTGCCATCAGGCGGGCGGCGTGGGCGGCGTGGTCGGGCCGAGTCTCGATCGCCTGGCCGAGCAGGATTCTCCTATTTTTGTCGCCGCCGCTATGTGGAACCACGGACCTTCTATGGCCGAGGCGATGCGGGAGCGCGGCATCCAGCGTCCCAGCTTCAGCGGGTCGGAGTTGCGCGACCTGGTCGCCTATATCAACTCCACCCATACAGCTCCGGCGGCCGAGCCGATCTATCTTTTGCCGGGCAGGCCGGATCGAGGGCAAGCGCTTTTCATGCGCCATCGCTGCAGCGAGTGCCACAGCGTCAAGGGACGGGGTGGAAAGGTGGGAGGAGATCTGGCCGAGCGCCGGGTCCAATTCGGTCTCGTCGAATTTGCCGCGGCCATGTGGAACAAGAGCCCATTGATGATCAAAGAAATGAAAGAGAGGAATATTCCCGTCCCGCAAGTTCGAGCGGAAGAGATGGCGGACATCGTTGCTTACCTCTATTCCGTTCAATACTTTGCTCGACCGGGAGATCCCGGCAGAGGGGAAGCGCTGGCAACGGCGAAAGGGTGTCTCAATTGCCACTCGATCGGCGGCAAAGGCGGCAAAGCGGGTCCCGATTTCAAAAAAATCGAGGGCCTCGACCAGGCCGCAACGGTCGTTTCGGCGATGTGGAATCATGCGAGCACAATGGAGAGGAAAATGGCGCAAATGTCGATCAAGTGGCCGCTTCTCAAAGGCGATGAGATGGCGGACCTGGCGGCCTTTATGCGAACCTTGGAGACTCGGAGGTGATCCTCGGAGGCGAAAAAAAATACTTGTCATCGAAGAGCAATATTGTTTAAGATAAGCAACCATCTTGGGCACGCTTAGAAGGAGGTTCTATGCAGAAAGTCATGATGGCGGTTCTTGGTTTTTCCGTGGCTTTGGGCTTCAGCCAGGTTTCCTGGGCCGCAGATGCCGGAGGCAAGGCGGTCTACGACAAGAGCTGCGCCTCCTGCCATGGCGCCGACGGCAAAGGCAATCCCGCCATGACGAAGGTCTTCGGCGAGAAGGAATTGAATATCGCCACCAAAGAGGTCGCCGGGAAAAAGGACGACGAGCTGCTCAAAGTGATCGTGGACGGCAAAGGCAAGATGCCCGCCGCGGGTAAGACGCTCAGCAAATCAGATCAGAAAGCCGTGCTCGAGCACGTAAGATCGCTGGCGAAGTAGTCATCGATCCGTGCTCTCACCATAGAAGGAGCAGCCAGGCATTTGATCCGATGGGTGATCGCCGCGCTTGCCGTTCTTCTCTCAGCCGAGCGCCCTGTTTTCGCTCAACCGCTTTTCAGCCCGACGCAAGATCCGGTCGCCGGATCGTATGTGTTCGGCTCGAAGGGCTGTTCGGGCTGTCATAGCATCGATGGCGTGGGCGGTAAGATAGGGCCCGATCTGGGCCGCGCGCGGCGCACGCGCTCTTTCTATGACTTGGCCGCCGCCATGTGGAATCACCTTCCGGGCATGGCCGAGCGGATGCGCGAGTTCAAGATTCAGCGGCCTTCGATAAGTCCCGGAGAGGCCGGAGATCTGATCGCGTTTCTCTACACGCTCAATTATTTCGATCCTCCAGGCAATGCCCAAGCCGGCAAACATCTGTTCAGCGAGAAAAAGTGCATCGTCTGTCATCAGGTTGCCGGGGTCGGCGGAGTGGTCGGCCCGAACCTCGACTCGCTCAAACAATACGGCTCGGCGATCTTCGTCGCCGCCGCCATGTGGAACCACGGGCCTACGATGGCCGAAGCGATGCGCGCGAAAGGCATCGCGCGGCCGACTTTCAGCGGATCCGAGCTGATGGATCTCATCGCCTATCTCAAGTCCACCGCTCCGGATAAATCCGAGGGGCCGCTTTACATCCTGCCCGGCACGGCGGAGCAGGGACGCCGCCTCTTTCAGGATAAGCGCTGCATCGAGTGCCACAGCGTGGTGGGGCAGGGCGGCAAAGTCGGTCCGGATCTCGCGGACAAGGCGATGCGCCGCAGCATGACTCAGCTCGCGGAGGCGATGTGGAACAAAGCTCCGGCAATGATGGCGGCGATGAAAAGCCGGAAGATCGCGGTCCCGCGGCTCGAAGCGGAGGATATGGCCGATATCGTCGCGTATCTCTATTCCGTCCAGTACTTCGCGCGACCCGGCGATCCCAAAAAAGGTCGCGAGCTGGCGGCCGAGAAAGGCTGTACGGCCTGTCACTCGGTGGGCGGGGTCGGTAACAAGAGCGCGCCGGGTTTTGCGCAGGTGAAGGGACTAGACTCTCCCGCCACCGTGGTTTCCGCGATGTGGAATCATTCTTTTATCGCCGCCCGGCGCGGTGCGGGGCCGAAGGTTTCGTGGCCGCAATTTAGCCCCGAGGAAATGGCCGACCTTGCCGCGTTTCTTCAAACGCCGCCACGGGGGAAAACATGAACCGGATGCGCGCGTGTACGGCCGCACTCTTTTTTCTGCTCTTGTTAGCCGGCGCCGTATCCGCTCGGGCGGCGGAGCCGGAGGCCGAGAGTTGCGTCGCCTGTCATCAGGCGATCGGAACGGACAAGCTTACCC
>JBGQBP010000062.1:0-15997 GCA_041494945.1 Binatia bacterium | reverse complement strand
TGGCTGCTCGGGTCTGGAGCGTAGAAAAAGCCGTCTTTCGAAATAGCTTTGCTTACGTCGAGATTGATCACGCCCGGCTCGACGATCGCCAGACGGTTTTTGAGATCGATTTCAAGAATTCGATTGAGCCGCGCCAGAGAGAGAACGATGCCTCCTTCAGCAGGCACCGCGCCTCCGGCAAGCCCGGTGCCCGAGCCGCGCGGGACAATTGGAACGCCGGCGCGTTGCGCCGCCTTCACCACCTCCGCAACCTCCTCAACATTGCCCGGCAGCGCGACGATCTCCGGCATGGCTTGCAGAATGGAACCGTCCTGCTCATAGACGATGACGTCTTCCTTTTCGATCAGGAGGTAAGTCTCGCCGACGATCTGCCGTAGCTCCTCTAACAGAGCATTCCGATTCATCGTACAGAGCCTAGCCGAGCGCAATGCATGGGTCAAACACGTTCGACGCCCTGGCCGTCGAGAAGGAGGCGGATGCAAGGCGGAGCGAGGGATCGCACCGGAGCGTACGTAGTCAGTACGTGAGGATGCGAGCCCGAAGCGACAACGAAGCAGGCGGCCCTTATCGACGGTCAGGGGTGTCAAATTGCGCATTGACGGAAATGGGCAAACTGTATATAAGCGTTGACGCTATCCCAGGGCCATAACCAGAGGAGGAGAAGACCATGAATCAGAGCGAGAAAAAAAAGGTGTCCCGGCGCAAGATGCTCAAGGCCGCCTTCGTGGCGGGCGGTGCGGCGCTGGTAGGTCTACCCGGAGCGAGACGAGCTTCCGCACAGCAGACCATTACGCTCAAGATGCAGTCCACCTGGCCGACTAAAGACATCTTCCATGAGATCTTCGTGGATTGGGGAAAGAAGGTCGAGGAGATGTCGGGCGGAAGGCTCAAGATCGATATCCTTCCCTCCGGTTCAGTCGTCCCTGCCTTCAGCCTGATGGACGCCATCCACACGGGCACTCTGGACGGGGGTCACGGCGTGCCCGCGTATTGGTTCGGCAAAAGCGTGAGCACGAGCCTCTTCGGGACAGGCCCGGCGTTCGGCTTTGATGCTGAGGTGCTGCTCGGCTGGATCCACTACGGTGGCGGTCAGGAGCTCTATAACGAGTTGATCCAAAAGATCCTGAAGTTGGATGTCCAGTCCTTTTTCCACGGCCCGATGCCCACCCAGCCGCTCGGCTGGTTCAAGACGCCAATCACCAATCCCAATCAGTTCAAGGGGATGAAATACCGGACCGTTGGGCTCTCAGCGGATCTCTTCAAGGCGATGGGCGCGTCGGTCGTCATCCTTCCGGGCGGGGAGATCGTCGCGGCCCTCGACCGCAATCTGATCGATGCCGCCGAGTTCAACAACACGACGTCCGATCGGATGCTTGGCTTCCCCGATGTGCGCAAGGTCATGATGGCGCAGAGCTACCATCAGCCCATGGAGTGCCTCGAGTTGCTGATCAGTAAAAAGAAGTACGAAACGCTGCCGAAAGATCTCCAGGCGATCATCAGGCACGCTGCGGTGGCGGAATCGGCCGACTTCACTTGGAAAATGATGGACCGCAACTCAACGGACCTCATAGAGATGAAGGCCAAGCAGGGAGTTAAGGTCGTCAAGACGCCCAAGTCGGTTCTCGAGGCCCAGATGAAGGCATGGGACAAAGTGATCGAGGAGAAGTCGAAGGACAACCCATTCTTCGTCAAGGTGCTGGAGTCCCAGAAGCAGTGGGCGGCTCGTGTCGTGCCGTGGCGTCAGGAGATCATGGTGGATGAGGAGATGGCCTACAACCATTTCTTCAAGAAACCAACAGCCCCCGCAGCCAAGCCCGCTGCGAAAGAGGCGCCGGCGAAGGCGCCGGCAGCTCCTACAAAGAAGCCGTAATTGAAATCATGTGGCTAAATGAAGTGTGCGGCGTCTGCTGCATGCGCGGTAGACGCCGCAGCTTTATCTAAACCAAAGAGGAGAGAAGGGGAGTGCAAAAAGCCATTAAAGTGATCGACTCGATCAGCACGTGGATCGGCATCCCATTCTCATGGCTGAACATACCGCTGATGCTGATCATGACGTACGATCCGACCATGCGCTTTTTTTTCAGCGCCCCCACCGACTGGGCCTTTGACGCCGCCCTTTATCTTTACGGCACAACCTTCATGATGGTCGGCGCCTATACGCTCGCCCAAAACAACCACGTGCGGGCCGACATGTTCTACCGGAAGTTTCCGATTCGGGTCCAGGCCACGATCGACATCGTTTTGTGGTTCTTGTTCTTCTATCCCGGCATCATCGCCCTCATCTGGTCAGGCTACTACTTTGCAGAGATGTCCTACGGATTCAACGAGCACTCGGTCTCTTCGCCGGAAGGTCCGATCATCTGGCCGCTCAAGATGGTCATCCCCGTCGCCGGATTTTTTATCGCACTTCAGGGCGTGGCCGAGGTCCTGCGTTGCATCGCGGCGCTTAAGACGGGCCAATGGCCCGAGCGGTTCGAAGATGTCCAGGAGGCGCCGTAGCGCATGTTTCGCAGCGCGACGGCCATTCAGCTCGAGGTAAGCCATGATCAGTGAACCGATCCTGGGCATTATCATGATGTGCATCATGATCTTCGCGATCTTCATCGGCTTCCCGGTCGCGTTCACGCTGATGGCGCTCGGCGTACTGTTCGGATTCCCGAGCATGGGCTGGCATGTCTTCGATCTCATGGTCCAGCGCGCCTTTGCCGTGATGAACAATGACGTGCTGGTCTCGCTGCCGCTCTTCATGCTGATGGGCTACGTCATGGAGCGGGCCGGAATCATGGACCGGATGTTCCACAGCTACCGGCTGCTATTCGGGCCGCTCCCCGGGGCGATCGCGCTGGCGACGATGTTTGTCGGCACGATCTTTGGGATTGCCAGCGGCATCGTGGGGGCCGGCGTTACACTGATGGGCGTTTTGGCGCTGCCGCCGATGCTCCGGGCCGGCTACTCGGTTGAGTTGGCCGCTGGAACGATTACCTCAACGGGGACCCTCGGCATCTTGATTCCACCGAGTGTCATGCTCATCGTCTATGCGGCGACAGCAGGAGTATCAATCGTAAAGGTCTACGCGGGAGCATTCGGCCCCGGCTTTCTCATGTCGGGCCTGTTTCTCCTCTATATCTTCGTTATCTGCCTGATCAAGCCGTCGATGGGACCGCCACTTCCCAAGGAAGAGCGAAACGTCCCGTGGCCGAAAATCCTCTGGGAGGTTGCGGTCTCTTCGATTCCGATCGGCATTCTGACCTTTGTGGTTCTATACGTGATTATTGTCGGTTGGACGACAGCGACCGAGGCCGCTGCGATCGGCTCGTTCATAGCGTTTCTGATCGCGGCGGGCTACAGAAAACTGAACTGGACGATGACCGCGGAGTCCGTCCGGCTTACGGGACGCACCACGGCGATGGTCTGCTGGCTCTTCGTCGGGGCGAGCCTCTTTGCCGCCGTCTTTGCCAGGCTCGGCGCTCAGGCCAAGCTCGAGGAGTGGGTGCTGGGCCTGGGGCTGGGGAGCACCGGTTTTCTCTGGGTCTCGCAGCTCATCATCTTCCTGCTCGGATGGCCGCTCGAGTGGACCGAGATCATCGTCATCTTCATCCCGATCTTCCTCCCGCTGTTAAAGACCTTCCACGTCGATCCGATCCTCTTCGGCGTGATGACGGCGGTCAACCTGCAGACTTCGTTCCTCTCCCCGCCGGTGGCAATGGCCGCGTTTTATCTCAAGGGCATCGCGCCGTCCTATATAACGTTGAACCAGATCTTCAACGGCATGTACCCGTTTCTCGCGATTCAGATTCTGACACTTTTCCTCACTTGGTACTGGCCTGAGATGACGCTTTGGCTCCCGCGTTATCTCTACGGCGAATAGCAATTGGCTTTTTACCCGCACTACGCCATAATTGACAACTCCGCAGCGAAGGAGTAGAGGCACAAGCGGAGGAACGATTTATGTTTGGAATCGGCATGCCGGAATTGATCGTTATTTTCGTCGTTGCCCTCGTTGTATTCGGTCCGGGCAAACTTCCCGATGTAGGAAAGTCTCTTGGCGAAGCTATAAGAGGGTTCAAGAAAGCGGTCAACGAGCCGGAGAAACTGCCTGCGGAAAAGACTGAAAATCAAACGAAGCAAGATTCATCAAGCTGAGTTGACGGGAACCGGTCCCTCAACCGATAATAAAACCGCCAACAACCGATTATTCAATACTGATCTTCGCTCGGAAGTGCTCCCAGGCGCGCTGGGTCGAGGCCGGTTTAAAAGTTCTTCGCGCGACTCTCTCGGCTTCTTCGGAACTCAGAAATCGCGGCGGGCCCAATTTCATCGCCTCGGTTTGCAGACGCGCCGATTCTTCGAGATAGCGCGCGAGGATACAGACTTCGGGAATGTTTTTTCCAACGACGACGGCGCCGTGGCCGCGGAGTAGAATCGCTTTCGAAGGTCCGAGAAGCCTCGCGATCTCGGCCGCGCGCTCCGGCGTCTCTACTTGTCCGGTCCCTTCGAAAACCGGCACGCCTTCGTAAAAAATCGCGCCGTAATTGTGCATGGGGCGGACAGTTTCGCCCACGACGGTGAGGAGGATCACGTGCGGCGAGTGAAAGTGAATCACGGCGCCGATGTCCGCGCGAGCTTGATAGACGGCCTGATGCACGGCGGATTGCGGAACTTGCTTGTTGAAATCGACGACGAAGAGATCTTTGGGTTTGACGAGCGCCGGGCTTTTCCGCGGCATGAAGAGCATTTTGTCGCCGTCCACGCGCGCGCTCAGGTGCGCGAAGGCGTCGCTCAGCCCTTCGCGGCTGATGATACGAAGAGCCGTGACGAAATCTTTTTTGAGCGACGCGAGGGTGTTTGTCTTCATCGTTCGCGCATGTTTGGATTCGTAGGGGCGGTTCGCGAATGCCCCTATCTTGTTTACACCTTCCGTCGCTGGCCTTTTAATTTTTCTCCGTTCAGCAGGTAATCTCCTTTAACCGCCAATCGCGCCTCCTCCTCCAAGTCGTCGTCCCAATCGCCCAGCTCATAGCCGTACCACGGATTTTTCGGCGCGAGACGCGGCAGGCCGAGCTCTTCCCAGATTTTTTTTGCGTTCTCCATGTATTCTTTTTTCGGCAGCGAGACCGGCGGAAATTTCTCGCGCAGGATCGCGTTGATGAGCAGCGCCGATTCGTCCGCCTGCCGCGTCTCGACCGGCTGGTCCTCGCGGCTGAACGGCGGTCCATGTCCGCGCTCCCGGCCTTTGAGAATTTGCACGTCTTTGTCGGGCATGGAGCGGTAGCTGATCGCCCACATGATCATGTCCATGTCCCACGGGTCTATATCTTCATCGACGGCGACCAAAAATTTTCCCACGCCGGGATGAAACGTCGCCGCGCCCATGAGCGCGCGCCAGGTCTCGGCCTCGGTCGGCTTTTTCATCTGCACGACGATTACTTTGCGCAAGTTCGTCAGCGGCTCGTGCATCGCGACCTGAACCACGCTCTTGATACCCAGCTCGCCCTTGAGAAATTTTAAAAACAGCGGCTCGTAGCCGACGCGCTTGATGATGCTCGACTCGCTCGGCGTCACCTGGCTCGTCCACGAGACGAGGATCGGATTTTTTTTCCGCGTGATGCAGGTGACCTCCATGAACGGGTTCATCATGCGCGGGTGCATGTAGCCGTGTGACTCGCCGAACGGCCCTTCCGGCTCGACGTATTCGGTGGAGAGAATTCCTTCGATAACGATCTCGGCGTCGGCCGGAACTTCGAGATCGACCGTTTGGCATTTGACGAGACGGATCGGCTCGCCCGCGAGGCCGCCGGCGACTGCCAGCTCGTCCACGCCGTAGGGAACTTTCTGCACCGCCGCGTAAGAGACGACCGGCGGTGGCCCGACGATGACCGCCGCCTGCATCGGAATCTTCCGCTCCTTGCATTTGTTCCAGTGCGCCAGCACGTGCTGGCCCGGGCCGGGAAAAATTCCCAACCGGTCGTGCGCCTTCAGATGGCCGCGATAATTCCCCACATTGCGAATACCCGTGTCGGGATCTTTCGTGATCCAGTGGCCGGCGGTGATGAACGGCGCGCCGTCGAAGCCGGGCGTGGAGATGGGAACGGGAAATTGATCGAGGCCGCCGGAGCGCTTTAAATCTTCTTTGCGCTGAATGATCTCCTGCACCGGGCCGCTTTTTACCAGGATCGGCTCGATCGGCTCGCGGAAAGCTTTCTGATATTTGTCCGCGATTTCTTCAGGACGGCAGCCGAGCCCCACGGCGACGATATACTTTGAGCCCGCCATGACGCCAACGGCGACGGGGATATCGTAGCGCCGCCCCTTCGCGCCGGTAACGCGCTCAAAGAGAAAGCCGCGCCAATCTTTTTCCGGCAGTCCGCCGCGATACTGCCAGCGCACGAGCGGGTGCATCTCGGTATCCTTGTTGATCTCGCGTTTGACGCGGATCAGCAGGCCCGCGCGCTCCAGCGCATCTATGTGCTCGCGGAGATCGGCGTAGCCTCTGTCCGCCCCTCTGACTCTCGCAACACTCTTCGCCATTGATTTTGCCCTCCTGCCCCCTCCGATTTTGGATTTTCGATTTTGGATTTTGGATTGCAATTCAAAACTCATAACTCAACCCTTCGAGAGCCTCAAGGTTGACCCTGAGCAAGGTCGAATGGGTCAAAATTCAAAATTACTATTTGATCCCCAATTCTCGGTTGACCTCTCTCCGCAGGCTGAAGTCGAAGACCTGCGAGGGTTCCATCGGCGCCGGCAGCTTGAGAGTCTGCGCGTCGAGCGCCAGATATTCTTTAATCTCCTCATCCGACGGGATGCCGCTGCCCGTGAACGCAGGCTTGGACATGCGATAGGATTCGAGCGCGGTCGCCGCGTCGACATTCCACATCTTGGCGAGCATCTGGCTCACCTCTTTTTCGTTTTGTTCGAAGTACCGTCCCGCGCGCGCCTTTGCGCGTAGCATCTTCTTCACCAGCTCCGGTTTTTCCTGGAGCGTTTTGACGTTGACCGCCAGGCCGTTCTGGATGCTGGCGAATTTGTCGATCGAGCTGTCGAGAATATTCATCTTGAATTTGTCGCGGCCGATCAGCACCCACGGCGGGCTGATCGCGGAAACTTGAATCGCGTTGCTGACCAGCGCCTGGAGTTGCCGGCTCTCCTCTCCGGCCTGGATCGTCGTAATATCCTTGTCGGGATCGAGGCCGCCAAGCGTAATCAATTTTCGCGCCGCCGTGTGCTGGCTGCCGCCGAAGGTCACGATGCCCATCGCTTTTCCCTTGAGCTCTTTGACCGATTTATACTCGGGCCGGGCGATCATCCAGAAAAGCGGGCGGCGCAGGCTCACGGAAACCGCGCGCAGCGGAGCGCTGCGCTGGATCGCGCGGATCGCGCTGCCGATGGAGCTCAAGCCGACGAGATCGCCGGTGATGCCGGCGGCGATCGCCGCGTTGGCCGACATCTGGACTAACTGCGGCTCCAGTCCCTCGTCGCGGAAGTAACCTTTTTCTTTGGCGATAAAAAACTCGATCGAGGTGATGCCGCTGCTGGAATAGCTGATCGTGACTTTCTGCAGCGGCGCCTGCGCGAAGAGCGCCGCTTCGGTTGCAAACAGGGCAACGATACAGGCGACGGAGAATAATAATTTGATTCTCATGTCTGACCTCGCCGGATTCGTTTGTCCAAAAAACCTGACCATTTCTTTCTCACTTTATCTTTCAGCTCCGGGCTCGCGCCGCTAACCTCTGGAAACTTCTCGCGCCACTCGTACGGTCGCGTGGCGTCGATCAGCGCGCGCGAGCTGAAGCCTTTTTCCTCCCGTCGTATGGCCGGGTCGAGCGGTCCGCTCCAGCAGCGGTCGATGATCTCGATCGCGCGCGAAGGATCGCTGCGGCTGCCGATCGCCCAGAGGACCTCGTCCGATTTCGTGATGTCGATGTCGTCGTCGACCACGACGACGTATCGGCCGAGATAAGCGCCGGCGCGGCATTGGCTTGCGATCACCGCCGCCTGCTTCGCATGGCCGGGATAGCGCTGCCGGATTGCGACGACGGTCAGGAATCTTCCCGCAGCCGGATGGGCCCACACGGCTTTCACGTCAGGAACTCCGGCATCGTCCAGCGCGTTCCAGAGAAGCGCCGAGCGGATCAAAGACGAATGAAGATTGTCGCCGCTCGACGGACGCAGCAGAGGAAAACCGCAGAGAATCGGATCGCGGCGGTGATAGACCGCCTTGACGCGGATCACCGGCTCGTTCTGGCTGCTGGCGTAGTAGCCGGTCCACTCGCCGAACGGGCCTTCGACCGCCGTCTCTCCCGGAATCACTTCACCTTCGATCGCGATCTCGGCGTCGGCCGGCAGCGGTAAGCCGGTGAGCGGCCCGCGGACGAGCTTCGCCGGCCGGCCGAGTATGCCGCTCGCGTAAGCATACTCGCTCACGCCGTACGGTGCGTCGGTGGAGGCGACGATAAAATAAATCGGGTGATGGCCGAAGGAGATCGCCACCGGGCAGGGCTTGCCGGCCGCGAAGTATTTGTCGCGATGAACGCGGCCGTGTTTACCGGGAGACATGTGCAGGCCGATGCGGTCCTTGGCGTGAACCATGACGCGATAGGTTCCGACGTTGACCCAGCCGTCTTCGGGGTCGCGCGTCACCACGAGGTCGTCGGTGCCGATGTAGCGGCCGCCGTCGCGCTCGTGCCAGCGCGGCACGGGAAAGGCGAGCAGATCGATGGCCGATCCCGTGATCGTATTTTCAAAAAGCGGTCCATCGGCGACCATCTCCGGTTCTATCGGGCGAATCTCTTTGACGCGCTCGCGCCACTGCTGAATAAAACCGAATTCGCTGAGTCCGGGGTCCATGCCAAGAGTGAGAGCGAGGCGGCTCACGGACGAAACGAGATTCGCCGCAACTCTATGGCCTTGCGGGTAGCCGGAGATGCGGTCGAAGAGGAGCGCGGGACGGGCTTTCTCCCGCGCGCCGAACTTTTCGCTGGCGAGCTCGGCCAGCGCCGCGAGCTCGAGGTCCCAATCGGCGCCGTCGATCTTTTCCAGCTCGCCCAGCCGCTCGACTTCCTGGAGCCACTCTCGAAGATCGGTCATATTTTTCTCTTGATGGTCTTTACGAGCCAACGGGCGGGACCGAAGGCGCCTCCACGGCGGCGAGCGAATTTTCCGGCTCTTCGCGATAGAGTCCGAAGGCGTTCAGCACCGGAATGTCGTTGACGGAAAAAAGAATGGCTTCGTCGCTCTTCGATCGGTTGACGTGCTCGTGCCAGGCCCAATTGGGGATGACGAAAGAATCGTGCTGCTTCCATTCGAGGGCCTGCTCGCCGACCATCGTCGTTCCTTCGCCGCGGACGACGAAGTACATCGCGCTGGAGGTGTGGCGGTGTCGTTTTGTGCGTTCGCCGGGCCGCAGCATCTGAATCCAGCAGCCCAGCGTCGGCAGCGTCGAGCCGCCCGCTACCGGATTGACGTATTCGAGCGAGACACCGTCGTACGGGCTTCCCGCCGTCTTGGCCAGCGCCTTGAGCTGCGGCTCCGTATCTTTCCAGCGATAGCGCATCGGCAGGTTTTGGGTTTTGGTTTTCTCCCAGGTGGGACGGACCGCTCCGGTTCTTTGTTGAAGGTAGTCGCCGTCGCCGCGCAGCGCTTGAATTTGATTGCCCGGATAAGGCTCGTAAAACGGCTGATTGAGCGCCAGGATCAGAGGAACATCGAGCGCGTCGAGCCAGATGGTGCTCTTGGACGTAGGATTGCGGTGATCGTGCCAGGTCCATTTCGGCGTCATGATGAGATCGTAGTCTTCCATCGGACAGACCTCGCCGTCCACCGTCGTGCAGACGTTGCCGTCGCCCTGAATGATAAAACGGATCGCCGCCATCGTGTGGCGATGCGCCCATGCATGCTCGCCGGGCTTGATCATCTGAATGCCCATGAGGAGCGTTTGCGTCGTTCCGTGCGCTTCTATGCCGGGATTGTCGAACAACAGGCTCCGCCGCGCGGTCTCGCTCTCCGGGAGCGCCTCGCACGCCTCCAGCAGCTTGGGATAGACCATTTCCCACGGCCAGATGTACGGCACGCCTTTCGGCCGCGGCCCGCCGATCGCCTTCACCAACAGTTCCTCATAGATCCACTGGCCCGTCATGTGGAGCCGGCCCAGCTCCTCGTCGAAGGCCTTCAGATCTTTTTTCGTCTCAGGCCGTGCCATATCTCAGCTCCATGGATGGGTTGCTCCCAGCGCTGGCATCGCAAATGCCGTCGAGATAAACCTTCCACGCCATCATCGATTCCTCGGCCGCCCGCAGCGCCGCTTCTTTCTCGGCGTCGGTGCGGAGATATTTTTCCAACAAGGCAAACGAGCCCCCGCCGTGGATCTGATCGACGGAATCGTGGAGGACCCAGAACTCCACGTCTTCGGCGGAAAGTTTTAACTGCCTCATCCACCGTTCCGCCTCCAGGGCGGAGAAGTTGCCGCAGTTTCGGTCGTTGGTGCGCTCGAGGACAGCCTTGGCCGCGAGCCCCTCGTACCACGAACGGTTTTTGGTCAGCGTCTCCCAGGCGTGCAGCGCGACCACGGTCGTCGGAAGCGCTTTGGCCGCGTCGATCTGCTCGCGGCTGAGACCGACGGCCTTGCCCATTTTGACGAGCAGCTCGAAATGGGAGTGGCCTTCCAGCGCCTCTTCTTCGTAGAGATTCTCGGTGACGACGAATTTCCGGACCTCGAGGTGCGAACAATTGCCGACGACGTAGGCCCAGCAGCGGCGGCTGTGGCGCGTGAAGATTCCCCACTGCTGGACGAGCGTTTTAGCGCCGCTCACGGCGAGATGATCTTTGGAATAGACGGCCCATTTGAGATTGAACTGGTAACTAGCGACTATTTTGTCGAGAGAACTGGAGAAAGAAGACGGCTGGATCATAATGGTCCTCCACCGAAACCGATTCAATAACTTATAGGCCAAAGGAGGGCGCTCTGTCCAGAAGTGAAACAGTCACTCCCGGAAGACAGCCGCGACTGCTTTGATCCGTCCGGAGGCAGCCCGCTCGATGAAGCCCTTCACCGCTTCGAAGTAAGCATCGCCTCCAACGATGAAGGTGTTGTTGTGGCCTGCGCCGCGAACCGTATAGAACTCCTTGGGGGATGGCGCTGCGGCAAAGACTTTTTTGCCCTGCTCGACGGGGATCACCTCGTCTTGATCCCCCTGGAGCACCAGCACGGGCGCTTTCACGGCTTTAATTTTTTCCGCCACATCGTAGCGCGTGCGCAGCAAGGGTCCGATCGGCAGTAACGGGAATACCACTCGCGCCATTTCGCGAATCGATGCGAACGGCGCTTCTAGGACGAGAGCCAAACATTCTTCGCGGACGGCCAACTCCGTCGCCACCGCCGCACCTAAGGATTGGCCGAAGAACACGATACTTTTCGGGTCGAGATCTTTTCTGCTGCGCAGATATTGAAGCGCCGCGCGCGCATCTTCGTAGGTTCCCCTCTCCGAGACCGTTCCCTCGCTCCGGCCGTAGCCGCGATAGTCGATGATGAAGACGTTGGCGTTCACTTTGTCGTGAAGACGCTTCAGGCCGTCCACGCGATGGCTGATATTCCCCGCGTTGCCGTGAAACCAGAGGAGCGTGATCCGAGCGCCGGGATACGGCACCCACCAGCCGTTCACGCGCACGCCGTCGGCGGTCGTGAAATAAACGTCTTCAAACGCGAGCCCGGCGTCGCGCGGGATTTGTTCGATATTCGACGTGGGATAAAAGATGAACTTGTCTTCCATCCGGCAGCCCCAGAACATCAGAGACCCGATAGGCAGCAAAAAGAAGATCGCATTTTTCATTATCCGCCCGCTTGGGGGGGTCTCGAAGGGCATATGGGCGTTTTCACCGGCCTGCTCCAAGAAAATCTTTTCAAAGTCCCGCGACTCTGGTATTATTTATCTCCATGACGGAAAAAAAGATAGCGACCGACCGGTTGCATAATTTCTTCCACGAGATGACCCGGCGGAGTTTCTGGCAGTTGGGCATCAACGACGCCACGGTGGCCCGGTACATAGCCGACGTCCTGACCGATTTCGCCGGCGCGAACAATCTCTACCGCGTTCATTCCGCCGCCGGCAGAAAGCTCGACAGCGTGGTGGAAATTCTCTCCGAGACTCGGGAGGAGAACGCCGGAGAGAATCGCGTCCTGCAAGAGCGCGAGCTGCGCAAATATCTCGGCGACTACACGCTGTTCATGAGCGGCATTTTCCGCTCGCACGTGGAAAAAAACGGCTTTCTCGATTACTACCTTCAGGAAGGCCAGCGCTCTTACTGGACGGTCTCGGAGCTCGACCTCTCGCTCTACCGCACCGGCTTTATTCTTTTTCAGGAGCTGTCGAAAAAATTCGAGTACTACTCGGGCGCCCTCGACTACATGCGCAAGGCCTACTTCGCTCCGGAGCCGGGGGAAGATCCTTTCGCCGGCTGGTTGAAGCAGGTCGAGGGATGGATGACGACCAACCTGACGGAGAACTGATTCCCCCCTCGCCTGTTTACTTCCGCGCTTAACGGCTAAAGCTTCGGTGAAAAATTTTTTTCGCAGCCTTCTCTTCATCGTCCTGTCCGTCCTCCTGGCACTTGGCTTCGCTCTTGCCGCTCTCTACCTCCCGCCGCTGCAAAAAGCGCAAAACATCGAGATCAAGGTCGAGCGCGGCGAGCCCTTCGCCTCCGTCGTGCACAAGCTCAAGGAAAGAGGCGCACTGCCGAACGACAGGCTTTTTTCCCTGTGGGCCCGCCTGTGGAAGCTCGACACCAAAATCCACTGGGGCTTTTATCGCTTCGAGCTGCCGTTAGCGCCCGCGGCGCTGCTCGATCAAATGGTCGTGGGCAAAGGGTTGTTCTACCGCGTTACCATCCCTGAAGGACTAACGCTGAGAGAGATCGCCGACGTGCTGCAAGAGGCGGGAATCGCAAACAAGGAGCGGCTGCTGGCCGAGGCGGCAGATCCGAACCTGCTTTCCGAGCTGGGCTTCGAGGAAACCGGAATCGAGGGCTATCTATTTCCGGATACTTATTATTTCCCGCCGTCGGTCACGGAAAGCGAGATCCTGATCGCGATGGTAGAACAATTTCGCGCCGTGTTCGATCCGATGATGCGGCAATACACCCAGGAGCCGGAACTCACTCCACATGAGCTGCTAACTTTGGCTTCGGTTATAGAAAAGGAAACCGGCGACGCGGCCGAGCGGCCCCTGGTCTCGGCGGTGTTCCACAACCGGCTCAAATTGAAGATGCCGCTGCAAAGCGATCCCACCGTCATCTACGGCATGGAGACGCCTTCCAACAATATCACGCGCAAAGACTTGAAGAGCCGCAGCCCCTACAACACCTACCGCGTCAAGGGACTGCCTCCCGGGCCGATCTGTAATCCCGGCCTCGCTTCTCTCAAAGCGGCGCTCTTTCCCGCCGCCGCGCCTTACCTCTATTTTGTTTCCAAAAACGACGGCTCCCATT
Source organism: Binatia bacterium (assembly GCA_041494945.1). GTDB lineage: Bacteria > Desulfobacterota > Binatia > UBA9968 > UBA9968 > JAJPJQ01. The sequence goes on along the minus strand of JBGQBP010000062.1, from coordinate 2,518 downwards.
TCTTCTCGGTCAATCTCAAGGACCACAGCGAGGCGGTGCGCCAATTTCAAACCGGGGGCCGCGCGCCCGCCAAGCCTCATTGAGACGCGCGCTTTATTCTCGAAGCACGAGTGTTATATTGAGGGGGCATGGCCGGTTCCCTGGCAACTCCGACGGCACTACCCGAAAAAATTATCGACGGCGTTCGCGATCGTCTCGCCACCCACGCCTTGTGGCAGGCGGTGCTGTTTTTTATGCCGCCGCTGCTCGCCTTTTACTACGTGATTTTCTTCCTGCATCGCTTCGGCTGGCTCGATGCCGATGAAGTCATGCTGGCCGGCGCGGCGCTTCTTATTGTCGCGAGCCTGTTGGCGGTCGGGCGTTCGCGCTCGTTGGCGCCTTCGCACCGATGGGTAGCCCGGCTGCTCGACGATCGAGCCGACGGAGAAGACCGTTTTGTCACGCTGGCGACGATCGACCCTCATGTCTCTTCGCCGGCGCTGCTCTCGCGGCTAAAATTGGAAGCAGCCTCCCTACATTCCCGGATCGAGCCTAAGCGGGACTTTCCCTTTCGCCTACGCCGATCTTTTCTCGACTCCTGCATCGGCTCGCTGATCGCGATTCTAATTTTCCATCTGCTCTTGCAGCTGGCGCCGCTGCTCAAGTCCGATATGGGCGAGTCCAGAGATCTCGCGCATCTGAGCGAGCAATTGGCCGAGCTGCCCGGCTTGAAGAAATTGGCGGAAAACCTGAAGAGGCTGGTGGCCGAGCTCCGCGACCCGTCGCTATCGGCCGAAGCGAAACGCTCGCTCGTCGAGGAATTGCGCAGGCAAGTCAACGAGCAGTTCGCCGGCACGCAGCAAGAAAGCGGCAAACGCGACGAGCTTCTCCGCGAGATATCGAATCAATTAAACGGCGTGGAAGAAGGACTGGGCTCCGGCCAAGGCCAGGGAAAGGGCTTGGGCGGAAATCAAGCGCAATCGTCCGGGCAGGGCGGCGGCAGAAGCAAAGGAGCGGCGGACGGCGGCCAAGGCGAGAATCAGAGCGGTTTGAAGACGCCCGATTCGTCGTCCGGCGCGGCGGAGAAAAACCTTCCGGGTCCAATGCAGCAGATAGGACAGGAAGAGCAGAAGCAAGCGGGCGAACGAACCGGAGGCAAAGACGCGCGACAGAATCAGGAGGGCGGCGTGGGCCGCGGGCCAAAAGAAAACCTTGAGTCAAAAACCGGCCCGGGCCGCCCGGACGCGAAATCATTGGAGACGACCCCGCAGCGCCGTCCCGGCGATCAGGGTCAGGCCGGACTCAAAGATTCGCGCTTGGTCACGGTTCAATTGCCCGAGGAAGAGACGGGCTTGGAGACCGGCATCGCCGCGGGCGGGCGCAAGCGAAAGCCCGCCGGTTCTAAGCCGCCGGTCGGCAATTTGCCGCTCGGCCAACCCGATCAACCGAACGCGACGCCCGAGAAACAGATGCTGCCTCTGGAATATCGCGAGCTGATCCGTTAGGAAACCGCTGCATGGATCCGGAAAAGTTCAGAGAATTATTTTTTCGCATCGAGACGGAGATCAAAGAGGTCATCGTCGGCCACGAGGACGCGATCCGGAAAGTTTTGATCGCCTTTTTCGCCGGCGGACACGTCCTGTTGGAGGGCGTGCCGGGCCTGGGAAAAACTCTTCTGGTGAAATCCTTGAGCCGCGCCCTCGGCTTATCTTTCAAGCGGATCCAGTTCACGCCCGATCTCATGCCCGCCGACATTGTCGGCACGCAGATCTTGAGCGAGAGCGATGGGCGGCGCGATTTCCAATTTAAAAAAGGGCCGATCTTCGCGCACGTCGTGCTCGCGGACGAGATCAACCGCGCCACGCCGAAAACGCAGTCGGCGGTTTTGGAGGCGATGGAGGAGCGGCAAGTGACTGCGTTCGGGGTGACCTACCCGATGGAGTCGCCCTTCATGGTTCTGGCGACGCAGAACCCGATCGAGCTGGAAGGGACCTATCCTCTTCCCGAGGCGCAGCTCGACCGTTTTTTTTTCAAACTCGTGGTCTCGCATCCGGCGCCCGCCGAGCTGACCGAGATTCTCCACCGCACCACGCGCGCGGGGGTTCAGGAAGCCGCGCAAGTACTTTCCGCCGACGGCGCCGAAGTCATCGCCGGCATGCACCTCCTCTTGCGGCAGGTTCTCATCGCGCCGCCGCTGGAAGATTACGTCGTGCGTCTGGTTCATGCGACCCAGCCGGACGGGCAAAATCAAAACGGCACGGTCCCGGAAGTGAAAGAATACCTTCGCTTCGGCGCGAGCCCGCGCGGCGCGCAGGCGATCATCCTCGGCGCCAAGGGAACCGCCCTGGTCCAAGGCAGGGTGCACGTCAGCTACGACGATATCGCGTCGGTAATCTACCCCGCGCTGCGCCATCGCCTGATCCTGAATTTCCAGGCCGAGGCGGAGAACGTCACGGCGGACCAGATTCTCGCGGCGATCATCAAAGCAGTTCCGCGCGATTGAGGTGTGCGATGCCCGCACTCTTACGGACAATCTTGG
>JBGQBP010000061.1:0-16101 GCA_041494945.1 Binatia bacterium | reverse complement strand
TGAGAGTGGACTGAGAATGCGAGCCACCCAGTTGCTCGGTGAGGATAAGACGACATTTCCCCAGCGGCACCGGCAGCTCCGTCATCTGATTCCACCGGGGAAGATCGCGGTGGCGGAAAGCGGCATACATAAACCAGTAGATATCGATGGGCTGGTGCATCTCGGTTACCATGCCGCTTTGATCGGGACCGCGTTTCTGAAGAGTGAACGCCGGATTGCCGATGTCCTCTCGGATTTTGCCAAGCACATTGCCGATCTAAAGAAGACCGCCGCGGATACCGCTCATCCAGATCTCGCTTTGCCCCGAACGGCTTCGCGATAACGACGCAGAATCTCACCCGCTCCTACTCCTCTCATACGCTGGGTTTTCAGTAACAGGCCAACCAGTTCATCTAAAGTCGATCGTGCCCTATGATCTAGCGGGAAGCGAAGCGGGGACAGGTCTTGTAATTACATATTGTAGTAATGCAAGACGCGACCCCCGTCCTCATTGCTAGAGTAGAAGCACATCCGCTCGATGTTGCCGGGAAGGAATTCGTTGTAAGGGTTTGATCTCCTTCATTGCCTGATCGGCATCAGTGCATCAGTGTCAGACTTGCGAAGGTTGCGTTGGTTCTGATAATTCTTTCGTATGCCCCGCCATCCACGTGTCCACGCTTCGGGCTTGCTCTATCATGTCATGGCCCGCGGCAATAACGGCCAGAAGATATTTTCCGAAGCAAAGGACTACAAGGTTTTCCTAGAGCAGCTGCGAGAGGCACGGCGGCGTTATCCCTATTATTTGTATGCCTATGTGCTGATGCCCAACCATTTCCATCTTCTGTTGGAAGTGATGGAATTGCCGACGGCTCGCATCATGCAATCGTTGTTAACCGGCTATGTGCGTCGATTTAATCGAAAGCATCGGCGCAAAGGACATCTATTTCAGGGTCGGTACAAAGCGATTGTGTGCGATCGGGACAGTTATCTGTTGCAGCTTGTGAGTTACATTCATCTCAATCCGCTACGAGCGCGGTTGGTAAGACGGCCCGCAGACTGGCAGTGGAGTGGGCATGGGGAGTACCTCGGGACAAGTAAGAACGGACTCATCGACGCAGGAGCCGTGATGGAAGAGTTCAAAACCCCGACTCGCTACCGGGCGTTTGTACGGGCGGGGGTGAAAGAGCCGTACCGTGAAGAATGGCATCCTGGGGATCACGCACCGTTTCTTGGCAGGGAGGAATTTGTGAAGAAAGTGGCGGCGCCAAAAAGACAGAACGGCGCAACTCGACCCGCAAAGATGGACGTGTTACTAAAGGCAAGGGCTAAAGAAGCGGGGTTGGAACCGCAAGCTGTGACAAGGCGGGGGAAGAGCAGACTGATCGGTGAAGTGCGACGAGGTTTCATCGAGGCAGCAGTGCTGGAACAGGGATATCAGGCATCGGAGGTTGCAAGATTTTTAGGGTGCCATGCGTCCAATGTGAGCCGTACGTTGCAAAAGCGGGGAAGCAAAATTTGAGCAAGAATCGCAAGTCTGACACCGTACCGTACCCCACCGTACACTAACTACCCGATGGCCTGACGCGATCCGACTCGTCGCCATCTTGTAATAGAGTCGGCAAAGAAAGGACCACTTCATGTACACGCAGCGAAAATCACCGTTTCACTCGCGGGCGAGAATCCTGAGCCTACTGCCTTTCGTTGCATTGCTCTGGGTTCTGCCGGACCTTGCTGCATCGGCTGAGCGGCTTCAGGTCGCACACTCCACGCTGACCGCAACCAATGCCGTGCTTTGGGTGGCGCGCGACAAGGGCATTTTCCAGCGCCACGGTCTTGATGTCCGCCTGATCTATGTCGCCGGCGTACGGTCGCTCCAGGCCCTGCTCGCTAATGAAGTAGAGATTGTCTCGGTCGCCGGCTCAACCGCCGTCCAGGCCAATCTGGCCGGTGCCGACACGGTGATCATTGGAGGGATCTCCAACAGTGTGCTCATGTCGCTCATAGTGGCGCCGGAAATTACTGCAGTGGCGGGCCTGCGCGACGGGCGGTTGGCGGTCACGCGCTTCGGTTCGCTGTCGGATTTTATGGCGCGCACCTATCTGCGCCACGCGGGGCTCACGCCGGACCGCGACGTCGCTTTGATCCAGACCGGCGGCTATCCGGAGAGTGTCGCGGCGTTGCAGGCTGGAGCAGTCAAAGCCGCGATGCTGAGCCCGCCCTATCACAAGATTGCGATGAAGCGACTCGGGTTTCGTGAGCTGGTGGACCTGAGCCGGACGATGAAGTACCAGGCCAACGCTCTGGTCACTCTCCGGCGCTTCGCGCAGACCCGAGCTTCCACCGTAACCGCTTTCATGCAGAGCTACGTCGAGGCGGTCCGGGTCTTCAAGCAGGAGCGGGAGTTCACGATCGGTGTGCTGAGCCGTGCCATGCGCACCACAGACCGGGAGATTCTCGACGACACTTACAGCTTTTACCGGGACTATTTCGAAGATGTTCCACATCCCACGCTGGAAGGAGTGCAGCTCATTCTCGACGAGATGGCGCCCAGGGTTCCCCGGGCACGGGAAGTGCGCCCGCAAGACTTCGTGGATCTGCGCTTCGTGCAGGCCCTCGACTCGGCGCGCGGGAAAAAAAGCCCCTGACGCGGGAGATCTCAGTCTCGGACTTGCGAGCGAACCACGAAGATTGTCAACGATCCGCTCTCTCCATAACATTGAGCCACCGGATCCCTCGTTATGCCCTCGTACAAAGATGTTTCTTCGCGCGGCTTGGCTCGTTGCCTTTTCTCTCGCATAGGTTAGAGCTATTCCGAAAACTTATCTTTTTTAAGGAACTCGCGTATGAGTGAAATAATTGCCATAGAAGCCGAACGCATGATTGACGGGCGAGGCGGCGCTCCAGTGGAGAACGCAGTCGTTGTCGTCGAAGGCGAGCGCATCACGGCCGCGGGGCCTGCCGCGCAGATCAAGGTGCCCGAGGGAGCCAAGCGAATTGCGCTGGGAGCGCGGACGCTACTCCCCGGCCTGATCGATGCGCACGTTCATCTGAAGGGGTGGCGCAGCTCCAACCCCAATGACATTCTCATTACTCCTCATCCGCTGGCGGCACTGCGTGCCGCGGCTGATTGCCGAAGGCTCCTTCATGCAGGATTTACCACCGTGCGCGATTGCGGCGGCTGCCTGGGACCCAACTTGAGAGACGCGATCGCGTCGAGAGAAATTCCGGGGCCGAGAATTCTCACTGCGTACCGGGGACTTTCTCAGACCGGACGAGTGGAGACAGTCACATGGGCGGTAGATATAAGACCGTTGCGGCAGGAAGTCGATGGGGTCGACGAGTGCCGGCGTGTTGTAAGGGAACATATTGGCCTCGGCGCCGATCTCATCAAAGTCTCCATTACCGGACGCGTCTACGCACCGCAAAGCGATCCGGGTCAGACTGCATACACGCTGGAAGAAATCCGTGCCGTCGTGGATGAGGCCCACCGGATGAGCCGGCTGGTGGCCGCTCACGCCCAAGCGACGCAGGGCATCAAAAATGGAATATTGGCCGGCGTAGATTCCATCGAGCACGGGATTTATCTCGACGAAGAAGCCTGCCAGTGGATGCGCGAGCGAAATACCGCGCTTGTCCCTACGCTCGCCTATTTCTATCGCATCGCCACTTTGGGTGAAGGTCTCGGCTCGCCGGCCTACGCTGTGCGCAAAGCCAAAGAGGTGGTTGAAGCGCACATGAAATCGTTTGCTCTTGCTATGCGCATGGGGCTCCGCATCGGCATGGGGACGGACTTCGAGGGCTCACCGCTTTTCCCCCACGGCGAAAATGGCATGGAGGTGGAGTTGATGGTGCAAGGTGGCATGTCGGAAGGCGATGTCATCGTCGCGGCGACCGCGACCAACGCGGGAATTTTGGGAATCGATAAGAAGGTAGGAACGATAGAGCCAGGAAAAATCGCCGACCTAATCGCCGTCCCCGGAAACCCGCTAAAGGACATCAGTGCGCTTCGCCGCGTGGAGTTCGTGATGCAAGGAGGACGAGTGGCGCGCTCCCGCATCCCCGGGATTGCTGAGATCGCATGAGACGCCATTAGCGGGTCGTCAACAAATGAATTCGCATTTTAACAGCGTGAAGTGCGTAATCTCATGCAAGAAGCAGCAGGAAATACTTAGAGCAGTCCCCGAATGATACTTACCTCTTTTTTTGGATGTCAAGATTCAAGACGCGACCCCATATTTGTTGCGTTGCAAAAGCGGGGAAGCAAAATTTGAGCAAGAATCGCAAGTCTGACACCGTACCTGCAGTCCCAGATCTCGGGAAGGTGCGTCATATTCGTGACCGCTAACGTCTTGCTCTGCGGCGGGCCCGCGCTGACAGTTGAAGAGACGCGACGCTGGCGGCCCGTCCGCAGCAGCTAAAGTTAGGACTCATCGCGCAACAAGAATCAACAACGCAATGCACAGGGAGGTCACGGACAGGACCGTTGCCGCGATACAGAGAACCAGAATCCGTCGATGCCTTCTTTCCGCAACTGACGCCCCCTTCTCCAAAGCCTCGACAGTATTTTTGATCTGTGCTGCTAGTTCCTTGATGTGTGCATCGTTCTCAGAGGCCGCGGCCTGAAGTTCCGTTATCTGTTGTTGTAGCAACATCGTCTGATTGGCAGCATCAGCACTTTTCTTGGTAAATGCTGGCGCAGCCGCAGAAACGATAGTTCCGACATGCGGAAGAACGGCTTTGAGTGCAGGAATGAGCCAGGCTGGCATGGTTGAGTCCTAACTATGAATATCTTGTTCCGTGTAGTACCGCCTTACTTCCGTATGGTACGTTTTGGATACGTGCGTGTGCGACGATTTCTATATTGGTTACGCTGCATTGTAAAGAGTCGATCACTTGTGGATAACGACAAAGGCTGAAACATACTTCCGCATATCTCGTCTTGCCGACCTTAGGCGCCCATGCGTAAAGAAGTGGGGACAGGTCTTGCAATTACGCATTGTCGTAATGCAAGACGCGACTCCCCATCCAAGGGCTTGACCGGTCATGTCGACAATCCCGGGTGTTCCGTCCCCGTCTTCGCGACGTAACGCTTCACCCCGATCGTCCTCTCCTCCTTGCGGGCTTGAGCCAAATCATAGGCAAGCTGCATCCGCATGAGGTGATCCATCTTTGGCCCGAATGCCTTTTCGACCCGCAGGGCCATGTCGCTCGTAAGCGCTGCCTTCTCATTGAGCAAGCTGGAAAGCGCCTGCCTTCCAACCCCAAGCGCCTTCGCCGCTTCCGTCACCGTCAACCCAAGCGGTTCAATCACTTGGCGGCGGATCACACCGCCCACATGCGGGGGATTCTTCATCGCCATACTTCAAATACCTCCCTTAATGATAGTCAACCAAATCAACGTCAAATGCGTCACCGTTCTCGAACCGGAAGATCACCCGCCAGTTACCGCTAACGGTCACGCTCCAGAAACCTTTCAACTCACCCTTCAAAGGATGCAACCTCCAACCAGGAAACAAAGCAACCTCCTGCGGCCGGGTGGCTTCGTCGATCGCCAACAGGATGTCGGATATTTTCTCCACCAGGGCAGCCGGGAGATCCCTTCCCGCCCCTGTTGTGTAGAGCCGCCTTAAGCCCCTATGTCGAAACGAACGAATACTCATCTGAAAAGGATTATCGCCTGTCGCGTGACACACGTCAACCTATATGGGGTACGGAGTCTAGACGTGATATTTGTGAAGTGGGAACAGAAGTGGGGACAGGTTCTTGCAATCACACATTGTTGTAATGCAAGACGCGGCCCCATCATGGCTCAGGAAATAATAACGGGCTCGTCGAAGTTGCGCGGCGGTTAACCGCCGAAGCTCGTTTTTAATCTTCTTTCCTTCTTGAACCGCTCCAGCGCGAGCTGGATCAAGCGGTCGATCAGGTCGGGGTAGGAGAGGCCGCTCGATTCCCAGAGCTTGGGGTACATGCTGATCTTGGTGAAGCCGGGGATGGTGTTGATCTCGTTGACGATGACTTCTTTATCGTCGCGCAGGAAAAAATCCACGCGCGCCATGCCCTCGCAGCAAAGCGCTTTAAACGTTTTGACCGCGGTCCGCTGAATCTCTTCCGCCACAGGCGTGGAAAGTCTTGCCGGAATTTCCAGCGCCGCGCCTTTTTCGTCCAGATACTTCGCTTCGTACGAATAAAATTCGTGCCGCGTGATGATCTCTCCGGGCACGGAGGCGATGGGATCTTCGTTGCCGAGGACCGAGCACTCGATCTCTCTTCCCTGAATGTATTCTTCGATCAGAATCTTTTGATCGTAGCGAAAAGCGTCTTCGATCGCGGCGGCGAACTCGCGCTCGTCCTTCACCTTGTGAATCCCAACCGACGAGCCCAGGTTGGCGGGCTTCACAAAAAACGGCAACCCGAGCTCGCGCGCGACGGAGACAAAATCGAGCTGCTTCCGCTCGGAACTATGCACGGTGACAAACCGGGCGATGGGAATGCCGGCGTCTCGCAGCAGACGCTTCATCACGTCTTTGTCCATGCCCACGGCCGAGCCCAGAACGCCGGCGCCGACAAAGGGAATGTCGGCCATTTTAAGCAGGCCCTGGACCGTGCCGTCCTCGCCGAACGTTCCATGGAGAACCGGAAAGACAACGTCCACGGGTTTCTGCGGGCGCCGGTTGGAGAGACGGAGCCATTGCTTCGATTTGTTCGACGGCACCAACGCCAGCGCATTCTGTTCCCGGTCGAACTTGATCGCCCGCGGCCGATCCGCCTTTTGCAGCAGCTTCTCGTCGTCGTTGAAATACCACTTGCCCTTTTTGTCGATGCCGATCAGAACCACTTCGTATTTTTTCTTGTCGATCGCTTCGACGACGTTCTTGGCCGATATGAGAGAGATCTCGTGCTCGGCGGATCTGCCGCCGAAGAGAACGGCCACGCGAATTTTTTTTCTCATGCGGGAGTATTTCCTACGGCCGATGCAAGAGGAAGGCGGCTATAGTTTCTTTGCCGGCGGCGCCGCGGACTCTATGACTTTGACGACTTTGCCGGGATACTGCTTCTTTTCGAACTTGAGGACGAAATATTTTGCTTTTATGGGATCGCCTTTATTATCGAAGGCGATAGAACCCGTCACGCCCTTGTAGTTGATCTTTCTCACCGCCTCGGAGACCTGCTTGCGCGTCGGCTTTTTCCCGCCGAGATCCTCGATCGCGTTCTCGATTGCTTTGATGCCCAGGGCGGAGGCGACGTAGCCGTACAGACCGAACGATCCGATCTCCTTGCCGAAGCGCTGCTTGTATTTTTCCGCGAAGGCAGCGGTTTCCGGGGAAAGATCCTTAGGCGGAGCTACAGTTGTGTAATAGGAGCCGACCACGGCGTTGCCGGCGATCTTGACCATCTCCGCGTCGTCGATACCATCGGGTCCGAGGAACGCGGCTTTGACGCCCTTTTCCCTCATCTGTTTGAGCAGTAGGCCGCCCTGATGGTAGACGCCGCCGAAATAGACGAGATCCGGATTTTTCGCCTTTAGCGGAATGATAAGAGGACCGAAATTAGTCCGCTCCTCTGTTCCTTCGAACCCCAATATTTTGAGCCCAAGTTTTTTCGCTTCGTTGCGAAAATTCTCAGCGACGCCTTGGCCATAGACCGTTTTGTCGTGAATGATATAGACGGACTTGGCCTTCAGGTCTTCCGCGGCGAATCGGGCGCCCAACGGCCCCTGGATGTCGTCACGGCCGCAAACGCGGTTGACGTTGAGATAGCCGCGATCGGTAATCTCCGTTGCCGTGTTGGCCGGTGAGATCATCGTCAACAGCGATTCCTTGTACACGTCGGAGGCGGGGAGGGCGACGCCGGAATTGAAATGGCCGACAACGAGCAGGACGTCAGGATCGGCGGCGACGTTCCGCGCATTGGCGACGCCAACCTCCGGTTTCGCCTGATCGTCCAAGGGAACGAGAATCAGATCGTATCCCAGCGTCTTGAATCTCTTGCTCGCCTCTTCGACCGCGAGCTGCGCGCCGAGCTTGATAGGCTCGCCGGTCCCCGCTTGCTCGCCCGAGAGCGGCGTCTGGGTCACGACCTTGATCCTGCCTTTTTGCGCCCAGGCGTCGGGCGGAGTTATCGAGCCGGCAAGAATCAACGAGCCAAGAAACAAACCGAGTGCCGTGCGCGCAAACATAAGCGGTTCACCTCTCGGAGATTTTTACGCTAAGGAATAGCGGGAGTCAACGCGGATACATTTTCGATTTTAGATTTTGGATTTTAGATTGAATCGCTATGGGTCAAATCCCCCGCAGTTCGCTGCGTAAAAGCTATTTCCAGGCATCTAAGAGTCTGTCATTCCCGAATGCTTCCATCGGGAATCCAGACAAAACTAGGACTGGACCCCCGATAAAAACATTCGGGGGTGACGACTTTGGGGAAAATTATCATAAAGTTTTTCGATACCCCACAGCTTGCTGAGGTTCCATGGTATTCCCTCCTTTTGTTCAAACCTTCAGGCGGCCCGGAGTAGGGGCGGTTCGCGAACCGCCCCTACGGCTGTAACACGATCAGGCCAGATCGAATAGGAGTACCTCCGCGCTCTCCGCGGCTTTGACTTCCAGAATCTCCTCCTCGCTCACCGCGGCGCCGTCGCCTTCGTTGAGCGCCGCGCCGTTGAGCGTTATGTTTCCGCGCGCCGCGTGCAGCCAAGCGTGGCGGCCGGGCTTGAGCCGATAACTCGCCTGCTGGCCGGGAAGCAGGCACGCGACGGAGAGCGCCACGTCCTGATGCACGGTGACGGCGCTGTCACGACCGTCCTTGGCGGCGACGAGAATCCACCGGCCGCGATTTTTTTCCAGATCGAACACGCGCTGCTCGTACGAGGGCGGTAGATTCTCTCGCTCCGGCAAAATCCAGATCTGCAGGAAGTGAACCAGCTCAGTCTTCGACGGGTTGTATTCGCTGTGGCTGATTCCCGTGCCTGCGGTCATCCGCTGCACATCGCCCGGCCGGATGATGGTTTGATTGCCCGTGCTGTCTTTGTGCTCGACCGAGCCTTCCAACACGTAGGTGATGATCTCCATATCCCGATGCGAGTGCGTGCCGAAGCCTTTTCCCGGCGCGACGCGGTCTTCGTTGATGACACGGAGATCGCGAAAGCCCATGTTGCGCGGGTCGTGATAATCGCCGAAGGAAAACGTGTGGCGGCTGTCGAGCCAATCGAGCTTCGTCTGCCCTCGGTCGTCGTTACCTCTGAGCGTGATCATTTCGCGCCTCCTGGTTGTCCGTCCGCCGATTCACCCGCTGACTCAATAATATATTGCAGCACCGGCTTCCACACCCTGGGATCGCTGTCGATGTTGCGATGAGCGGCGCAAAATCCGGTGAACGGCCCCCATGGATCGGGGACCGGCACGTTCGCGACGCGCGTGGCGGCCGGGTCCTCGGCTGTCAATTTTACCCGGCCCGGACAGAACGAGAAGCTGGACGGAACAAAAAAGTTAAAGGCTTGAACCACGTTGCCGGGCACCCTCTCGTCGGCCTGGAAGCCTTCCATCTGCACCATCAGCTCGATCGGGATGCCGGCGCGTTTGAGCTCGTGCGCGGCGTCGGCGACGACCGCGCCGCCCTGGCTGTGGCCGATGAGATAGAGTTTGTCCCCGCGCGAGTACAAATACCTGGCGACGTTGGCGACCACCTCGCTGTCGCCTTTGATCATGACCGTGATGCTGTCGGGAAAACGTCTCGATATTTCGAGCGCAAGAATGTGCATCAGGGAGTCGTGATACGCGATGCGCTCGAGGTCTTTTTCTTCACGCAAGTTCTGATACGGCGGCCAGTCCTTCGGAATAAAATATCGCGCCTGCTCCCACGGCGGAACCTCGCCGCCGTAGACGCCGATGTAGACGATCCGGCCCTGCTTCGAGCTATTCGCGGCGTGCGTGAGAAGATGGCGCAGCTCGTCCGGCCGGCTGAATTTGATTGTCTTGGGCGGCAGGCCGGGCTCAACCGGCGCCGTTGATTGCATGGCTGAACATCCGGCGAGGAGAAAAAACACGGCGATCGATACAAAACGGCGGACATCGAAGTCGCGCCGCTCTTTTTCCTCGTGATTGGGTCCGGGGAGCATAACCGCGTGAATAGATCGAACGAGCGCTAATGTAACACGCAGCGCTTTCATGTAAAGCGCTCCAACCCCGTTGACAGTTTTGCGGCTGAGAGGCAGACTTGACCGGATGATTCTGAGCGTTGGCGTCGATCTGATAGAAGTCGCGCGCATCCAGCGGGCTCTGGAGGATAGCGGAATCGGAAAAAGGTTTCGCGACCGGGTCTATACGGCGGGCGAGATCGCGTACTGCGAGAAGAAAGGGCGCGGCAAATATCAAAGCTACGCCGGCCGTTTCGCCGCGAAGGAAGCCGTGATGAAGGCCTTAGGCGCCGGTTGGGGCGCCAAGGTGAGCTGGTCGAATATCGAAGTCGTGCGCGCGCGCGGCGGAAAGCCGGAGATCGCGCTTCACAACCACACGTCCACATTCGCGCAAAAACTGGGAATTCGCCGTCTGATGGTGTCGATCACGCACACCGCCGAGCACGCGCTCGCCTACGTCGTCGCGCAAGACGACTGAGCAGGGCGGTGAAAAAGGCTCATATGCCACAGCCCGCCACTGGCGGGCGTTATCAAAGTTGCGCTTCGAATCGCGACAATCTTGACGCTCGCCGGTGGCGAGCTATGCGACGTACTGAAAAAAGTACGCCTGCGCTCGTCGATTCTCGCGCGCCTCGCCTCTGAGACCTTTTTGACCGCCCTGTGAGAACAGATATTGATCAATGGACGCGAGGTAAGAAGTTATTTTTTTTCGAGGGGAGCACGAAGAGAGTCGCCAGGCCCCAGATGCCGAGAAGGAGTCCGGCCGCAGCCCAGATCTTTTTATTGCGCCCGCTCTGGCCGGCGATGAGCGCGCAGAGCACGGCGTCGAGAAGGTGCACGACGGCCGTTGTGCGCAAAAGCGCCGCCGCATCGAGGTCCGGCTTGATGAAATAGAGACCGGAGAGATATCCCAAAATGGTATGAAAGCTCACCAGCCCTTGACGCTCCCTTTGGGGGCCTACTATACTCAGCCTCCTTTGAAATAGGAAGCGTGGCCATGGCCGTCAGAACCATCCAGTGGAAAAATAACCATGTCGTCATGCTCGACCAGCGCCTTCTTCCCAACAAAGAGATCTATCGCGTCTACCGCGACTACGAAGGCGTAGCGCAGGCGATCCGCGATATGGTCGTGCGCGGCGCGCCGGCCATCGGAGTGGCGGCGGCCATGGGTGTCGCGCTCGGGGCGCTCTGGGTCAAGGGAAAAAATTTCGACCGGGAGATCGAGCGCATCTTCCGCACGATGGAGAAGACCCGGCCGACGGCGGTCAATCTTTTCTGGGCCCTGGCGCGGATGCGCCGGATTTACATCGAGAAGCGAAGCCAGGGAATCGAAGTGGTCAAGCAGCTCCTGAAGAACGAAGCAGTTAAAATTTACCAGGAGGACATCGCCGCTAACAAGCAGCTCGGAAAAATCGGCGCGAAGCTGCTGGGCAATTCTTCGCACATCCTGACGCACTGCAACGCCGGCGCGCTGGCCACGGCCGGATACGGCACGGCGCTGGGCGTCGTCCGCGCGATGAAAGAGGCCGGGAGAAACGTCGACGTGCTGGTGAACGAGACCCGGCCGTTTCTTCAGGGCGCGCGGCTGACCGCCTGGGAGCTCAAGAAAGATAAAATTCCGGTGACGCTTATCGCCGACAGCATGGTGGGTTACGTGATGCAGAAGGGCAGGGTCGATGCGGTGATCGTGGGCGCGGACCGAATCGCCGCCAACGGCGACGTCGCCAACAAGATCGGAACCTATGGAATCGCCGTCATGGCGCAGCGCCACAAGATTCCGTTTTATGTGGCCGCGCCGACTTCGACCATCGACGCCAAATGCCCTACGGGCGCCGAAGTCCCGATCGAGCAGCGAGATCCGCGGGAGGTCTCCCACATCTTCGGGCACGCCATCACGCCGCGCGGCGTGCGCATTCTCAATCCCGCCTTCGACGTCACCGCGCACGAGCTGGTCACGGCGATCATTACCGAAAAGGGCGTGATCACGCCGCCCTACGCGCAGAATATTCGTCCCTATGTCCAACAACATTCGTAGCACCCGGGAGCTTGAAGAGTTTTTTCACAACTCGGGCAAGCCGCGTTCGAAATGGCGCGTCGGCACCGAGTACGAAAAAATCGGCATCCGGCGCGACAGCGGCAAGGCGATTTCCTTCTCCGGTCCCGGCGGCGTCGAAGCCATTCTCAAGGCGCTCATCGAAGAGTACAACTGGCAGCCGGTCGAGGAGGAAGGGCATATCATCGCGCTCGCGCGCGGGAATGCCCAGATTACTTTGGAGCCGGGAGGGCAGATCGAGCTCAGCGGCGAGCCGTGCGAGACCATCCACTGCACGCACGCGGAATTCACGCTGCACATCCGCGAGCTGCTGGAGGTGTCGAAGCGAATGAACGTGGTCTTTCTCGGTCTCGGCATCCAGCCGGTCAGCACGGTGGAAGAGATCGAGTGGGTGCCGAAGAAGCGCTACCGGATCATGGGGCCGTATATGCCGAAGGTCGGCACTCTCGGCCAGCGGATGATGAAGCAGACCGCGACGGTTCAGGCCAACATCGACTACAGCGACGAGAAAGACGCGATGGACAAGTTCCGCGCGGCCATGGGACTTGCGCCTTTGATCACGGCGATGTTCGCCAACTCGCCGATCTCGGAGGGGCGCCTCAACGGCTACAAAAGTTTTCGCGGGCATATCTGGACCGATACCGACAAAGCCCGCTGCGGCTTGTTGCGGTTCGCGTTCGACCCGGCCGTTTCTTTTGCCCACTACGTCGAATACGCGCTGGATGTTCCGATGTACTTGATCGTCCGCGACGGCAAGTATATCGATTTTACCGGCATCCCGTTTCGCCACTTCTGGACGCGCGGTTATATGGGGCATACCGCGACGATCGAGGATTGGGACCTGCATCTCACGACTCTGTTTCCCGAGGTGAGGATCAAGCGCTACATGGAAGTGCGCTCCGCCGACAGCCAGCCGCCGGAGCTGATGCCCGCGCTGGCCGCGCTCATCAAAGGGTTTTTGTACGATTCGGACTGTCTTCTGGCGTCCTGGGATCTCGTCAAAGATTGGTCGTGGGACGAACGCATGCAGTTCTACCACGATTCGCACCGCTACGCGCTGGCGGCGCGCGCGCGTAAATTCTCGGCAGCCGATCTCGCCAAAGAAGTGATTCAGATCGCGTGGGAAGGACTCAAGCGCCAGGCCGCTCTGAACGAGAACGGCGACGACGAGACGCTTTATTTAATGCCCCTTCGCGATCTTGTGTCTCAAGGAAAATGCCCGGCCGATCTTGTATTGGAAAAATGGGAAGGGGAGCCTCACCACGACATCAAGAAGCTGATCGACTACAGCGCCTACCGGCTGCCTTGAATCTCCGCGACGATTTTTCCGTGCGGCCCGATCAAATTCTCGAGCTTCTCCCGCGGCGCGCCATCGAAATCAGTCAGCTGCCGTTTTTTTAAGCTCCGGATCCTCCGATAGCTTTGCTCGACCCGCGCGCGTAACTCCGAATCGCGCTCGGCCTCGCGGCAAAGAAAATCGAACGCCGCGACCGCTTTCTCGGTCTCGTGGCCGAAGAGCAGCACGTCGATGCCGGCGAGCACGCCGAGCCCGACGGCGTCCTCTACGGAATAATTCTCGCCGATCGCCTTCATCTCGAGATCGTCGCTGAAAACGATGCCGTCGTATCCGAGCTTGCCGCGGAGCAGCTCGCCGACAATCCACGCGGAAAGCGTCGCCGGATGACTCGCGTCGAGCGCGGGATAGAGGACATGCGCCGTCATCAGAGCTTCCACCTGATTGCGGCAGGCGTGAACGAACGGCGGAAGCTCGGTCGATCGCAGCTCTTCGAGAGTCTTTTTCACGACCGGAAGCTCCAGATGTGAATCCTTGGCCGTGTCGCCATGACCGGGAAAATGCTTGACGCAGGGAATCACTCCGCCGTCTCTGAGACCGCAAACCATCTCCCACCCGAGCCGCGTGACCTCGTTGGGATCGGCGCCGAGAGCGCGATCGCCGATGATGGGATTGTTTGGATTCGAGTTAACGTCGAGCACCGGCGCGAAGTTGAGATTGATTCCGACTGCCGATAGCTCGCGCGCTATCGCCGCGCCGGTTCGGTAAACGAGATCGGCGTTTCGCGAGCGACCTAATAAAGCCGCGGGCGGAAAATGGGTGAACGGCGGCGGCGGCCGGTGGACTCTCCCGCCTTCCTGGTCGATGGCGATGAACGGTGGAAGCTCTTTGCCTGTTTCCCAAAGCGCTCGGCAGAGAGAACGAATTTGCTTCGGCTCTTTTAAATTGTGGCTGAAAAGAATGAATCCGCCGAAGGGATGATCTTTTAATAGCTTCTCCTCCTCCGGCGTAATCTCGTCTGCGCTCAGTCCGACCATGATCGTCTGGCCGATTTTTTCCCTCAGCTCGAACATGGCGGAGACGACTATAACATAAAGGTAGGTTGCCGGCTCGGAGCCAAAGATAAACTGGACAATTCTTCGGCCATTGTGTAAATTCTTGAGCCGGGATGGCGAGCAAAAAGTACATCGTGGTCGAAGGGCCGATCGGAGTGGGGAAAACGAGCCTGGCCAAGATACTCGCCGCCGAGTTCCAGGCGCGCACCATCTTCGAAACCGTCGAGGACAATCCGTTCCTTTCCAAGTTCTATCAAGACCGCGAAACCTACGCGTTTCAGAACCAGCTCTTCTTTCTCCTCAGCCGCTATCATCAGCAAACGAAGTTGATCCAGCAGGATCTCTTCAGCCAGGGTACCGTCTCGGATTATCTTTTCGCCAAAGACAAGATCTTCGCGAGCCTGACGCTCAGCGCCGAAGAGCTGGCGCTCTATCACCAGATTTACCAGCTTCTCGACCCGCGCCTGCCGCGGCCCGACCTGGTCGTTTACCTCCAGGCGCGGCCCGAAGTCCTTTACAAAAGGCTCAAAAAGAGAGATAAGATTTACGAACGAGGCGTGACCCCGGAATACCTGACAGAGGTGGCTCAGGCTTACAATCAGTTCTTTTTCCACTATGACGAGAGCCCGCTTCTGGTGGTGAACACTTCCGAGATCGATTTCGTGGCGAGCAGCCAACACCTGGCTGACCTGATCCGCGAAATCAACAGCATGGGTTCCGGGACGCAGCATTATATACCGCTTGGATCCAGGTAACCTGGACTGAGACGGACGCCAGTACGAAGAAGAAAGCAGTAGGCGGAAGGCAGTAAGCGGAAGCTTACCGGGCCTTCCAAGCACTGTGAGTCTCTTAATGGCCTTCCGGTTTAGTCCGGAGGGCTTTTTTGCTTTCTGGAGGTTGAAACGATGGCTGAAAAGGTCACTGTGCCGGAAATCGTGAAGATGAAACAGGCGGGAAAGAAGATCGCCGTCCTGACCGCTTACGATTACTCTTTTGCGCGGATTCTCGACGGCGCCGGGATCGACATCCTGCTCGTCGGCGACTCCGTCGGATCGGTCGTCCAGGGGCAGGAGAGCACGCTCCCGGTCACGCTGGAAGAGATGATCTATCACACTCGGATCGTCGCGCGCGGGCGCAAGCGCGCTCTGCTCGTCGCCGACATGCCCTTTCTCTCGTACCAGGTGAGCGTCGAAGAAGCCAAGCGCAACGCGGGAAGATTTTTGAGCGAGGGCGGCGCCGAGGCCGTGAAGGTCGAAGGCGGTGTGCCGGTACAGAAGACAATACAAGCGATTGTGGAGATGGGGATTCCGGTCATGGGCCACGTCGGTTTGACGCCGCAGTCGATTCATCGCTTCGGCGGCTATAAGGTCCAGGGCAAAGAAAAAGAGGCGCGGGAAAAAATCATGCGCGACGCGCTCGCGGTCGAGGAGGGCGGCGCGTTCTCGATCGTGCTGGAAGGCATTCCTCTGGACCTTGCCGAGGAGATCACGCGGCGGCTCTCGATTCCGACGATCGGCATCGGCGCGGGAATGCACTGCGACGGGCAAGTGCTCGTCGTTCACGACATGCTCGGGCTCTTCGACATGTA
>JBGQBP010000060.1:0-16121 GCA_041494945.1 Binatia bacterium | reverse complement strand
GGCGCGTCGAGGTCGTAGAAGGCGTTCTCCATGATGCGCGCCATGATCTCGGCCGAGATGCTGCCGCTCTTCCAGCCCTCGTCGATGATGACGGCGCGATGTGTGCGGCTCACAGAATCGATGATTGTCGGTGTGTCGAGAGGCCGGAGCGCGCGCAGATCGATGACTTCGGCGCTCACGCCATCGCGCGCCAGCTCTTCCGCGGCTTCCATTGTTTTGCCGAGCGTCCCGCCGTAAGTGATGAGGCTCACATCGGTGCCCGATCGTCGAATCGCCGCTTTAGCGATCTCGACCGCGCCCGCGTCCACCGCCAATTCGCCTTCCATATTATAGAGCGCGCCGTGCTCGAAGATCAGGACCGGATCGGGATCCTCCAGGGCGGTCCACAACATGCCGCGCGCGTCTTCGAGCGTCGCCGGCGTCAGCACCTTGATGCCGGGGATGTGCGCGTACCAGCCTTCGAGGCTGTGCGAGTGCTGCGCAGCGAGCTGCCGTCCCGCGCCCGTGGTCATGCGGATCACCAGCGGGATGTTGAACTGGCCACCTGACATGTGCAGGATCGTCGCCGCGTTGTTCACGATCTGGTCGAGCGCGAGGAGACTGAAGTTGACCGTCATGATCTCGACGATCGGCCGCACGCCGCCCAGCGCCGCGCCGATGCCGGCGCCGACGAAGGCCGACTCGGAGAGCGGCGTGTCGCGGATTCGCTCCGGGCCGAACTCATCGAGCAATCCCTTGCTCACCGCGAAGCAGCCGCCGTAGCGTCCCACGTCTTCGCCCATGAGGAAGATGCGCTCGTCGCGCTGCAAGGCCTCGCGCAGCGCGGACCGAATCGCTTCGCGGTAGGTCGTCTTGATCGTCTTCGCCTCGGCCGTCATGAGCGGCGCTCCTCGGAGTAAACAAATCGCGTGAGATCTTCGACCGGCTCCCAGGTTCCCGCCTCGGCGAACGCAACCGCCTGTTTGACTTCGAGCGCAACCTCCTGCTCGATTTGCGCGATCTCTTCATCTTTCAGGAGTCCATTTTCTTTCAACATCGAAACGAAATTCGGGATCGGATCGCGTTTTTTCCACTCTTCGACTTCTTTCTTGTCGCGGTAGAGCTCGGGATCGTACATCGAGTGAGCTCTAAAACGGTAGGTGCGAAATTCCAAAAAGTGCGGCCCGCCGCCCGAGCGCACGGCGAGCGCCGCCTTTTTGGTCGCCATTTCCACGGCGAGAACGTCCATGCCGTCCACCGGCCAAGCGGGGATCTGAAAGCTCGCGGCCTTGAGGCAGAGATCGGTCTCGGATTCGGAGCGGGCGAGCGCGGTGCCCATCGCATAGAGGTTGTTCTCGCAGCAGAACAGCACCGGCAGATTCCACAGCGCGGCGAGATTCATCGATTCGTGAAACTCGCCTTCCGCGACCGCGCCTTCGCCGAAGAAGCAGGCGGTCACGCGGCTACGACCCTGGTACTTGTCGGCCAACGCCAGCCCCACAGCCAGAGGCAGGCCGCCGCCGACGATCGCGTTGCCGCCGTAAAAGCGCGTCGCGGCGTCGAAGATGTGCATGGAGCCACCGCGGCCGCGACTGGAGCCTTCCATCTTGCCGTACATCTCCGCCATGATCGACGCGGCGGAGATACCGCGCGCGAGCGCGTGTCCGTGCTCGCGGTAGGTCGCGACGATCGCGTCGTCCGGCTCCAGCGCCTGCATGGCGCCGACGGCCACGGCCTCCTCGCCGATGTAGAGATGGACAAAACCGCGGATCTTGGCGGCGCTGTAAAGCTCGGCGCATTTTTCTTCGAAGCGGCGGATGCGGATCATCTCGCTGAGGAGAGCGAGCGCGTGAGCGCGCTCGATCGAAGGCTGCGATGATCCGGCTTTCGGTCTCATTCGTAACTCTCCAGCGTCGACGTATCGCCTTCCGGCAAGCCCAGCTCGCGCGCTTTGAGCAGGCGGCGCATGATCTTGCCGCTCCGGGTCTTGGGCACGCTGTCGCGGAAATCGATTTCTCGCGGCGCGACGGCAGGGCCGAGCCGCGCGCGCGCGAAGCCGAGCAGCTCTGTTTGCAGCGCCTCGCTCGCGCTGTAGCCCGCCTTCAGCGAGACGAAGGCTTTCACCACCTCGCCGATAATCGGATCGGGCTTGCCGATGACGCCGGCCTCGGCGACGGCCGGATGTTCCATCAGCGCGCTCTCGACTTCGAACGGACCGATCAGATGGCCGGCGGACTTGATCACGTCGTCGGTGCGGCCGACAAACCAGAAATAGCCATCGGCGTCGCGCTTCGCCAGGTCGCCCGTGAGATACCAGCCAGCGGCGAAGCATTCGCGGTAGCGCTCTTCTTCGTGGAGATAACCGCGGAACATCGACGGCCAGCCCGGCCGGAGCGCCAGCTCGCCCTGCGCGTTTGGCTCGTAAATCACTTCGATGCCGCCGTCCTTGCGCCGCTCGACGATCGCGGCCTCGATGCCGGGCAGCGGTTTGCCCATCGATCCCGGCCGGATCTCCATCGCCGCGTAGTTGGCGATCATGATGCCGCCGGTCTCGGTCTGCCACCAGTTGTCGTGGATCGGGAGGCGGAACGCTTCCTGGCCCCACACCACCGCTTCAGGATTGAGCGGCTCGCCGACGCTGGCGATGAAGCGCAGATGTTTGAGATCGTACTTGCGGATCGGCTCGATCCCGACCTTCATCATCATGCGCACCGCCGTCGGTGCCGTATACCAGACCGTGATCTTCTGATCTTGCAAAATGGCGTACCAGCGCTCGGCGTCGAAGTCCGCCTCGTCGACGATGTTCGTGATGCCGTGGGTCAACGGGGAGATGATGCCGTAAGACGTGCCGGTCACCCAGCCGGGATCCGCAGTGCACCAAAAAATATCTTCCGGGTGGAAATCGAGCGCGTATCTTCCCGTGATGTAGTGCGCGACCACTGCCTGATGGACGTGAATCGCGCCCTTCGGCCTGCCGGTGGTGCCGCTGGTGAAATGGAGCAGCGCAGCGTCCTCGGGATCGGTCGGCGGTATCTCGAAGCGGTCGCCGGCTTCCGCCATCAGCGCCTCGAAGCTGTGAGTCTCCGGGTGCGACAACGCCGCGGCATCGCCGCCGACCAGCAGGACGTGCTTTAGATGAGGCACTGCTTTACGCCACTCGGCGACCTTTCTTCGGTTGTACAGCAATCCCGTCGTGATGAGGATTTTGCCTTCGCCGATCGTGAGCCGCTGCTCGATCGGCTCGGGGCCGAAGGCGGAGAAGAGCGGGCAAAAGACGCTGCTGTTTTTCAGCGTGCCGAGCGCTGCGATGTAAAGCTCGGGAATGCGCCCGGCGAGAGCGAAAACGCGGTCGCCCTTGCCGACGCCGAGCCCGCGTAGCATGTTGGCGAAGCGATTGCTCAGAGTGGACAAATCGCCATAGGTAAAATCGCGCACCTCACCCTGCTTGCCCAGCCAGCGGAGCGCCAGGTGGTCGCGCCGGTCGCCGGCGGCGTGGCGATCCACCGCCTCGTGCGCGATGTTGAGACCGCGACCGCCGGGGAGTCCGCCGAGCTCGCGCTGGATCGACTCCCACGAGAATGCGGCGCAGGTCTTCTCGTAATCCAGCAGGTTGGGAGCGACAGCCCAGCCGTTCTTCGGTTTCTTGATCGGAGACCACGCCATTCAATTTCTTTCTATCGGCCGCAAAAAACGCGGTTTTCTTAATGATGCTAAAAGCAAACAACGAGCCACTGGGACCGAAGACCTTTCAGCTCTTTCCCGAGATTGTTTCGCAAAGTTGAAAAAATCTGGCGGATAGCATGTCAAATGTGATACTCGCGCCGCAACTTTCAGGTGCCTGCCGACCGTCGAAGACAAGCTGCCGGCCTTTTTCATAGTACCCGCCGATTCGATCTCTTCGCGAGTTGCGAACAACGAGCCGCTCTATAAGACCGGCGGAATTTTTTTGCCGCAGTAACGGCATGCGTTTTGCGCGGCTTCAATCAAAGAAGCCGCCCGATGGCGGGGCAGACGATGGAGAACGTCGAGATAGCGCATATTCTGACCGGCTACGCGGACCTGCTGGAGATTCAAGGCGAGGGACTATTCCGCGTTCTGGCTTACCGGAATGCTGCGCGGACCGTCGAAAGTCTTTCCCAGCCGATAGCTCAGCTCCTCAAAGAAGGCAAGGATATCAAGGAGCTGCCGGGTATCGGGAAGAACATGGCCGAGCACATCGAGGAAATCGTTAAGACCGGTGCTCTCAAGGCTTTGACGGCGCTCAGAAAAAAATTTCCTGCCACCTTGAATGAGCTTCTCGAAATCGAAGGACTCGGACCCAAGCGGACGAGACTGCTCTATGACAAGCTCGGGATTGCCTCCGTAAAACAACTCGGGCAAGCGCTCGACTCGGGAAAGCTGGAGCTTCTGCGCGGTTTCGGCAAGAAGAGCGTTGAGAAACTCAGACAGGCGGTCCAGAGCTTCGAAAAACGACCCAGGCGTCTCAAGCTCCTGGATGCTGATCAGTTCGTGCATCCCCTCGTCGAATATCTCCGTAAGGACGCCGCCATCGAACGGCTCGACGTGGCCGGAAGCTACCGCCGCCGGATGGAGACGGTCGGGGACATCGATATTTTGGCCGCGTGTGAAAAACCGGCGCCCGCGATGAAACGCTTTCAATCGTATCCCGAAGTCGAGAGGGTGGCGGCCGCCGGCACGACGCGCGCAACCGTCATCCTACGATCGGGCCTGCAGGTCGATCTCCGCGTCGTCCCCCGGCACTGTTACGGCGCGGCTCTGCACTACTTTACCGGCTCGAAGGCGCACAACATAGCGGTGCGCAAGATCGGCATCGAGCTCGGGCTCCGTATCAGCGAATATGGAATCTTCCGCCTGCCCAAAGGGGCGAAGGCCGAGGACCTCGGAGAAGAAAAAGGCAAACGGATCGGCGGCGCCAGAGAAGAGGATGTCTTCCGAGCGGTGGGGCTGGATTGGATGCCGCCCGAGCTACGGGAAAATCGCGGCGAGATCGAAGCGGCACAAAAGCATAAACTCCCCGATCTGATCGCGCTCGATGATATCCGTGGCGATCTCCAGATGCACAGCAAGTGGACGGACGGAAAAAACACGATCGAAGAGATGGCGCGCGCTTGTAAAGAACGCGGCTATGAATACTGCGCGATCACCGATCACAGCAGCGCCGTGCGCGTGGCCGGCGGCCTCAGCGCGGACGATTTCAAAAGACAGCTCGAAGAGATCGAGAAGGCCCGGCAAAAAGTCCCCGAAATCAAAATTCTTACCGGTTGCGAGGTGGACATCCTGCCCGATGGCGCGCTCGATCTTCCCGATGGTATTCTCGAGCGGTTTGACGTGGTGATTGCCGCCGTTCACTCGAAACTGGACATGTCCAAAAGTGAGATGACCCGGCGCGTTCTGAAAGCCCTCGTTCATCCGGCTGTGGATATTCTCGCCCATCCCACGGGCCGGCTCATCAACCGGCGCGAGCCGTCCGCGATCGATCTGGAGGAGGTCTTTCAAGCCGCAAGAGAAAACGACGTGACTATGGAGCTGGACGCCCAGCCCGACCGGCTCGACTTGAACGACGTGCACGCGCACCGCGCCCGCGAGGTCGGCGTGAAGATCGCGATCGACAGCGACGCCCACAGCGTCGAGCAATTGCGCTTCATGAGCTATGGCATCGACCAGGCCCGGCGCGGCTGGCTGGAAAAGCGCCATGTCCTGAATGCGATGACGCTCTCTCAGCTTATGATGTGGCTCAAACAGCGGCGACAGAGATCCAAGGCGGCTCCGCGTTACGCCGCTGCATGAGCCGTCGTCAAGCCGCCTTGCTCCTGGGAGTTTCAGGCGATGCAAAACGCAAAATGTGATTTTTCCGGCTTCGATCGCAACTTGACACCAGCGGGAACATCCTTAAATTTTCTTTAACACTGCCGCACCGGATACTGATGCGCTTTCGTATCCCGTCAGTTTCATGAGAGAAGACAAGATGGAAATGAAATTAGATTTCGATGAGGAGCTCGATCTTTCGCCGGCTCGTTTAGAGGAGCGCCCGAAATTGTCTGGCGAGGGATTTGAGGAGAATGAAGCTCTTCTCCCGGAGGAAAAGCTGCTCGACGAGGAGGAGAAGGACGAACAACGTGAAGAAGATGAAATCGAAATAGAAGAGCCGGTAGGAAGCAGCGACGCAGTCCAGCTCTATCTTCGCCAGATGGGGAGTATTCCTCTTCTAAGCCGCGAGCGCGAGATCGAGCTGGCAAAACAGATGGAAGAGGGTAAGGATCAGGTAGCCGAGGCGGTCTTTTCATCGCCGATCGCTTTGCCTTACGTCATCGCATTGGCGGAGCGGTTAAAAAGCGGCGCGGCGCACATACGAGAAATTCTCGGCGGCCTCGGAGACGACGAAGCGCCGATCGATCCGGAGTTTCACCGGAAGCGCTTTCTCAGGAAAGCCGGCAACCTCCTCCGTTTAGGCCGAGATCTCGAACGGACTAATGCCGAGACGAAGAAAAAGCGCGTCTCTGCCCGAAGGATGGATCTGCTTGAGGCAAAGCTCGCCACGCTAAAGAAAAAGATTACCAAAGCTTTAACGGATGTTGGACTTGCGGAATCTCATGTAAGAGAAATGGCCGAAGAGCTTAAAAAGGCCCGGACCCGGTTGAACCTGTTGGAAGAGAAGCTTCACTGCTCCCCGGGAAAGAAGGAAAGCAAGGAAATTCTTTCCGCAATCGAGGAGATCGAACGGGCGAACAATCTGACGGCGGAAGAAATTAAACGGCTGGTTGCTTCGATCGTCGAGGGAGAAAGCAAGACCGGCTTGGCCAAAAAGGAGTTCGTCGAGGCCAATCTGCGCCTGGTGGTGAGCATCGCCAAGCGATCTCTTAATCGCGGCTTACAGTTCCTGGATCTCATTCAGGAAGGGAATCTCGGTCTCATCAGGGCGGTGGAGAAATTCGATTATCGACTGGGATACAGATTTTCCACATACGGGAGCTGGTGGATCCGGCAATTCATCGCCCGCGGGCTCATCGACACCGGCCACACGATCCGGATTCCCGTCCACCGGATCGATGCGAGGGCCAAGCTGGTTCAGGCATCCCGAGGTTTGTTTCAGAAGCTCGGAAGGACGCCGCTCCCCAAGGAGATCGCAGCCAAAATGGGCTTGCCTGTCAACGACGTCATCGCGCTCATGGCAATCGGTGCCGAGCCGGTCTCTCTTGAAACTCCCATCGGCGAAGAAGGCGAGAGCTCGCTGCTGGATTTCGTCGAGGATAAATTCCATTTAAGGCCTGCCGAGGAGGCGGTCGAGTCCGATATCCGCTCGGAGACCAGGAAAGCGCTCGCTGTTCTGCCGCCAAGGGAGGAAGCCGTGCTCCGTTACCGTTTTGGCATCGGCGAGTCCCGGGATTACACCCTGGAGGAGCTGGGGGAGAAATTCTCTCTGACCCGTGAGCGGATCCGCCAGCTCGAACAACGGGCGATTCGAACGCTCCGGACTCCCTCGCGGGCGAGGAGAACCGGCAAAAGCACTTTAAAGCGGCCAAGCGGTTCGATACGAATATAAGCGATGAATTCTGTGCTCTCGAACAGGCCTGAGAACGTTTTCAATTTTGCGATTTATCGCGTGTGAATTTCTCGTTTATCGGAACGGCTTCGGGAAAAACTCAGCCGATTGACGAAAAACGGCTCATTTTTTTGGCATTGAATGTGCTCTTAAAAATCCCTGCCGGAAACTTTTCCAGGGAGGGATAGTTATCGAAATACCATTACAGATCACGTTCAAAAATATGGCGCCTTCCGAGGCCGTCGAGGCGCACATCCGCGAGGCGGCTCAAAAACTGGAGTCATTCTACGATAGAATCATGGGCTGCCGCGTCCTGGTCGAGGCGCCGCACCACCACCATCGCAAAGGCAAGCAGTACCATGTGCGCATCGATTTAACCGTTCCAGGCGGCGAGGTTGTCATCAAGCGCGCGCCCAGGCTGATTGCCGACCGGCCTTTGCATTCACAAAAATACCCCGGCGATCTCGAGCTGGCAGAGAGCCGGGAGCTCAGCAAATTCGCGGCGCACGATGAGATCCGATTGGCGATTCGAGACGCCTTCGGCGCGGCGCGCCGCAAGCTTCAGGATTATGCCCGCCGCCGCCGTGGAGTTGTAAAAGTCCACAAGGGCCTGCCGCATGCCCGGGTCGGCAAGCTGTTCCCCGAGCTGGATTTCGGCTTCCTTGAAACGCCCGACGGGCGGGAGATTTATTTTCACAGAAACAGCGTGCTGGACGGCGGTTTCGACGGTCTCGAAGTAGGGACGGAAGTTCATTTTGTCGAGGAGCCGGGCGAAAAGGGCCCGCAGGCCAGCACGGTAACCCCCGTTAAACACCGTAAAAGGGAATCAGAGGGGAAAACTGCGGGATGATGGTTTTTCATCCGATGGTGAGCCGGTACCGATACAGAAAAATCGTCAAATGCCCGGAAGCTGTCGAGCCCGCTGAGATTTTTATCGATGCCTCCCCTACATCTTCGCCGCCGTTTCAGAAAAAACGCCTGATCATTAGAAACTGCAGCTTGTGGCCCAAAAGAAAAGGCTGCACGCGAAGTTGCCTCAAGTGATTGAGCCGATGGCGGCCGGCAAATGTTTACCATGGAGGTTTGTTATGAATGAGGTCACGAGAGAAAAATTATCTTCCGATTTCAAGGCATTGATCGGCGACGTCGAGGAGTTGCTCAAGACGACGGCCGGCCAGACGGGCGAGAAAATCGCCGGCTTGCGCCAGTGCCTTGGAAAGAAGATGGAGAACGGCAAAAAAGCCTTGAGCGAGCGGCAGCAGGCCATGAGCGCGAAAGCTCAAGAGGCGAAAGTATCCGCCGAAGCGTGCCTGCGCGAGAAACCCTGGATGACATTGGGGATTGCCGCCGCGGCGGGTCTGTTTCTCGGTTCGCTGGTTCGCCGCCGGAATTGAAATTGCTGCAAGAAAACGATACGGCGCCGCTGGGAATCGAGTCCAGAGGCATCGCTCACTCGCCGTGATCAAGAAAACTATTCCCGCGCCGGAACTGAGATGCTTCCGCCGTCCTTTCGTTTCTTCGCGCTGTCGAGGCTCGTGACCTTGAGAATCGCCTGCAGCTCGGGCCTCTCGACGACTTCCTTTTCCAAAAGCAGCGTTGCCAGCTCGTCGAGCGCACGGCGCCGGGAGCCGAGAATCTCCGTGACTCTTGCATGCGTCTCAGCCATTATCTTTTTTACTTCTTCGTCTACCGTTCGGGCGGTTTCTTCGCTGTATTCTTTCGGAACATGGATAGGCACGGGAAGAAACATCGGCGTCCTTGGACCCTCCAGCGAAACCAAGCCTATTTTTTCACTCATGCCGAATTGCGTCACCATCGTTCTGGCGATCTCAGTCGCTTTCTGAAGATCGTTCTGCGCGCCGGTCGAAACATCACCGAGGACAAGTTCCTCGGCGACTCTTCCGCCCAGGAGCACGTAGATTCGGCCCAACAGCTCGGAGCGGGTCATGAGATAACGGTCCTCCGTCGGAAGCTGCTGGGTGTAGCCGAGCGCGGCGATGCCTCGCGGGATGATGGAAATTTTCGCGACCGGGTCCGCGCCGGGGACCATCTCCGCCACCAGCGCATGGCCGGACTCGTGATAAGCGACTGTTTTCTTCTCCTTGGGGCTCATGATGCGGGTCTTCTTCTGCAAGCCCGCGACGACTCGCTCGATGGCTTCGTCGAAGTCGGCCATCTCCACTGCTTCTTTCTCCTGGCGCGCGGCGAGAAGAGCGGCTTCGTTGACGATGTTGGCGAGGTCGGCGCCGACAAATCCCGGCGTCTTGGCCGCTATGACGCCGAGCTCGACGGAGGGCGAGAGTTTAATTTTTTTCGCATGCAGCCGGAGAATTTTCTCGCGGCCTTTGATGTCGGGCCGATCCACCAGCACCTGCCGGTCGAATCGTCCGGGTCTTAAGAGGGCGGCGTCCAGAATCTCCGGCCGGTTGGTTGCGGCCATGATGATGACGCCTTGATTGGGAACGAAGCCGTCCATCTCGGCCAAGAGTTGATTGAGCGTCTGCTCGCGCTCGTCGTGACTGGTGAGGATGTTCATTCCCCGGGCTTTCCCCAACGCGTCGAGCTCGTCGATGAATATAATGCTGGGCGCATGCTCGACCGCCTGAGCAAAGAGATCCCTTACTCGGGCCGCCCCAACGCCGACGAACATCTCCACAAAATCGGAGCCGGAGATGCTGAAGAAAGGGACCTCGGCTTCTCCGGCCACTGCCCTCGCTAAGAGAGTCTTGCCCGTGCCCGGCGGCCCGAGCAGGAGCACGCCTTTGGGAATATGACCGCCGAGGCGCTGGTATTTTTCCGGGTTCTTAAGAAACTCGACAACCTCGACGAGCTCTTCCTTGGCCTCGTCGATGCCCTCGACATCGGCAAAGGTCACGCCGGTTTTTTTCTCGATATAAACTTTCGCCTTGCTTTTCCCGATCTGCATCAGCCCGGCTCCCGCTCCTCCCATTCTCTTCATGAGATAAGTCCATAAAAGAAAAAACAGCGCGACCGGTACGATCCACGACAGAATCGTGGGGAGCCAGGTGCTGGTCAGCTCTCCGCGG
Source organism: Binatia bacterium (assembly GCA_041494945.1). GTDB lineage: Bacteria > Desulfobacterota > Binatia > UBA9968 > UBA9968 > JAJPJQ01. Next base: position 5,534 of record JBGQBP010000060.1, on the reverse strand, counting down.
AAGGGAATTCCCGCCTGCTCCAGCTCTACGGTCAAGCCGGGGTCTTCGACTCTGACCGTGGCGAAGGGACGAGCGCTCTTGCCGTCGTATTTCATATGGCTGAGTTGTTCGTCGGTAAAAACAGTTTTCATTCCTTCGGCTTTGATGTTGCCTTGAATGGTTGTCTGGCCCACGGCAAGGTCCGTGACGTGGCCACTCTTGACCAACGATTTAAACTGGCCGTAGGTGATCATCTCCACGCGCGGAGTCAGCAGGAAGGTCTGGATCGCCAGCATGATGAGAAAAGCCACGATGAAGTACCAGACTGAAAACTGCTGTTGTTTCTGTTCCATGTGACGGCTCCGGCGTTCTACCATCCGCTTTTCTTCCAAACGGCTCGAGCGCGTAATGCGCGAGCGTCGGCCGCGTTCTGGCGCTGCGATCCCATCTAAGCGGCTCTCATTTTCCGTTCGTGCGTCAAGGAAATAACCACCGGCTTGACCAGTTTTTTGAAGTCGCCATATTTTACTTTTACCGTCTGTCGGTGGTTGCCCGCGTTGAAGAAGATCGCCTCATCTTTTTCCAATGATGTGTCCACATAGACCGGCAGGCCGAAAAGATTGCCGAACGGAGGCATGCCGCCGATCTCGCATTCGGGGAAGAGAGAGGCGAACTCGTCTTCTTCAGCCAACGCGACCTGTTTAGCGCCCAGCGCAGCTTTTACCTTCGCGAGACTGATCATCCGGCTCGCCGGCACGACCGCCATCACAGGAGAGCCATCGGCTCTTAAAATCACCACCTTGGCCATCTCCTGGCCGGGGATATGCTGGCTTATCGCGACTCCCTGCGCCGTAAACGCTACGGGATGATCGAAGACGTCGTACGAGATCTTGGCGTGATCCAAAAGCTCCTTGAGCCTTCTAAGTATCGGCATGGCAGCCTCCGTCTTTGCAACCAATTATCTTTTTTATTCTTGGCGTCGGAGTTAGGTCTTTAATGCTTTTGCCGCCGTCTTCACGTCCTTGGGATCGACCCAGATGTAAGCGCCGAACCGGCCGCTGAAACCCATGGCGTCCAGAACGTTTATGTTGATCTTTGCCTTGTCCAACACATCGAGCACGTTGCATAGCGCGCCGACTCTGTCGGGCCCGGAGATGTGAAAAGCGACTCGTCGGCTGGTCGCGAGTCCGAGATTCTTTGTCCTTTGAACGAACTTCTGCGGATCACGGGGAACACAAGCAATCTTTCCTTTCCCCGCGCTGTTCGTATAACCCCAGAGGCCTTGCAGGTTGATTTTTGCGTCTTCCAACTGGCGCGCGAACTGCGCCAGAACTCCCGGCTTGTCTTCCACCTCTAAAAAAAAACAATCGACGCGTTTTACCGGCATAATTCACCCCCTCTTCCAGCCGGGCGCACTCAATCTCCTATCTTTTGCCCAATCGGCTCTCATGAAATGATTCGATGTGTTGGATCGCGATATACGTCACTTCTCCGTGCATAGCGTCTTTTAGAGTCACGTAGTCTTCGTTGACGTCCTGGAGAACGCCGAGATAGGACTCCACCCCCGAGATGGTATAAAGGCGAATAGTTTTCCCCTTAGATTTCTTGAGAATTTTATACATCGTTTCTCCTTTACCCAGGGGCGGCGGCAAGCTCGTATGCCAAAAAGGATTTCGCGTTTTTCAGGTTGCGCGATATTCACTCCACCTTCACCTTTATCTCCTTCTTCTTGGCTGCCTCGGTTTTGGGCAGGCGGATCTCCAACACGCCGTTCTTGTAAGAGGCATGCACCTTGTCGCTCTGAACCTCCGAGGGCAAATCCAAAACGCGCATAAACGAGCCATACGAGCGCTCGGAGCAGTAATAGTTCTCTTCTTTAATTTTCTCCTCCTTTTTCTTTTCCCCTTTTACAGTCAACTGATGATCGCTGATATCGATCTCGATGTCGTCTTTCGCCATCCCCGGAAGCTCGGCCTTGACGACGACTTCGTCTTTCTCGTCGAACAGATCCACGACCGGCGCCGAGATATCGAGACCCATCGAGAGCCAGCGCCGCCCGTCCCAGGAAGGCAGTAACCGGCTGCCGAGAAAACTCCCGAACATCCGCTCGATCTCGTCCTGCCAACGTGTCGTCTCGGTGAATGGCCGCCAGGGTATCAATCCGCCTTTCTCCCTTGCCGCTTCCTTTGCTTTCGTATCCATAATGCGATCCTCCTTTTGTGGATTTGTCATTCCAATTTACTTAGGCAAGAAGCATGCCCGGCGTGGTTGTCGGAAAAACCAAGATTATCTTTCGTACCGGCGTTTTTTTTCGCATCGCTGACATATTAACGTGCTTCTCTTTTGCATTCCGGAGAATTTCTTTCGGAAGTTCTTTTTTGGCATTTGTGAGAAGCACGAACGATTTAAGCATGGATTGCGATCCTATTAATTCATCTTTCCGATTATGCATTTTTGGCATGGAGAATGCGTTTAACTTAATCATTGCCTCGGAGGATCCAATGGGAGGCGATCAAGATGGCGGAATTCGACGCCTGGTATGTCTTCGGAGTGGACAACGTCGCCAATCAACTCGTCGTGGAACGGCAAAAAGGAGGAGCGAGATGCCGATCTATGAATTTCTTTGCCGCAATTGTGAAAAACCGTTTGAGCGGATCTGGTCGCTCGATGAATACGACCGCATATTAAAAGGGAAGGGGGTCAAGTGTCCGAAATGCGGCAGCGAAAAAGTCGTGCGGCAGATCTCAGCGGTTCAGGTCAGGACCTCGAAGAAAAGCTGACGAATGCCGGGAAGGACGGCCTTAGAACTCGCTTCTCACGCATAAAAAATAGGAACAGGGTAAGCGCGAATCCTTGGCGGCTTCACTGCACATGAGCACGCGATGGCGAGCAATAGTTCCGCTGCTCGTGGGGACAGGGATCTGGCTGGTTCCTGCGCCGGCGGGGCTGACCGCCAACGCATGGTCGTATTTCGCGCTCTTCGTCGCGGTTATTATTTCTGTAATCACAGAGCCGCTTCCAGGTCCGGCAGTCGGGATTCTTGGAATCACCGCGGCGGCGGCGCTGCTCCTCGTCGCGCCGAACCCGGACGATTCCATCCGATGGGCGCTGTCGGGATTCTCCAATGGCACGGTATGGCTGATCTTCGTCGCGTTCATGTTTGGCCTTGGCTACGAAAAGACGGGCCTCGGTCGCCGCATCGCGCTCAGTCTGGTGCGATGGCTCGGGCAGAAGACGCTGGGCCTCGGCTATGCCGTCGCTATTGCGGATCTCATCCTGGCGCCCTTTATGCCCTCCAACACGGCGCGAAGCGGCGGGACGATTTTTCCGATCATTAAAAGCATTCCCACCCTCTACGGCTCGTCGCCCGGTCCTACGGCCCGCCGCGTCGGTGCGTATGTCATGTGGACCGCCTTCGCGTCGCAAGCTATCACGAGTTCCATGTTTCTTACGGCCAATGCGGCGAATCTCTTTGCCGCATCGGTGATGAAGGAGACGGCCAATATCGACGTCGGCTGGACTGAGTGGGCCGCGGGATTCCTGCCGGTCGGACTCTTGCTATTCAGTTCGCTGCCCCTGCTGGTCTTCTTGATTTATCCACCCGGCGTGAAGACGAGTGCGGACGTGCCACGCTGGGCGGCCCAGGAACTCGTGAAAATGGGAGCTGTAACGTGCGGCGAATTGATCATGGCCGCGATCGCCGGCCTAGCGCTGGCGTTGTGGATCTTCGCGGGCCGGCAGCTCAACCCTTCGACTATCGCGCTGATCGCGCTCTCGCTCATGATCCTGACCGGCCTGCTCGACTGGTCGGATGTGTTGGGCCACAGGGATGCGGGAGAGTCCTCGTGTGGTTTGCGACTCTCGTGACACTCGCCGATGGTCTCAATAAGGTCGGGTTTCTCAAATGGTTCGCCGCCGGTATCGCCTGCGGCTGCGAGGGAATCACCGTCAGGGCAACGCTGCTTTTCTTCGTCGCGGTATTCTTTCTCTCCCATTACCTCTTCGCAAGCCTCACCGCGCACGCCACGGCGCTGTTTGCGGTGTTCCTGGCCGCAGGGGCGGCGGTGCCGGGCATGCCGGTTCGACCGTTCGCGCTAGCGCTTTGCTATACGATGGGACTGATGGGCGTTCTGACTCCGTACGCGACTGGACCGGCGCCCACGTACTTTGGGAGCGGGTACATCAACCGTAAGGAGTTCTGGATACTCGGTTCCGTCTTCGGGGCGATTTATCTTCTGCTTCTTCTCTTACTCGGCGTTCCTTACCTCCTGGCCACAAGTCCGTAGGTGGCGCAAAGTCCTGTTGGATCGCAAAAATGCAAAATAAAAAATCATTTTCCTTCCAGCTTTGGGAATCAAGAGTCGAAATTCCTTAGATTTCCTCGAAGGTTTATTTGGCACGTTAGTTGCGGAAAAATCAACTGTGAATTATTGCCACTCAAAAGGAGGTTGCCATGTCATTACGAGAATTTTGCCAACGGAAAGTCGTCAGTATCGCTCCGGAAATCAATATTGTGGAGGCCTGCCGTCTCATGGACACAAACAATATCGGCTGCCTCGTCGTCCAGGATCGCGGCAAGCTCTGCGGCATTTTGACCGACCGGGATATTGCGTTGAAGGTGACCGGACAGAGTAAGGATCCGCAGAAGACCAAGGCGCGGGAAATCATGAGCCGTAGCCCGGTCAGAATTCCCGTCGACAAGGACCTCCAATCTCTCACCAATCTGATGCGGATTCATCGCGTACGCCGCGTTCCCATCGTTGACAGCGTGGACGAGGTGCTGGGAATTGTCACCATGGACGACATCATCGCACGGATCAGCGGCGAGATGTCGGATCTGGGCAATGCCGTCGTCGCGGAAAGTTTGCCCGTCGGAACGGCGTAGTCCGGGAGCATCCATCGGGACAGTCGAGTTGAAGCTACAGTCCGAAGCCTGGTTGAGCAAAGTGATCCAGCGGGTGCCGCGAGAAGGAAGCGTCGGGTGAGAGCCGCTGTCAGAGTGGGCTCGCCGAGGCGACGGCGGCGCAGGGCTTAAAGTGGCTGCGCAGGTCTCGAGCATGAAACGTTCGGTTCATATTCCCGCGGATTCCGTTCTTCTCGAAGCAGAGATGGCGATTCCCGCGGACGCGAAAGCTATCGTTCTGTTCGCTCACGGCAGCGGCAGCAGCCGCCACAGTCCGAGAAACCAATACGTCGCCGAGGTCTTGCGCGCCGGCGGGCTGGGCACGCTGCTGATGGACCTGCTGACGAAAGAAGAAGACGCGGTCTATGAAACCCGATTCGACATCGGCCTGCTGACGGAGCGATTGGCGGCGGCAACCCGTTGGCTCGCCGGGCAGCCGCAGACGAAAACATTCCGGGTCGGTTACTTCGGCGCCAGCACCGGCGCGGCGGCGGCGCTCAAAGCCGCCGCGGCGATTCCTTCCATCGGCGCGGTCGTCTCGCGCGGAGGACGTCCCGACATGGCGGGCTCATCGCTCAGCCGAGTGCAAGCGCCTACCTTGCTCATTGTCGGCGGCGATGACGACGTCGTTATCGAACTCAATCAGCAGGCC
>JBGQBP010000059.1:0-16158 GCA_041494945.1 Binatia bacterium | reverse complement strand
GACCAGCGGCATTCGTATCGGCACGCCCGCTGTGACGACGCGCGGGATGAAAGAAAAGGAGATGGAAACCATCGCCGGGTTTATCGCGCGGGCCTTGAACAACGTCGGCAACGAAGCGGTGCTCAAATCGGTCGGCGACGAAGTCCGCGATCTGTGCAAGAAGTTTCCGATTTATCCGAATAGGAAGGCAATAGGCAACAGGCAGTAGGCAATAGAAAGAAAGAGCGGGAAATCCGGTCTTAACTAATGCCTATTGCCTAATGCCTGGTGCCTGGAATTCAAAATGAAATGCCCTTTCTGCCACGAAACTGAAAATCGAGTCATCGACTCGCGCCTGAGCAAGGACGCCAATATGATCCGGCGCCGCCGCGCGTGCGAAAAATGCTCCAGGCGCTTTACCACTTACGAGCGCGTCGAGGAAACGATGCCGCTCGTGGTCAAGAAGGACGGCCGCCGGGAAGGTTACGATCGGGTCAAGGTCGTCAATGGGCTCAAACGCGCGTGCGAAAAGCGGCCGGTGAGCATCAACACGATCGAAGCGGTGGCCGACCGCATCGAGCGCGGACTCCAGGAGCGGGGAGAAAAAGAAGTTCCCAGCTCGGTGATCGGCGAAGCGATCATGAAAGAGCTGCACGATATCGACGAGGTCGCCTATGTCCGGTTCGCGTCGGTCTATCGCTCATTCAAGGACATCAACGAGTTCATGGTCGAACTCGAAGAGCTGTTGAAGGAGCGCAAAGGCCAGTCCTCGAAGCCATCGCCGCAAAAGCAGAAGAAGGGGCCGGAGACTCGGTTGTCTTGATGCGCGATGAAGCCGACAAGCGATATATGCGCATGGCGCTCGGCCTCGCGCTCAAAGGCGCCGGCCGGACAAGCCCCAATCCCATGGTTGGAGCGGTCCTGGTGCGCGGCCGGAGCGTCGTCGCCACGGGTTACCACCGGCTGGCCGGCGGCGCTCATGCCGAGATCGTCGCGCTCAAGCGCGCGGGAGCGCGCGCCAAGGGCGCTACTCTTTATCTCAACTTAGAGCCCTGCAATCACTTCGGCAGGACCCCGCCGTGCGCCGACGCCGTCATCCGCGCCGGCGTGAAGCGAGTGGTCGTCGGCTTGGCCGACCCCAACCCTGTCGTTTCCGGCAGAGGAGTTCGCAAGCTTCGTCAAGCCGGTATTCAAGTCGAGGTCGGTCTTCTACGCGAAGAGTGCCGGAGACTCAACGAAGCCTTTTGCAAGTACATCACCCGCCGTCTTCCGTTCGTCATTCTTAAACTCGCCGCTTCGCTGGACGGCAAGATCGCGACTTCGACTGGAGATTCCCGCTGGATCACCGGCGAAGCTGCGCGGCGCCACGTCCACGGACTGCGCAATCAAGTGGACGCCGTCCTCGTCGGCGCGGGCACCGTCATCGCGGACGATCCTCAACTCACCTGCCGCATCCCAGGCGGACGCAATCCTCTAAGAGTTGTCGTGGACGGCCGTCTCCGCATCCCAACGACGACCCGTTTACTGCGCGAGCCGGGGAGGACCGTTGTAGTCACCGGCCTGCGCGCTCCATTGAGAAAGGTAAGAGCGATCGAGCGCCGCGGAGCGGAGGTCTGGCGTTTTCCGCTCAGCGACGGCGCTGTCCCATTCGCGTCTTTGCTCCGTGAGTTAGGGAAGAGGGGAATCGTGAGCGTAATGATAGAAGGGGGGGCGGCCACCGCGGCTCGGGCCTTGAGGGAAAAGGTTGTGGACAAGCTCTGCTTCTTTTATGCTCCCAAGATCATCGGCGCGGATGGACTGGATATGATCGCGGCGCTTGGGGTCAGAAAGATGGGCCACTCAAGGCAAATCAACCGGATCGAGGTTGCCAGGGTCGGCAAAGATTTTCTCGTTACCGGCTATCTGTAAGCAAGGCGATAGAAACAAATTTTAGATTTTCGATTGCCGATTTTAGATTAAGGAGGAAAACAGATGGGTAAAACGTTTTGGATCCGGCTCTTGGGTTCTTCTTTCTTCAATCGAAAATCTAAAATCCAAAATCGAAAATGGGCAGGGCTTTTTGCAATCGTCGTCGCGCTCACGGTGTGCGGGGCGAGGGCAGAGGCGCAGCAGCCAACGAAAGTCCCGCGGATAGGATTCCTCGCCACTGTCACGCTTTCCAATATCCCAGGCCGCACCGAGGCCTTCCGCCAGGGTCTGCGGGAGCTAAAGTATGTGGAGGGGAAAAACATTATCATTGAGTGGCGGTCTGCTGAGGAAAAACTCGATCGTCTCCCCGCGCTCGCGGCCGAGCTCGTGCGTTTCAAGGTCGACATCATCGTCACGGGTGGTTCGGCACCAACCCGTGCCGCAAAGGAGGCAACTTCTACGATTCCCATTGTCATGGCGAACGATCCTGATCCGGTTGGGAGCGGGACCGTCGCCAGCCTCGCGCGACCCGGAGGAAACATTACTGGATTGTCGACGCTTGCCCCGGAGATGAGCGGAAAGCAACTGGAGCTTTTAAAAGAAATCGTTCCTAAGCTCGCCCGCGTGGCCGTCATCGGGACCTCGACCACCCCGGGCAACGCACAAATGTTAAGAGAGGTGGAACGTGTCGCAAAGGCGTTCGGAGTGAAGCTTCAATATCTAGACGTACTAGGTCCCAAGGATATTGCGTCCGCATTTCGAGCCGCAAGCAAGGGGCGGGCTGAGGCAGTCCTGGTGTTGCAAAGCCCAGTCTTCGTTAATGAGCGAGCACAGATTGCAGACCTCGCGGTAAAGAATCGGCTTCCGGCGATTTACTCCGCCTCAGACTTTGTCGAAGACGGAGGGCTTATGAGCTACGGCGTGAGCGCTACCGACTTATTCCGGCGCGCCGCTACGTATGTCGACAAGATTTTGAAAGGCGCTAAGCCCGCCGATCTCCCGGTAGAGCAGCCGATAAAGTTCGAGCTGATCATCAACCTCAAAGCAGCCAAGCAGATCGGCCTGACGATTCCGCCTGCCGTGCTGGCGCGGGCGGATAAGGTGATCAAATGAGGGTGGCCCGGTGCCACTATACTTCTTGAAGTTCGCAAAAGGGGCGTGTTACAAATGACCAATGTCCCGTGCGCTTACTGAAAAGGGAGAGAAGATGGACATTCAGTTTACCACTCAGATCCTCAAGGAGGGGGATACCTTCGTGGCCTATGCGCCCGAGCTTGATCTTTCAAGCTGCGGTAAGACTATCCAGGAGGCCAAAGTTCATCTTGAGGAGGCGGTAACATTGTTCATCGAAGAGGCACAGCGCATGGGGACCCTCCAGGATATCCTGGAGGAAGCAGGGTTTACCAGGGAAGCGGCAGGCTGGAAGGCGCCGGAGATTGTCGTGCAGGAAAAAACACGGCTGGCTCTAATGCGCTGACATGCCGAAAATCACGCCCGTTTCTTATCAAACCCTCGTCAGAGTATTTGAGAAGGACGGGTTCCAGCTTCAGCGAACGCGCGGCGACCATCTCGTCTACACAAAGCCCGGCATTTCAAGACCTATAGTGATCCCCATGTACGACCAAGTTCCGGTGTTTATCATCCGGAACAATCTCCGCTCCGCAAGAATGAGCAGAGAGCGATACTTCGAACTCCTCGGAACAGTTTAGGCTGGGGAAGGAATCTTGTCAGAAATGCTTGAATACGCGACTCAAGGTCCTAAATGCGTCATAAGTTGGGGAAGAGCTATGAGAAAAACTCTTGCGCTTCTTTTCATTGTTGTGGTCCTGGGAGTGGGCGCAATCGCCGCCGCGCAGCAGCCGAAGAAAGTCACTCGGATAGGATATCTAGGTTTGGGCGCCCCTGATGCGAGCCCGCTCCGTGTCGACGCATTCCGCCAGGAACTGCGTAAGCTTGGGTACACGGAGGGAAAAGGCTTTGTCATTGAGTGGCGACATGCCGAGGGAGAACTGGATCGCCTGAGTGACCTTGCAGCCGAACTGGTCCGTCTCAACGTGGATGTGATCGTCACCGCTGGTCCGGTACCAACCCGTGCCGCCAAGGGAGCAACTGCCACGATTCCCATTGTCATGACGCAGGACCCCGATCCCGTAGGCAACGGGTTCGTCGCCAGTCTTGCGCGACCGGGTGGAAACATCACGGGACTGTCAAATTACGCTCTGGAGATAAGCGGCAAGCAACTCGAGCTTCTGAGAGAGACCGTTCCTAAACTCTCCCGCGTTGCCGTTTTCGGCAGTTCGATCGTTCCAGGCCACCCATTACAGTTAAGAGAGATCGGACTTGCCTCAGGGGCGTTCAATATACAGCTTCAATACCTAGACGTCCTGGGTCCCAACGATAGCGAGACCGCATTCCGAGCCGCAAGCAAACAGCGTGCTGAAGCTCTCATTGTGTTCGGGGGCTCAGTCCTCAATTCTCAGCGAGCACGCATTTTAGAGTTCGCGGTTAAGAGCCGGCTCCCGGCAATTTATTCAGGCTCTGTGAGTGTAGACGCTGGCGGTCTCATGTCCTATGGCGTGAACATTAACGACTTGGACCGGCGCGCTGCCACTTACGTGGACAAGATTTTGAAAGGCCGCAAGCCCGCCGACCTTCCCATCGAGCAGCCGATCAAGTTCGATCTCATCATCAATCTCAAAGCGGCCAAGCAGATCGGCTTGACGATTCCGCCGAACGTGCTGGCGCGGGCGGACAAAGTGATCAAGTGAAAACCGGCGATAGGCGGCAGGCAACAAAGAGGCGAGATGTTTACCGGCATCATTGAAGACGTGGGCGAGGTGTACCGCTGGCAGAAGCGCGGCGGAGCGGGCGTGCTGACGCTCACGAGCAACCTTCCGATGGAAGCGATGAAGCTCGGCGCCAGCATCGCCGTAAACGGCGCTTGTCTTACGGTCGTCGAGAAAACCGGCGGCCGTTTCACGGTCGATGTTTCGCCTGAAACATTGCAGCGCACCAACTTTCGTTCGCTCCGGCGCGGCGACATCGTCAACCTGGAGCGGCCCCTAAGACTGAGCGATAGGCTCGGGGGCCATCTGGTCACGGGCCACATCGACGGCGTCGCCATCACGGAGAGGATCCGGAAAAAGGGGAAATTTATCTTCTATACTTTTCGCGTTCCGGGTCATCTCGAACTCCAGCTCGTCCCAAAAGGCTCGGTCGCCGTGGACGGCATCAGTCTCACCGTCAACGAATGCGAGAAGGGCCGTTTTACGGTCGCGGTGATACCATTTACCTTGAAACACACTAATTTGCGCGACCGTAGGGTTGGTGATAAAGTCAACATCGAAACCGATTTGATCGGAAAATATGTTCAGCGACTGCTTCCTCTGAAACCATGCCGGTCTCCAGCATCGAAGAAGTCCTAGAGGAAATCCGCACCGGCCGCCTGGTCATCCTGGTGGACGACGCGGGTCCCGACAGCGAGGGCTTTCTCTGCGCCGCCGCCGAAAAAATTACTACAGAAGCGGTCAATTTTATAATGCTCCACGGCCGCGGGTTGATCTGTCTCGGCCTCACCGAAGAGAGAATGAAACACCTCGGCCTCCCGCTCATGGTGCCGGAGAGCAGCTCGAAAGTCGTCGGGTCCCTGGGCGCGTCGATCTCGCTCCGCGCCGCCGCCAGCTCGGCCGCTTCCGCCGCGAGCCGGGCGCATACGATCAGGGCGGCGGTTGCAAAAGAAACCAGGCGCAGCGATCTGGCCGTTCCCGGTTATGTCTTTCCCGTTCAGGCGCGGAACGGCGGCGTGCTGGTGCGCTCGGCGCGAATCGAAGCGGCGGTGGATCTGGCCCGCCTGTCCGGCCGGGAACCCGCCGGCGTTATTTGCCAAATATTGCAGGATGACGGATCGGTGGCTTTCACCCCTTACCTGGAAAGCTTCGCCGCGCGGCACCAACTGAAGCTCGTCTCGATCGCCGACTTGATCGCCTATCGCTTGCGCAGCGAATGTCTGGTGAAGCGCGTTGCCGAATCCGAATTTCCCACCATTGACGGCGGCGTCTACAAGGCGGTCGTCTATACCAACAATGCCGATGCCTACGAGCACATCGTGCTGGTGAAAAACGAAATCCGCAAGGGCGACGCCGTGCTGGTGCGCATGCATTCGGAGTGTCTTACGGGCGATGTTTTTGGCTCGGAGCGCTGCGACTGCGGCGAGCAGATCCGTCAATCGCTCAGGAGGATCGACCAGGAAGGGAAGGGCGTGCTGGTCTACATGCACCAGGAGGGAAGGGGCATAGGGCTCACCAACAAGATCAGGGCATACGCGCTGCAGGACCAGGGGATGGATACGGTCGAGGCCAATCTCGAATTGGGCTTCAAAGAGGATCTCAGAGATTACGGCATCGGGGCGCAGATCCTGCGCGACCTGGGCGTGCAGAAACTGCGCTTGCTCACGAACAATCCGCGCAAAATCATCGGGCTGGAAGGATACGGGCTCACCGTCGTGGAGCGGGTGCCGATCGAAGTTCTGCCACAGGCCTCGAACATCGAATACCTGCGCACCAAGCAGCAGAAGTTGGGACATCTCTTTTCAAAATTAGAGGCCAAATCGGGAAAGTAAGAGCGCCGCTCCATGGTAAAAGTTTTTGAGGGGCCGCTCGATGCCCGGGGCATGAAGTTTGGAATTATCGTGAGCCGCTTCAATAGCTCGGTCACCGAACGACTGCTGGAGGGCGCGCTCGAAGCTTTGAAAACGCACGGCGGGGAAGAGCGGGACATCGACGTGGTGCGCGTGCCGGGCGCTTTTGAGATTCCTCTTCTGGCGAAGAAGCTGGCCGCCAGCGGCAAGTACGATGCCTTGATCTGTCTCGGCGCGGTGATCCGCGGCGACACGCCTCATTTCGAATACATTGCCGAGGCTGTCACGCGCGGCATCGGAGCGGTCGTCCTGGAACATCGGCTGCCGATTTCTTTCGGCGTCTTGACGACCAACAACGTGGAACAAGCGATGGAGCGGGCCGGCGCGAAGAGCGAGAACAAGGGATTCGAGGCGGCCCTCACGGCCATCGAGATGGCCGGCCTGAACCGGTCGATTCCATAAACCAGGGGCGCCGAGGCGAGAGGCGGAAGGCGAGAGAGGGTGGGGAGTTGTGCCTCAACCCGCGCGCCGGTAGTTTATTTATTATGGGTATCCGAAGAAACGCTAGAGAGCTGGCGCTGCAGGCGCTGTATCAGATGGAAGTTACCGGAGATACCTCGCCTCGAGCGCTCGATCTGTTTCTAAGCCACTTCGAGGGCGGCGGCGAGGCTAAGGATTTCGCGCGGCAACTGATATCCGGGGTAATGGACAATCGGGAGCGGATCGACGCGATCATCGCCAAGTCCGCGGAAAACTGGAAGCTCGAGAGGATGGCCAAAGTCGATCTTCTGATCCTGCGCATCGCGACCTATGAGCTGCTCTTCTGTCCGGACATACCGATGAACGTGAGTCTCGACGAGGCCATCGAGATAGGCAAGCGCTTCGGGTCGGCCGACTCGCCGACCTTTATCAACGGAGTGCTGGATCAGGTGGCCGCGGCAACCGGCGCAAAATAGTTCAGTGAACGAGCGATGGACGACAAATATCATCCTCAAGAAGTCGAGGAGAAGTGGCAAAAGTTCTGGGAGGACAACCAGAGCTTTCGCGCCGCTGAGGATCCTTCCCGCCCCAAGTATTATGTGCTGGAGATGTTCCCCTATCCCTCCGGCAGGATTCACATGGGGCACGTGCGCAACTACTCGATCGGCGACGTGGTCGCGCGCTATAAAAAAATGCGCGGCTTAAACGTGCTCCATCCGATGGGTTGGGACGCGTTCGGCCTGCCGGCGGAGAACGCCGCGATCGAGAGAAAAACCCACCCGGAAACCTGGACCCGGGAAAACATCCTTTATATGAGGACCCAGTTAAAGCGCATGGGCCTCTCCTACGATTGGGAGCGCGAGATCGCGACCTGCGAGCCGGAATACTACCGCTGGAACCAGTGGATTTTTTTAAAATTCTACGAGCGCGGACTTGCCTACAAAAAAGCCTCGTCGGTGAACTGGTGCCCTTCCTGCGAGACGGTCCTGGCCAATGAACAGGTGATCGACGGGGGCTGCTGGCGCTGCGAGACGCCCGTGGTTCAAAAGAATCTAGAGCAATGGTTTTTTCGCATTACCGACTACGCCGAGGAGCTGCTTCGCGACCTTGACCGCCTTCAAGGTTGGCCCGGCAAAGTCGTTACGATGCAGCGGAACTGGATCGGAAAGTCGATCGGCGCCGAGATACTTTTCCCGCTCGCCGGCCGGCAGGGCGCCGTCCGCGTTTTTACAACGCGTCAGGACACCGTTTATGGCGCGACGTTTCTTTCGCTGGCGGTTGAGCATCCATTGGCGCTGGAGTTATCCCGCGGGACTTCGCGAGAGAGCGCGGCGAAGGAGTTCGTCGAGCGAATTCAGAAAATCAGCCACGCGCGGCGCGGTGAAGAGGACGCCGAGAAGGAAGGGTTCATTACCGGCGCGTATTGCGAGAACCCATTTACCGGAGAGAAGATTCCCATCTATCTCGCGAACTTCGTTCTCATGGAATACGGCACGGGCGCGGTCATGGCTGTGCCGGCGCATGACCAGAGAGACTTCGAGTTCGCTAAAAAGTACGGCCTTCCGGTTCGAGTCGTGATTCAGCCTAAAGACACTCCACTTAAGGCGGAGGAGATGACCGAGGCATACCTCGAAGACGGGATCATGGTCAATAGCGGTCCGTTCTCCGGGCTTTCGAGCCATGAAGGAAAAGAGAAGATCGCGCTCTTTCTGGAAGAAAAAGGCTGGGGCAAAAAGGACATCCGCTATCGCCTGCGCGACTGGGGCATTTCCCGGCAGCGCTACTGGGGCACGCCGATTCCGATAGTCTATTGCGATAAGTGCGGCATCGTTCCTGTGCCTGAAAATCAACTACCCGTAACGCTGCCGCGCGACGTGCCGTTTACCGGAAAGGGCGGCTCTCCGCTGCTCGATAGTAAGAACTTCCTCGATGCGTCTTGCCCAAAGTGCGGCGGCGCGGCGCGCCGCGAATCCGACACCATGGACACGTTCGTGGACTCGTCGTGGTATTTTCTCCGATATGTCTCGCCGAGATTCGACTCGGCGCCGTTCGACTCCAAGAGCGCTACCGCCTGGATGCCCGTGGATCAGTACATCGGCGGCGTCGAGCACGCCGTGCTCCACCTCCTCTATGCCCGCTTTTTTACGAAGGCGCTGAGGGACTTGGGCCTCACCAAAATCGGCGAGCCTTTTACGAACCTGCTTACTCAAGGGATGGTCTGCAAGGAGACCTATCGCTGCGCGGAGCACGACTGGCTTTTTCCCGGCGAGCTCGCCGGTTCGGACCAGGCGGGATGGCGCTGCCCGAAGTGCAACCGGCCGGTGGAAAAAGGTCGCGTGGAAAAAATGTCCAAGTCGAAGAAAAATATTATCGACCCCGAAGAACTGATCGCGGCCTACGGAGCGGATACCGCGCGCCTTTTCACCCTCTTTGCCGCCCCTCCCGAAAAAGACCTCGAATGGAGCGCTCAGGGAGTCGAGGGGGCTTTTCGTTTTCTTACGCGCCTGTGGCGTTTTGTTTTTCAAAATAAGGAATCGCTGGCCGCCGCGCGGTCGGATGCGTCCCATGGAGAGCTTCCACCGGATCTCAGAAATCTGCGCCGCATGACTCATCGAACCATCAAGAAAGTGACGGAAGACATCGAAACGCGTTTTCACTTCAATACCGCGATCGCCGCGATCATGGAGCTGCTGAACGCCGTCACCGCCGCCGCCAAGGATGGACCGGAATCCAACCGGGAGATGCCCGTCGTCAAGGCGGCGTTGGAAGCCATCGTGGCGCTGCTTTACCCGTTCGTGCCGCATGTGGCAAGCGAGCTCTGGGCATCGCTGGGCCAAAATGTTCCCTTGGATCTAGCTCCATGGCCGGCGTATTCCAAAGAGGCGATGGAAGAAGAAAACTTGTTGATCGTGGTCCAGGTTGACGGTAAGGTGAGGAGTAAAATCACGGTGCCCGCGGATGCCAGCAGCGAGTATATCAAGGAAGAAGCGCTGGCCGATCCCAAGGTCAGGGGATTTCTTTCGGGCAAAGAAATTCATAGGGTCGTCCAGGTGCCGCGCCGCCTGGTGAACATCGTGCTGGAGGGATGAGTATGAAGAAGGCAGAAGGCCCTTCGACGGGGCTCAGGGCAGGCAGTAGGCAGCAGGCAGTAGGCAGTTCGGCAATCCAAAATCCAAAATCTAAAATCCAAAATGGGCGGGTGGTGCTTGGTTTATTTTTGCTGCTGGGCATGGGCTGCGGATATCAATTTTCCGGCAGAGGCGAGGAATTTCCCAAGGACGTCCGTACCGTCTTTGTCGAGCCGTTCCTGAACAAGACGCACGAAGTCGGTCTTGAAAGAGAATTTACCGCGACCCTCAAGAGCGAATTGCACCAGAGAGGGCAGCTCCAGGTGGTCGACAGCCTCGACCAGGCGGATGCCGTTCTTAGCGGCGTGGTGCGCACGTTCGACAGCCGCGTGGTAGGAGTCAACCGATTCGATGAGGCGCTACAGTATGAGATGGTTCTCGTTGTCGATATGGGTCTTCGCCGGCGCTCGCCGGACCAACTTCTCTGGCGCACTCAGGGCGCCAGGTTTTCGGATCTTTTCGCCGGGGCTCGAGGCGCGGTGGTGACGACCTCTTCCGATTTTCGCTCGCGGACGCTGAATCCGGGAGATGTGCGCCAGTTCACGGATATCCAGCTTAGCGAGACATTGAAGCAGGATGCCCGAGGACGATTAGTGCAAGCGGCGGCGCGCGATTTGCACTCCCGCCTCCTCGAGCTGTTTTAACGGGCCGGTGAAACAGGCCCATCTGAATCATGCTTTATTGAGCGGTTGCGGGGCGGCTGGCCGAGCGGGACAAGCGGGAAAGCCAGCGAGAGGCCGTGTTGTTCTTGAGGATTCCTTTACTTACCGCTTTTCCCAACTCCCGGCTGACTTCGCGCAGTTGAGCGGAGATTTGTTCGCGATCTTTCGCTTCGATCGCCTGGCGGGCTTTCTTAATGAGAGTTCTAATCCTGGATTTCACATCCTTGTTCGTTGCACGCCTTTTAAGACTTTGCCGGTGCCGCTTGATCGCCGATGGATGAATAGCCAAAAGTAACCTCCGTTGAAATGATTACTTCGTCTATCATTTAGCGCCCAACGAGTCAACGAAGGCAATTTTTTGGTAGTGGGTCAGTTTGAATCACGCGGCGCATACCTCGCTCGCATCTAGTAGACTAACAACTTCTTCGATACTCCAGACATGATCGGCTACGCCTGCTTCCATTGCGGGTGTAACTCGTATGCTCTGATGAATTCGGCAGAAGTTATAAAACATGAAATGCAGGGCTACTGCGTACTTGTGGTTTTCAAGTTTCTTAGAAAAGCCATTGCTGAGTCTCGTAAACCTTCTCATGCTCATTCGCATTGTAAGGTTCTGGCGCTCAACGTAGCTCGTTGAAATATGCCTTTCGTCGGGGTCTCCCGTGATCGTGGTTTTACGGATGCCGCAGCATTCGCCTGGGCTATATTTTTTCTCGTTCCCTTTGGCCTTGGATTCATTGTAGAGCTTAATAATCATCGCGTAATCAACCTCAGTACCAAAAGCCCCCTCAACAGCCTCTAAATACATCCGGTGACCGTCTGTGCTTATCTGAACGCGATTCGCTAATCTTCCCGCAAGGTCATTCACAAACTCAGCAGCATAACCAGCGTCACGCTTACCTACGAGCCATGAGGGAACGAGCTTTGTGTCGGCGCAGATGGCCGTAAACGTCCATACATCGCCAAAGCCGAACGTTCCGCGCATCTCAGCGGGAACGTTCTTCTCCTTGGCATAACAAAACTGCCAAATTTCATCACACTGAATTCGCTTGCAAGGCAGATTGCGGAACGCCCTGTCTTGGTAATCAGCGCATACGCGCCCAATATCAGCCAGTAGCTTAAGCACTGTGCCTTTAGCCGTATCGGTCATTCTACAAGTTGCGCGTATAGAATTCCCCTCAACTAAGGCGTTAATAATTCGCTTCCGCTTCTCAGTCGTTAATTTGTTCATGAGGCTCATTATATGCTTGAGCGGTCATGCATGTCAAGAGCTATTTATACCGCTCTTAACAATGATTCATTGAGATAAAATACGCGGAATTCTCTCTCCGACAGACCCACTAAAGAACCCATTTCGCGGGGGCTGTATTGGAGTTGGAAACGGTGGGCTTCTACAACTTCCTTTAACAAGGCAGGCGATTCGGTTTCTTTATCGAGCGGAATTGGCTCACGCGTCTTATAGCCAGCCTTCGCCATTTGGGTCCAAAGATACTGGCGATTTCTCTCGCTGATCTTCCCCAACTGGAAAGCGCGTTCAATGATTGCTCCCATAGAAACCTTCCAGTAACGCTTGAGCGCCGCTAATTTAGGCAAAGTCAGTTGACTTAGAGAATGAGCGACCTCTTTGGCTGGCAAAAGAAACGCCCCGGCAAATCTATTTGCTTGATTCTCGATTCGCTTGAGGTCTGCATCTGTAGACAAATAATGCATTGTCATGTGTGCCAGTTCGTGACAAAGAGTGTGCCTCAATCGGTCTGTAGGGACATCTGCATTAATGAAAAACAACGGCGGCATATTTGGGGGCCACAGGCTTATAGCGTCCAGCAAACGAGTTTCGAAATCGAACTTAACAACGATTCCTCCAGCGTTTTCGATGGTCCTTGTTACACTTTGAACTGGCCCATCCGGTAGTAGCCACATAACACGGAGCCTGGTAGCGATAGTTTCGACATCGCCATTGAACTCCTCGGGGTCAACATGCGGTATTTTGCACTCAATTTGCCCTTGTCCGAGTAGCTTCTGAATTTGCATGGTTCTGATATTGATCTGAGCATGAATGTATTTGAGAAGTCTGATTGATAGACTTTGCCGCTTTCGGTGGAAAAACATACTCGGGCCTAAGCCGAATGCAATATCGTTTAAGGAAAAAAAATTCTCCGGGTAGTTCAGTTCATGCGCTATTTTTTGCAATAGCTCGGGCATGATGGGCATAATCCCGCTCTCAATTTTTGAGAGTTGGCCTTGGGGAATCTCAAGTAGCTGAGCCAGCTTAGTTTGGGTCAGCTTTCGCGATTCCCGACCAATCGCGATCATGTCCGGGTTAACTGCCTTTAGTATCGTCGTCATCCTTGTTGTCCTTCAATCTCTTGGGGAGTTTTCCCTTATCCGACATGAATCGGGGCCGTTTGGTTTTATCCTCGAATTCGAGTCTGACCACGTTGTCGGCTTTGATTCCCAACTCTTCTAAGAGATTCCAGACCTTGACGATTCCCTTTCCATCGGGCCACACAACATAGAAGCCGGCGGCCTGGGTTCCGGTAGCGTCCGGCACGTAGCCGGCTTCCAAATGAACGGTATCGGGAAGTCCGGGCAGCTCATACTGGTATCCGAAATCAATTACCTGCTGTGTCTCTATATTGCTTGAATGGAAATCATCTCCGAGCTTTTTTATGCGGACAGAAACCCCGCCATCGATCGTATATAAGACCAATTGAGAGTGATGGCTGATGTGAACACGTGGATCACCCTCAAGTTCCTTGCTGGCGTAATCGACGGCGAAGTCGTGAATGTCGCTCCGAGCGGAGCGTATCGTTAGCTTGGCGAGAGAATCGGCCGGCAAGCGATTGTATTCTTTTATCCCTTCAACCTGCGCTCTGTAGAATACTTCGAAGTAGGGCTTGATGGTTTTGTAGACCTCATTGACGGGTAAGGACATTTCCGATTCTCCTTTCGCGAGCCGATCTTGAGCGGAAATATACACCCGACGTTTTCCGATTGCAATAGTGATTGCAAAAAATTCACTAAATTATTTTAGCACCGTCAAGCATATCTTGAGGTCTTGAACTTCGATACATACTATATTTAGCGCTTAGGCTTCTTCGACCAGCGGGCTTTTGCAGCCCGCTTGGCGATCTCTTTCCGTCTTTTTGGGGAGAGCTTCTCTTTCCGTGCGGGGCCACCCTTGAGTCCACCGAGGCGTCCAAGAGCTACGGCGGAAGGGTTCTTCTCAGGCTTCTTGCGTGCCGTTCCTTCGGTTATCTCTATGATTTGATCGATCAATCCTTTTGCGATCTGATTTACGTCTTTGCTTCTCCGCTCAGGCATGCTCTAAATATACCACAGCGAAAAATCATGTCTACCCGGCTCTACTCTGAAACTGACCCACTACCAATTTTTTAGAATACGACAGCTACTAATTCGGGAGCTTCTCTCTATTTTGGATTCAATGACCGAAACATACCTCCAGGTCGCCTCAAGAGCCCTGGTTTGGGATGGCACTCTCGGAGCAAATTTCTCCAAGTCACCAATTTCATACGAATTTTGCTGCGAAGATTTTGGGCAATTCGTTGCCCTTAGCGAGTTTTAGCCTTCCGACTCGATCCCGCCAGCACTTATCAACAAGTTATGCACAGCTTTTTGTGCGTTTCGGCCTTTTTGTCGATATCTAAAGCTAGGTTTTTCTGTGAAGATTTTGCTCGGGCGGTTGGGAATTCCAACCGTGACGACGCAGCGATGAAAAAAAAGATTATAAATTTTCGTCGAGTTCTGTTAAAATCCCTTTGCTTTGCAACCGATGACCACGCGCCTCAAAAGTGAAAAAAGTTTTCTGTTCCGTTTTATCTGCTGGACTCTCGGCTCCATCTTTGCCGTCGGTTTAATCAGCGTCGCTGCGGTCCTTTATTACTTCGGACACGATCTGCCCAGCCGGTTGGATTTAAAGTCAGCTTACCGCCCGGCCGTGATCAGCACGGTCTATGATGTCCGCGGACAGCCGATCGGCGAATTCTACCACCAGCGGCGGATAGTTGTTCCGTTGGATCGAATGCCTCCTCACGTCATTCAGGCGCTCCTGGCCGCGGAGGATTCGCGCTTTTTCGCGCACGGGGGCGTGGACGTATTCGCCGTTATGCGGGCAGCCTTTTCCAATCTAAGGAGGAGAGCGGTCCGCGAGGGGGCAAGCACGATTACGCAGCAACTGGTGCGCGGTTTTTTTCTGACGCCGGAAAGAACGTTGGGGCGCAAAATCCGCGAAGCGATCCTGGCCTACCGGGTCGAGAAAAACCATACGAAAGAGGAAATTCTCTATCTCTATCTCAACCAGGTCTATTTCGGCCACGGTAATTACGGCATCGAGGCCGCCAGCCGGGATTATTTCGGCAAGGGCGTCGATCAACTGAGTCTGGCCGAAGCGGCGCTGCTGGCCGGTCTGCCGAGATCGCCGAGCCGGAACTCGCCTTATCGGGATTTCTTTGCCGCTACGGAACGGCAACACTACGTTCTCAGGAGAATGTTGCAGGAGAAATTCATCAACGAGGCGGCTTACCAGGAAGCGCTTCAAACTCCGGTTCGTCTGTCGCCCGCTCCGGCGCTCAATTCTCAAATCGCGCCGTACTTTGTCGAGTATGTGCGCCGCGTCATAGGGGATCGCTACGGGTTCGATCCGCTGCTGCAAGGCGGGCTTCAGATTTATACGACTCTCGACGGCGACGTCCAGCTCGCCGCCCAAAAGGCGCTGCGAGAAGGCCTCAATGAAATTCGTCTTCGAGTTCGCAAAAAATCCCGCACGCCTCCCCGCGAAGCGCAAGGCGAGGTCGAAGGGGCGCTGCTCGCTATGGATCCGCGAACCGGAATGGTGCGGGCGCTCGTCGGCGGTTACGATTTTTATCAGAGCCAGTTTAACCGCGCGCTGCAAGCCAAGCGCCAGCCCGGCAGCGCCTTCAAGCCGATCATCTATTCCGCCGCCTTGGAGGCGGGCTACTCGGAGCTGTCGATCGTGCCGGACGCTCCGCTCGTCTTCCGCATGGCGCCGGGCAAGTTCTGGCGGCCGCAGAACTACGACAACCGCTTCGTCGGACCGGTCACTTTGCGGAGCGCGCTGGCCCATTCGTTAAACAGCGTCGCCGTGCGGCTGGCGCAGCGCGTAGGACTGGAGCGGGTCATCCAGCAGGCGCGCAAGCTCGGCATCGAATCTCCTTTGGAAAAAAATCTCTCTCTCGCATTGGGATCGGCCTCGGTCTCGCTTCTCGAAATGGTCCGCGCCTTCGGCGTGTTCGCCGGCGGAGGCAATCTCGCCGAGCCGCTTTTCATTCTGAAGGTTACCGATCGATATGGCAACGTCCTGGAAGAGAACGAGCCAACGTCCAAG
>JBGQBP010000058.1:0-16319 GCA_041494945.1 Binatia bacterium | reverse complement strand
GCGGCGGTGGATCTGCGTACCGCGGAGGAAGCGCTTGCGCTGATTCACGTCGATTACGAAGAGCTTCCCGCGGTTGTCGGTCTCGACGCGGCGCTCGGCAAAGGCGCGCCGCTCGTTCACGACGACGCGGCCGACAACATTTGCGGCCATGAGTGCGTCGAGAAGGGGAACATTGAGCAGGGCTTCGCCGAATCGGACGAGATTTTCGAAGACACCTTCACGTTTCCCATGGTCTATCACTACGCGCTCGAGCCGCATTCGGTCATCGCCGAGTTCGACGACGAGGGAATCACCGTCCGGTCCTCAGCGCAGCATCCGTTTCAGGTCCGCGGCGACATCGCAAAAATCTTCGGACTGCATCCCGCCAAAGTGAGAATGGTGATTCCTTTTCTCGGCGGCGGCTTCGGCAGCAAGTCCTACACGAAATTCGAGCCGCTGGTCGTGGCGCTGGCGCGGAAGGCGAAAGCGCCCGTCAAAATCTGCAACTCCGTGGCGGAGTCTATGCTCACTGTGCGCCGCCACGCCGCCAGAGTGAGACTGAAGACGGGCGTGAAGCGAGACGGCACGCTGGTCGCGCGCGAGGCGGAGATTCACCTCGACACGGGCGGATACGCGGATAATGGGCCCGCGGTCGCGATCCGCGCGGCCACGCGCGTTCTCGGCCCCTACAGATTTTCGCACATCCGCACCGACGCTTACGCGGTCTACACGAACTCAGGCTCGGCGGGATCTTTCCGCGCGATCGGCGCGCCGCAAACGATCTTCGCCTCGGAGTCGCAGATGGATACGATCGCCGCGAAGCTGGGCATCGATCCGGCGGAGCTGAGGCTCAAGAACTTTCTCAAAAAAGGCGAAGAGCTTCGCCCCAAGCTGCGCGGCATGGACGCGAACCTCGCTTCCAGTATGAAGATTCTGGTGCGCGCGAGCGAGTGGAGAAGACGCGCGAAGAAAAAAGGCTCGGCCATGGGACTCGCGTGCGGCGCGACCAACGCGGGCGCGACGCCTATTTCCGTCGCGATGGTGCGGTTGCAAGCCGACGGCTTGCTCGCCGCTTTCGCCGGCAGCACGGAGATGGGCCAGGGAGTGCGCACGGTTCTCTCACAGATCATCGCCGAAGAGTTGAGTTTACCCATCGCTGCGATCCATATCGGCGGCGCCGACACTAAAGTCACGCCTTACGATGCTTCGACAGGCTCCAGCCGCTCGACCACGCTTATGGGCACCGCCGTCCAGCGCGCCGCGCGCGATCTCAAAAATCAGCTTCTCAAGATCGGCGCCGAGGCGCTGCGCGTCAAACCGGGACAGGTGCAAATGATCGACGGCGCGATGATTTGCGGCGAGATGAGACTCACGTTTCGCGAGGCGCTGCAGCGCCGCTTCGGCGGTTCCGGAGGCGAGCTGATCGGCCACGGCGACGTGGGGCCTGAGATCACCGGCTCGTTGCCGGTATTCTGGGAGATCGGCATGGGAGCCGCCGAGCTGGCCGTGGATGAAGAAACCGGCGTGATAACGATCAAACGCTACGTCTCGGTCGCGGATGTCGGCAAGGCGATCCACCCGGAGGGTTGCATCGGGCAGGAAGAAGGCGCGGCGATGATGGGCATCGGCCACACGATGTTCGAGCAATTGGTTTACGAGGGCGGCCAGCTCGTCAACTCGAACCTGATCGATTATCGCATCCCGAAATTTTCCGACGTGCCCGCCGCATTCGAGACCGTCCTGGTCGAGAACGAAGACGGTCCCGGCCCGTACGGCGCGCGCGGCATGGGCGAAGGCGGGCTCGTCTCGGTCGCGCCCGCGATCACGAACGCGCTCGCGCGCGGCTACGGTATCCGCATCAACGATCTTCCTCTCACGCCCGAGCGCGTCTGGAGAGCGCTGAAGAAAAAATAACCATCCCCAGCCGCCTTACCGGTGCCTCCAGAATTTTGCCCTTGTCTCTAAACTTCTTGCTTGAAACCGTCGACCTCTGATAGGAGTTGCAAGTAGAGGAGCGTCGTATGACACAATCGCGACTCGTCGCCGATCTAAGAAAAAAAGTCGCCCTTTCGTGCCGCATCGTCGGAACGCAGGGTCTCACGCGCGGGATGCTCGGACACGTGAGCGCGCGGATTCCCGGGACCGACCGCGTCCTGATCAAAGGCAAGGGACCCGATGAAGAGGCGGTCGAGTTCGCCGCTGAAAGAGACGTCATCACGCTCGATCTCGAAGGGCGCATGCTCGAAGGGCGGAAGGGACTGGAGCCGCCGAACGAGAGCGCGATGCATCTCGTCATCTATCGCAAGCGGCCGGAAGTGATGAGCGTCATCCATACGCATCCCGATTGGATCGTCGCGCTGACGGCGTGCGAGAAGCCGCTGATTCCGATGTACGCGGCGTACAGCCCGCCAGGGATGAGGCTCGTTCTCGACGGGATTCCGATCTACCCGCGGAGCGTTACGATCATCAACCGCGAGTTGGCCGAAGATTTTATGAGAACGATGGGAGAGAAACGAGCCTGTCTTCTCATCGGCCATGGGATGACGGTTGCCGGCGGCAGCGTGGAGGAGGCGACTGTGACGAGCCTCAATCTCTACGAGCTGGCGCGTATCCACGGCATGGCGTACGCCATCGGCCAGCCCAAGCCGATTCCGCAAGCCGACATCTTCGAATACCGGCAGCGGGCCAAGCAGAGCAACGGCAACAAGCGCCAATCGTCCGCGCGCTTCGAGTCCGACTGGCGCTATCACGTGAAGCTGCTGAAAAAATGAGACGGATCATCGCCGCGGCGTCGTTGCTTATCCATCCCAACATTGGCCAACTGTTTTGGGCGCTGCTGCCGACGGCGACGTTCGTCGCGTTCATTCCCGTCGAGGAAGCCCAGCTTCTCCGCGCGCGGGGCGACGATTATCGGAAATACATGGATCGCACGCCGTGGCGTCTGTTCCGCGGCTTCTGGTGAAAGAAGGAAAGGAGAGTAAAGTGGCGGAGAGAATCGTTTCCATGCACGCCGCTTATAAAAGTGGAAAAGAAATCGTAGACGGATTTATCGCGCGGCCGAACCTGAGCGAAGCCCGAAACGCCATCGTCCTGATTCACGGCTATCGCGGAGTGGACGACGGCCAGCGCGCCGTCACGCGCAGGTTCGCCAAGGAAGGATTCGTCGCGCTGTCGCCGGATCTTTTTCACGGGAAAATTTATTCGACCCCGGAATCCTGCGCCCTGGCGAAAACATCCTTGGACGTCCCAGGAGCGGTCGAGAAAATTATCGCCAGCGTCGCTTATCTCAGAAGGCTGCCTTTCGTCGGAAAAAAGAAAATCGCCCTGATGGGATTTTGCATGGGAGGCGGGCTCGCGCTCTACGCTCTGGCGAAGTCGAAAGCTTTTTCGGCTGGAGTGATTTATTATCAGAGCCTCTTTCCCGATCCGGAAGAGATCAGTGGAATCAAAGCACCGCTCCTATGCCACTACGGCACGGAGGATGCGAATACGACGAAGACGGAGATCGAGATGTTCCGCGCGGCGCTCGACCGCTACGGCAAGAAATACGAAATCCACATGTATGAAGGCGCGCGCCACGCTTTTCTCAACAATCCGCAGGGAAGGAACGAGGCCAACCGGATTGCCGCGGAGGAATCGGTTGCAAAAACCTCAAAGTGGTTGAGAAAAGTTCTCGCCTAATGCCAGACGGCGCGCTCACCTAAGGTTGTCGATCAACGGCAAGAGCCCGGTGAGATTCTGCACTCGAGGAAACGACTTCGAACGGATCCGCGCTTTGCGGTCCAATAAAACTCCGGTCAGTCCTGCGTTCCGCGCGCCGGCGGCGTCTTTGTCGGGACTGTCTCCGATGTGAATGGCTTCCTCCGCTTTGGCGCCGTGCAAGGTGAGTGCCCGGCGAAATATCTCGGGCGCAGGCTTGGCGTGGCCGGCGCGGCTCGATATCACAATCGACTCGAAAGACGGCGCGACTCCGAGTCCCTGGAGGATATCGAAGAGCCGCGAATCGAAGTTGGAAATCACGGCGAGCCTCAGTCCCCGTTTTTTCAGTGCCGACAACGTCTCGAGAGTCTCGGGAAAAAGAGACCAGGAGTCCGCTTTGCCGAAGTACTCGAACAGCTCGGCGAAATATTCGTCGAAGCGGGCAAAGCGCCCGTAGGGCTCGAAGACCCTGAGCACCAGATCTCTCCACCAGGCGCGCTCCGATTTTTTAATGTCCTCGGATGGAGCATCGGGGAACGCGAGCGGCGGCGCTGAAGAAAAGCAGGCGCGGAAGCGCCCCGCGACTTCAGCCGGAGAAACATTCATGCCGTAGCTCTCCGCCAGCAGCGCGTAGCTCTGCCCGATCGGTCTTGCGGGTCTCATGAGCGTTCCCGCGGCGTCGAAGAAGATGGTTTTGAACGGCTTTTGTTGCAACTCGGCTATCTTCCATTATAATGACACTCGATGCAAGACAAAGACGCGCTGCTGATCGTCGACGTGCAGAACGATTTTTGTCCCGGCGGCGCTCTCGCGGTCGCCGACGGAGATCGAGTCGTACCCGCGCTGAATCGCTACATCGAAAGAATTCAAAAATCGCGTCTGCCGATTTTCGCGACGCGCGATTGGCATCCAGAGAAGACCCGGCACTTCAAGGCATACGGAGGGCTGTGGCCGCCGCACTGCATTCAAGGCACGAAGGGCGCCGAGTTTCGCGCGGACCTCAGGCTCCCGACGAATGCCGTGGTCGTTTCCACGGGGATGGCGGCGGACGAGGAAGGTTATTCCGGATTCGACGGGAGAGATGAAAAGGGAACGGCGCTGGCGGAACTTTTGCGCGCGCAGGGAGTCGGGCGGCTTTTTGTCGGCGGCCTGGCGACCGACTATTGCGTGAAGCACACGGTTCTCGACGGCTTGAAGCAAGGCTTCCACGTCGTTTTACTCGAAGACGCCGCGCGAGCCGTGAATCTTCTACCGGGCGACGGAGAACGTGCGATCGATGCGATGGTGCAGGCCGGCGCGGAAAAAATCAGCGGTGTCGAAAAACTTCCAAACAGGTGAGAGCGGTTCGGCGGATAAGCGATTCTTCACGCCGGAGAGCGCGATCTGGCGCGTGGACCGCGAGCTGGCGCTGCTGCTCGGCGGAGGCAGAGCGCTCTTGATGCAGCTCGCGCATCCCAAGGTCGCGGCGGGAGTGGCCGACCACAGCGATTTCTTGACCGACCCGTTAGGCCGTCTCAGGCGGACGATGGAGACGATGTGGTCGATCGTCTTCGACGATCTTCCGCGGGCGCAAGCTTCCCTCGATCGGCTCGAGAGCGTTCACCGGCAGGTGCGTGGAACGGTCGGACAGCCGGACGCGCTGCCGCCAAGAACTCCCTACTCCGCGCGCGATCCCGAGCTGCTCCTCTGGGTGCATGCCACGTTGGTGGACTCGGCGCTCTTAACCTACGGCCTTTTCGTCAAGCCGCTTTCGGCCGACGAGAGAACCGAATATTATCGGGAGACAAAGAGGTTGGGGATATTGTTGGGTGTGCCGGAGACGAAGCTGCCGGAGTCCTTCGAGGAGTTCGACGCGTACATGAAAGAGACGATCGACTCCGACGCGATCGCCGTCGGCTCGACGGCGCGCGCCTTGAGCCGGGCGATTCTCCATCCGAGGCTTTTCGTGTTAAAACCATTTGCGCCACTGGCCGCCCTTATCACGGCCGGACTGCTGCCGCCGAAGCTGCGCCGGGAATATGGGCTCGCGTGGAATGGAAGACGAGAGAGGATTTTGCGGCTCGTGGCCGGCTCGACGCGTGCGGCTCTCCCTCTGGTCCCTTCGGTGCTCCGCGTGGTCCCGCAAGCGCGCGCAGCGGAGGCTCGGGCGAATTAGATTTACCCATCGTTGTATTTTCCTCGGCTGCCGGCCACTTGCTCAGCGAAAGACTGTATGGGAAAAAAGGAAAAACCAAAGTGACGATTGAAAACGACTTTTCAGAAGAGCTCGAGACCGCGGAGAGGGCGGCGCGGGAAGCCGGCGCAATCATCATGGGATATTTCGGCAAAGACTACGTCATAGAGCAAAAAAGCAAGAACAATCCCGTGACCACGGCGGACCTGGAGGCGAACAAGAAAATTCAGGAGATTCTTCTGGGGCGCTATCCCGAGGACGGATGGCTCTCGGAGGAGAGCAAGGACGACCTCAAGCGGCTCAAAACACCGCGTGTCTGGGTGATCGATCCGATCGATGGGACCAAAGAATTTATCGAAAAGGTTCCTCAGTTCGCCGTTTCCATCGGTCTGGTCGTCGCAGGGCGCACCAGGGTCGGCGTCGTCTATAATCCGGCGCAGGAGAAATTTTATAAAGCGGCCAAGGGTCTGGGGGCGACGCTCAACGGCCGCCCGATCCATGTCTCGACGCGCGCCAATGTCCAGGGCGCTTCGCTCGTAGTCAGCCGCTCCGAGCCGCGCAAGAGATTTCAACCGTTCGCCGAGATTTGCAACGTGCAGCCGGTCGGGAGCATCGCGTTTCGCCTGGCACTGGTCGCCGGCGGAGAAGGCGACGGCATGCTCACGTTCCGCGCGCTCCACGAATGGGACGTCTGTGGCGGCGTCGCGATCGTGGAAGAGGCGGGCGGAATCGTCATCGACGGGCAGGGGAACGACATCGTCTTCAATCGGCAGGACAGCCTGTGCCGCGGACTGGTCGCCTCGAATCCGACCCTCGGCCGGACGCTCCATGGGATGTTGGTCAAATCTCTTGCCGAGAATTTCTGATCGTTATGAGCCGTTGCGCTTATTGCGGCGATCGGAGCGGCCTCTGGGCGAAGATTTGCGCCGATTGTAAAAAGCTTCTCGCCCGCCTGGACGAGCTGAAAGGCCGCGTCGGTTACGGAGAGTTTTTGGACGAGTTGGAGCGGACCGGCGTCTCGAAGGAAAAGATCGTCGTTTTCCTCAAGGCCGACCCGGAAGGTAAGGGCAGCGTTCAGGATCAGGTCACGGCGGAAATGACGAGCGAGCTGATGAAAGTCATGGGACTCAAGGGAAGCCAGAGCGCGGAAAACGTCAAGCAGATCCGAAAATCTTTCGAGAAGGAGACGAAGTAGGACTTTCTCTCCTATGGAACTCACCATTTATCTTTCTATTCTCTTTCTTGCCGTCTATCTTGCGGCTCTGGCCATCCACAGATTTATTTTCTTTCGCGACCAGACGCGGATGGAGCGGGAGAGTAGATCGGTGGGAAGGGTGATTGCGCGCGTGGACGAGATGGGGCCGGGCTCGATCAAGAAGTTTTGGTTGATCTGCCGGAAGTATCGCATCGACGGTTTTCTGGTCAACTACCAGGGGAATTTCCGCGCCTATGTGAACCGCTGCCGCCACATGACGACGCCGCTGGATTTTGTCCGCTATCAGTTTTTTACCGAGGACGGTAAGCACCTCGTCTGCATGACGCACGGAGCGCTTTACGATCCGGCGTCCGGCGTATGCGTCGAGGGTCCGTGCAAGGGACTCGCTCTTTATCCGCTGCCGGTGCTGGTGGATGGGGAAGAAGTTCTCGTCGGTTGCCCTTCGGGAGATCTTACCGAGCTGGCGGATCTATAGAGATGGAGTCGAGCGAAAAGAAAAACCGCGGCCGGCGCAAGCTTGTGGCGCGCGTCGGCGAGCTCGAGCACGGCGGTACGAAAAAGTTTCGTCTAAAGTGCGTCAGCGAGACCATTGAGGCGTTCCTCGTGAGTTACCAAGGCGGACACTACGCCTATTTAAATCGGTGCCGGCATATTTCATTGTCGCTCGACTGGGTGGACAACCGCTTCTTTACCGAAGAGAACCGCTATCTGATCTGCGCGAATCACGGCGCGACGTACGAGCCTACGAGTGGTGAGTGTATTTGGGGGCCGTGTTTCGGAGCATTTCTTAAGAGCGTTCCGCTGGAGATCGATCGAGAAAAAATCTTCGCCTTTTGTCCAGCGGAATTGGAAGATTGACGAGAGAAAAAATCCTTCAGGAAGGAGTCGGCGAGATGAGCGACTGTCTTTTTTGCGGTATCGTCGAAGGGAAGATCAAAGGCGAGATCGTTTACCGCGACAATTCCATTGTTGCTTTCAAAGATATCAATCCCAAAGCGCCGGTTCATATCCTGATCGTTCCCACCAAGCACATAGCGACCTTGCTCGATCTCCAGGAGGAGGATAAAGAAATTGTCGGCGAGATATTCGCCGTCGCAAACCGGTTGGCCGAGCAACAGGGAATCTCCAAAGACGGCTTCCGTGTGGTGGCCAACTGCGGCGCGGGCGCCGGGCAGACTGTTTTTCACCTTCACGTCCATCTGCTCGGCGGACGCTCGTTGTCGTGGCCGCCGGGATAACCGAAGAATTTTGGATTTTCGATTTTCGATTTTGGATTAATCGGAAGTCGGAAATTGAGAACGGGGAAGAGTTTAAGGAGAAGGAATTATGGCAACGGTTGAGTGGCGCAGTCCGGCCAATGAAATGGCCGTTAGGCAATTCGAGATCGCGGCGGAGAAATTGAATCTAGACAAGAACGTCGCCGCCAGATTGCAGCGGCCGGATCGCGCGTTGATCGTCAGCGTGCCGGTGCGGATGGACGACGGCAACGTGCGCGTTTTCACGGGTTATCGGGTACAGCACAACGACGTGCTCGGGCCGTTCAAAGGCGGCATTCGCTACCATCCGGAAGTCAATCTCGGCGAAGTCTCGGCGCTTGCGATGTGGATGACGTGGAAGTGCGCACTCGCCGGGCTGCCGTTGGGCGGCGCCAAGGGCGGCATCTCATGCGATCCGACCGCGCTCTCGCGCAAGGAACTGCAGGGAATGACCCGGCGCTACACCGCCGAGATCATCAACTACATCGGGCCGGAAATGGATATCCCCGCTCCCGACATGGGCACCGACGAGCAGGTGATGGCGTGGGTTATGGACACTTACAGCCAGCACAAAGGACACGCGGTTCCCGGAGTCGTGACCGGCAAACCCGTCGCGATCGGCGGCACTCACGGGCGGCGCGAGGCGACCGGCCGCGGCGTCGTCTATACGATCGTCGAGGCAGCCAAGCACCTCAACATGGATCTGCTCGGCTCGACCGCCGCGGTCCAGGGCTTTGGCAACGTCGGCGCCGTCGTGGCGAAAGAGTTGGCCGGCATCGGCGTCAAGGTCGTCGCGATTTCCGACCGGACCGGCGGTGTTTATAATCCGAAGGGATTGGCAATCGAGCGGGTCATCGATCACGTCAAAACTTCTAAACACTTCACCCTGGAAGGCTTCTCGGAGGGCGAGCCGATCGGCAATGCCGATCTGCTGGAGTTGAAGTGCGATATTCTCGTGCCGGCGGCGTTGGGAATGCAGATCAAGGGCAACAACGCGGGCAAATTGAAATGTAAGATTCTTGCCGAGGGCGCAAACGGCCCCACGACTTTGGACGCCGACGAGATCTTGAAAGAAAAGGAGATCTTCGTCATTCCCGACATCCTCGCCAACGCAGGCGGCGTGATCGTTTCCTACTTCGAGTGGGTGCAGGACTTGCAGAATTTTTTCTGGACCGAGGATGAAGTCAATAAGAGGCTCCGGGAAATATTGACGCGCGCGTTCTACGAGGTGCTCGACATGAGCCGGAAGGAGAAAGTCGGCATGCGCGAGGCGGCGCTGATGATCGGCGTGCATCGGGTTTCGCGCGCCATGCTCTGGCGCGGCCTCTACGCATAGTCGGCCGATGAAAAAGGCCCATCTGCTTCGTTCCGCTTGATTCGCTCGCTTCAACGTACTAAGTAAAGTACGCTTCCGCTCGCGAATCTGCGCGCGCCTCGCATCTGGGACCTTTTTGATCGGCCACAGGAACTTGAATATTCGCAATAACTTGTTAGTCCAGGAGAGGACTAGAACCATGATCCAAGCAACGCAACTCAGACCCGGTATGATTATTCTTTACGAGAACGACTTGTTCCGGGTGACGGCGATTCACCATCTGACGCCGGGGAACAAGCGCGGCTTCATGCAGACCAAAATGAAGAATCTCAAGACCGGCATCGGCACGGAGAAGAAGTTTCGCTCGGAAGATCGGCTGGAGCAGGCCATGCTGGATAGCCGCGCCATGCAATACCTCTACGCCGAAGGCGATCTTCATACATTCATGGACACTCAAAACTACGAGCAGACCTCGCTGCCGGCCGAGGAAATGGGCGATATCCTCCAGTACCTGCTTCCCAATCAGGTCGTCGAGATCCAATTCTACGAGGGGAAACCCGTAGGAATCAATTTGCCGTCCACCGTGGAGCTCGAGGTGGTGGAGACCGAGCCCAGTTTCAAGGGCGCCACCGCCAGCGCGTCGTATAAGCCGGCCAAGCTGGAGACCGGCGTTACCGTTCAGGTCCCGCCGTTCATTCAGGTGGGAGACAAAGTGCGGGTCGATCCGTCGGAAGGAACTTATCTGGAAAGGATCAAGTAGGCTGTAAGCGCCAGGCGGAATGCGGCAGTGAATTCGTTTTCTTCCGGCTGCCTACTGCGTGCTGTTCGCTAGCTTTGTCCACACTTCTTTCACTTGTTTTTTGAGGTCCTCCAGGTCGCCGTTGTTTTCGATGACGAAAT
The DNA here is from genome assembly GCA_041494945.1 of Binatia bacterium. GTDB lineage: Bacteria > Desulfobacterota > Binatia > UBA9968 > UBA9968 > JAJPJQ01. The sequence continues at coordinate 5,781 of JBGQBP010000058.1, read as the reverse complement.
CAGCGAGAGCCCTTTTTTCGCTGAGCGGCATTTGAGCTTTGATGTGCTGTTCTATCTCCGCGTCGTTGAGCCGGTCCCTGGCCTTGAGTCTGCGCCGTTGAAGGAAGTCGTCGCAGGCGACCAGGATCACCGGCCGAAGCCACAAATGCGCTTCTTTTTCAAAAAGCAGCGGCGCCTCGTAGATGACGATCGCCGATCCCTTGGCCGCGAGCTCTTGCGCTCGCGCCTGCGCCAGCGCGCGAATGCGCGGATGAGTGATCGAGTCGAGCCGCTTCCTTGCCGTGGCATCCTGGAAGATGGTCGTTCTCAACTTTTCACGGTCGATGGCGCGATCCGGGCGGAGCACCTCCGTTCCGAAAGCAGCGACGATCTCTTTCCACGCTTCTTTGCCCGGCTGGACGATCGCGCGGGCGAGATCGTCCGCGTTGATGATTTTCGCGCCCAGCTCGCGCAGCATGGTGGCGACGGTGCTTTTTCCGGAGGCGATCCCGCCGGTTAAACCGACGAGTTTCACGGTTCACTAATGGCAGAAACAACCGGCGGTTTCAAGAAACCTCTTTATTCAGAGTGCAAGCTACGTTAATTTATCGCTGTGCAATATCAAAGCTTAGCCCAAATGTTTCTCGCTCAAGCCGATCGTTACGGCGACCGGGTCCTCTATCGCTTCGTCAGCGAGGGAACGTGGCAGAGCGTCACGTGGCGCGCGGCGCGCACTCGCACTCGTGAGATCGCCCTCGGCCTGCTCTCGCTCGGCGTCGGCAAGGCAGATCGAGTCGCCGTTTTCTCGGCCAATCGGTTCGAGTGGTGTTGTATCGATTGGGCTAATATCTGCATCGGCGCGTTGACCGTGCCGGTTTATTCCTCCAGCACGACCGCGCAGCTCGCCCACATCCTCGGCCATTCCGGCGCCACGGTCTTGGTCATCGACTCCATCGAGCGACTGAAGAAGCTCGAGTCGTCCGGCGCGTCGCCGGGCTCGTTGCGGCAAATCGTCTCGATCGAGGATGGCGTCGCAGCGCGCGCTGCTACGCTGCCCGTCCCGTTGATTTCACTGGCCGAGCTTCAGGGGCGCGGCAGGGACTACGATCGAAGCCACGGCGACCTCTTCGAGAAAACCGCCGCATCGCTCCGCCCGGAGGACGATCTCACGATCATTTATACCTCCGGCACCACCGGCGCGCCCAAAGGCGTCCTCACCACTCACCGTCACTACTTGTTCATGCTCGAGGCCGTGTCGGCGGCGATCGCGTGGGATGAGCAGGAGGTCAACTTATTTTTATTACCCCTGGCCCATTCGCTGGGCCGTCTGGAACATTTCCTGGCGGTTGCCAGGGGATTCACCTGCGGCTTCGTGCGTTCGCTGGAGACGATCGGCAAGGACCTGCTCGCCGTCGAGCCGACGATTTTGGTTTCGGTCCCGCGGGTTTATGAAAATGCCTACGAGCGGGTGCGGTCGAGGGCCGAATCGGGAGGCCGCTTTCGCGGGAGCATTTTTCGCTGGGCGCTGTCCGTGGGCGCGCGCTGGAGTCTGCATCAAACCGAGGGGAAGAAGATCGGCATGCGCTTGCGCGCGGCGCATCGTCTCGCGCACCGCCTGGTTTTTTCTCACATTCAGGCGGGCTTTGGCGGCAGGTTACGGCTGGCGATTTCCGGGGGCGCTGCCTTGCCGCCGGAGATCGCAAAATTTTTCCACTCGGTCGGCGTATTGATTATCGAAGGCTACGGGCTGACCGAGACCTCAACGGTGTCTCACGTAAACCGGCCCGGGAAGTACAAGTTCGGCACGGTGGGATTGCCGCTTCCGGGCGTCGAGTGCCGCACCGAGGAGGACGGCGAGATTTTGCTGCGCGGGCCGAATATCATGAAAGGCTATTATCGCGACCCCGAAAGCACGCGGGAAGCGCTCGACGCTGAAGGCTGGCTGCATACAGGGGACATCGGCGAGATCGACGGCGACGGATTCCTGCGCATCACCGACCGGAAAAAGGATATCATCGTGACTTCCGGCGGTAAAAAGATCGCGCCGCAGATGGTTGAAAATCTTCTTCAAACGGACCCGCTGATCGATCAGGCCATGGTGCTGGGGGACGGCGAGAGGCATCTGGCCGCGCTGGTCACGCTCAACCGCGAGCAACTCCAGGACTGGGCCAAACGGGAAGGACTGGAATTTCATAGCCCGGAGGAGATGGCTTCTCATCCGCGGGTGACGGCTTTGATCAAGGAGAAAATCAGGGAGAAAAATAAACAGCTCTCCGCCTTCGAGGCGGTCCGAAACTTCCGCGTTGTCCCGCATAACTTTTCCATCGAAAGGGCGGAGCTGACGCCGACGCTCAAGCTGCGCCGCCAGATCATCCGAGAACGGTACAAGGATCTCATAGAGGAAATGGCGCGCCGGCCCCGCTTCGATGGGGCGGAATAGACGAGGTGGCTTGACACATGGAAATCTATCCTATAATTTTCCCAACGTTTGCGATGAAAAACTCAAGGAGGGTGACAGCATGAGAACGAAAGGGCGGCTATTGTGGCTTGCATTGTTCGTGTTCCTGGCGGCTGGGAGCGGTTTCGTCTCGGGTTGGTGGGGAAGCGTCGGCGCCGGCTCCGTCGCCCAGGCTCAAGACGACCTAGACAAAAAAATCGTTCCGTATGTGCCCACGCCGCAGGAAGTGGTCGATCGGATGCTCGAGCTGGCGCAAGTCAAGAAAGGCGACGTGGTTTACGACCTGGGTTCCGGCGACGGCAGAATCGTCGTCACCGCGGCTAAGAAATACGGCGTCAAGGCGATCGGCTATGAGATCGATCCGCAGCGGATCAAGGAATCGCACGAGAATATCAAAAAAGCCGGCGTGGAAAAGCTGGTCGAGATCAAGCAGCAGGACATACGCACGGTCGATCTGTCCGGGGCTTCCGTGGTGACGATGTATCTCCTCCCCGAAGTCAATTTGATGTTGAGGCCGAACATCTGGAGCCAGATGAAGCCGGGCTCGCGCGTGGTTTCTCACGACTTCGACATGGGCGACTGGAAGGCGGTCAAGACCGAGAACATCAAGGACTCCTCGGGGTGGGACCACACGCTCTACTTCTGGCGCGTGGAAGCGAAGAAATAATTTTGCCGCGTCTTCAGTCTGCTTCGCTCGATAGCAGAGCGCTTAGGAGCGGCGCCGCCGAAGCTCCCGGTGGATGCGGATATCGGTATTTCGCATCGCGAACACGGCGGCGCCGGCGCCGACGGTAACGCAGACCAGCAGAGCCACGCTCACCCGCTCCACGCGCGTATGGAGCCCTTCCATGCCGAGGTAGGTTGTAAGAATCGCGGCGGCCAGCATAAGCACGAGCAGCACTCCGCGGAAAACCCAGCGCTCGATGAGCAGTTTTTCCAACGCGTCATCGTTCAGACTCAACCATTTTTTATCGTCCATGATCGTTCTTCTCATAGCTCGAACTATACTTGCCGCGATTTTAGCGAAAGTATATGATCCGGCTGAAATCAGTCAACGGTCGTCGTGGTGAGAGGAGCTGAATCATGAACGCCCTGATTGCCGTGCTCATCGGCGCGGCGACGGTTTACCTGGCCTACACGCGCTACGCGCGCCGGATCGACCGCAACGTCATCCAGTCGGACCCCAAGCGCGCCACGCCCGCGACGCTCTACATGGACGGCGTCGATTTCATGCCGACCAATCGCAATATTCTATTCGGCTATCACTTCAAGTCGATCGCCGCCGCCGGACCGATCGTCGGCGCGATCGTGGCCGCCAGTCTCTGGGGATGGCTGCCGGCTTTTATCTGGCTCGTTGTGGGCGTTTCGTTCATGGGATGGGCGAGCGACTATGGCGCGCTGGTTCTCTCCGTGCGCAACGAAGGAAACAGCCTCTCCGCCGTGGCGCATCATCTCATCTCGCCGCGCACGCGGACCATTCTCTTTCTCTTCATCTTTTTCTATCTGCTGCTGATCGCCGGTGCGTTCGTCGGCATCATGGCGCAGACCATGGATGCCGAACCCAAAACCCATCTGGGAATGATTCTCCTGGTCGTCATGGGACTGTTGTTGGGGCAAATGCTTTATCGCTGGCGCGTGGGGCTCTTGCCGGCGACGGTGTTGACGGTTGGAGTCGTTTTTGCGGCCATTCTCGCCGGCCCTTCGACGGAAGGTGTCTTCAGAGGCCTTAACGAATTCTTCAACTCAATGACCGGCGGCGCGCCCATCGTTACCTATTTCGATCCGACGCTCGCAGGTTTCAAGGGCGCCGAAGCGACAATAATGCCGAGCCTGCTTTTCTGGGCGATCGCGATCTGCGCTTTTTGCTACGCCGGCTCGGTGCTGCCGATCTGGCGTATGGCGCAGCCGGTGGTTTACGTGGGATTTTGGATCACGGCCGTCTCGATGATTCTCGGCCTGCTCGGCGCGGCGCTGGGTACTTTCATCAAGCCGGAAGTGGCGCAGTTTCAGATCCCCGCGTTCAAAGGCTGGAACCCGCAATTGGGACCCGCCGGCGTCATGCCGCTCTGGCCGATGCTATTCGTGACGATTGCGTGCGGCGCGATTTCGGGCTGGCACTCTTTGTTCGGCTCCGTGGGAACGGCGCGCCAGATTGAAAACGAAGCCGACATGCTCCCCGTCGGCGCGGGCGCGATGTTCGCCGAGTTTCTGTTGGGCCTGCTCGCGCTGCTGGCCGTGACCGTCGGCGCCAAGGGAGCGCCGGTCGCGACCTTCGCCAACGGACTCGGCGGGTTCATCAGCGTGTGGGGCATGCCCATCGAAAACGCGGTCTCGCTCGCGTTCGCCGCGTTTATCGTCATCGTGCTGGTCGTCACCCAGCTCATCTTTCGCGTGATGCGGGTCACGCTGACCGAATGGCTCGGCGAAGTCCTGCCGCCGTTGCGCAACCAGCATCTGGCGTCATTCATCTCGGTCGTGCTCGCGATTTTGCTGGTGATGACGGGGACGTGGATCTATCTCTGGCAGCTCTTCGGCGGCGCCAATCAACTCATGGCGGCGCTCTCGTTGCTGCTGGTGACGATCTGGCTCGTCTCGCAGGGGAAGAGCTGGCTCTTCGCCGGTCTGCCGACGATTTTCATGTATCTCACGACCGTCGCGTCCATTCTCGTCACGGCGTACAATCTTTATTTCAACGTCTACGTGCCGAACCTCGCCGCCGGAAGGACGGTCCCCGTCATCGGCTCGGGGCTGATGGTTTTGGTCGCGCTGCTTCTCGTCGCGGCGGCGCTTATTATCGGCGTGGACGGCCTGCGCGCGTTCCTGAAATATTCGCGGCGGCCCGAGCGCGCGGCCGGGACCGCGCCGGCGCGCGGGTAAAAGGAAGATGACGGCCACGATGCAAGCGCTCAGAAATTTCATCTATGGCATGACGGGTTATGAATTCGCCCGCCATGCTCTGGAAGCGCGGCGCGAGCTGGAATCGATTTTCATGATCGTGACCCTGGGCGATTTGATCGGCGTCCCGGTCATGCCTCCCGTTTATTCGTTGCGGCTGCTGCCGTATGTCGCGCCGGAAATCGTGCAATGGAAGCGGCAGATGGCGCGGCGAAAAGAATTTTGGGAGCGGGAGGAATTCGATCTGCACGGAGTTTGAAATTAAGGCAAAAGGAAAAAGGAAACAATAAAATGAGCGATGAAAACAAACCCAAGAAGGGTGGATTCTTTCAGGTCTTCAAGGACATCGTCTACGGGATGTCCTCCCACGAGATGACCCGCCACGCGGTGCGCACGCGCGCCAGCATGGAGCATCTCTTCATTCTGATCACGATGGGAGACTTGATCGG
>JBGQBP010000057.1:0-16510 GCA_041494945.1 Binatia bacterium | reverse complement strand
ATTTTTCGCCAGCTCGCGGCAGGCGGCTTCGCTCAACCGGGCGACCTGTTGAAAGAGATTCCCTCGTCTTCGGCCCGCGCATCGGCGCTCGCCTACGGCTTGGGAAACGGCATTGGATTGGAGCTGACGGAAGAGCCTCTGTTGGGAAAGAACGGAAGAGTCGCAATCAAACCGGGAATGGCGCTCACGCTGCGTGTCTGTCTGCACGGCAGCGAGTGCGGCAGCGCGCTGATTTCCCAGCCTTTCATCGCCACGGCGGGCGGTCTGGAATCGCTGGCTAAGCCGGTCGGGGATCCGGTGTGCGTCGGGAGTTAGAACTTTCATGACGGCTTTGACGAGCGGAGAATCGATTGCGGTGCATCAGCTCGAGAAACTCGGCTGGATGCTTGCGGCCGTGCTTGCGACGAACGAATTTTACCGGCAAAAGCTGCTCAGCAACGGCTTCTCCAACGTCGGGTCGTTGGAAGAATTCAAGAAATTTCCTTTCACGACGAAGAGCGAGCTCGCCCAGGACCAGTCGGCTCACCCACCCTACGGCAGCAACCTTACGTTTCCGCTGGAGCGCTACATCCGCATCCACCAGACCTCCGGCACCACGGGAAAGCCGCTGTACTGGCTCGACACCGAGGAGTCCTGGCAGTGGTGGGCGGAGTGCTGGGAGGCGATCTTTCGAGCGGCGGGCGTTCACTCGGGCGATCGCGTCTACTTCGCATTTTCCTTCGGACCCTTCATTGGATTTTGGTCCGGCTGGGAAGGGGCGCGAAAGGTCGGCGCGCTGGCGATCTCGGGCGGCGGGCAATCGACCATTCAGCGAATCAATGCCATCTTGGACTATCGGGCCACCGTGGTGGTGTGCACGCCTACTTACGCGCTGCACATGGCCGCTGAGGCGAGAAAGGCGGGAATCGATCTGGCGAAAGGATCGCACGTGCGGATCACGATCCACGCCGGCGAGCCCGGCGCGAGCATCCCGAGCACGAAGAAGAGCATCGAAGAGGCCTGGGGCGCGCAGTGCTTCGATCATCCGGGCGCGACCGAAGTAGGCGCATGGGGCTTCGAATGCCTGACTCACGCCGGCGGCGTCCACGTCAACGAGCGTGAATTCATCGCGGAGGTGATCGACCCGAAAAGCGGGGAACCGGTAAAAGAGGGAGATAGGGGCGAGTTGATCATGACCAATCTCGGACGGATCTGCAGCCCGGTGATCCGTTATCGCACGGGAGACTTGGTTCAGCCGAGTTATCGGCCCTGTCCCTGCGGCCGGCCCCTTTTGCGTCTGGATGGTGGAGTTCTGGGGCGCGTGGATGATATGCTGATCGTGCGTGGCGTCAATATCTTTCCCAGCGCAGTCGAGAACATCATGCGGGAGTTCCCCGAAATCGAGGAGTTCAAAGTTGAGACTTTCGCGCGCGGCGAGATGCGCGAGTTGAAGCTGACGCTGGAGCCCAGGGCGGATTGCGCCGCGATCCCATCCCTCGACGAGAAAGTGGCTCGCAGGTTCCGCGACCGCCTCGGGCTGCGGCCCGAGGTGGAGGTGGTCGCTCCGGGCACGCTGCCGCGCTTTGAGCTTAAAGCAAGAAGGTTTTTTAAAGTATGAAGCGACTACTGCGACTGCGAGTGAACGGCGAGACCAAAGAGGTCGCGTTCGAGACCAGCAAGACGCTTCTGGAAGTGCTGCGCGAAGATCTCGGGCTGAACGGCACCAAGCACGGCTGCGAGCTGGGTGAGTGCGGCACCTGCACCGTGCTCGTCAACGGCGAGCCGGTGCTTTCCTGTTTGATGCTGGGGGTTGAAGCAGAGAATGCCGAGATCGTCACGGTGGAGGGAATGTCCCAGAACGGCAAGCCCCATCCGTTGCAGAAAGCTTTCGCCGATCTCGGCGCGGCCCAATGCGGTTACTGCATCCCTGGAATCTTGCTCACCGCCAAGGCACTGCTGGACGAGAATCCGCATCCGACGCGGGAGGAGATCCGCCAGGCCTTGTCGGGAAATCTCTGCCGCTGCACGGGCTATACGAAAATCCTCCAGGCCGTCGAGCTCGCCGCAAAGGAAATCGCATGACGAGAAAAAAGAGCCTGTCGGTGATCGGCAAACCGCTGCGCAAAGTCGATGCTATGGCGAAGTGCGCCGGCGAAACGGTGTACGCGGACGATCTTAATCTGCCGCGGATGATCTACGCTAAACTGTTGCGCAGCCCTCATCCCCATGCGCGCGTACTCGGCGTGAACGCCGCGCGGGCGCTCACGCTCGACGGCGTGTACGCCGTGATCACCGGCGAAGACTTGCCGCAAAAGTTCGGCATCATGCCTTCCACCGAAGACGAAGAGGCGCTCGCGGTCGATAAGGTTCGCTATGCCGGCGATCCCGTGGCGGCGGTGGCGGCGATAAGCGAGAGCTTGGCGGAAAAGGCGCTGGGCACCATCGACGTCGAATATGAAGTTCTGAAGCCGATCCTTTCCATCGAAGAAGCATTGGCTTCAACGGAAGAGAGTCAGCGGATCCACACCTGGAACCGGCGCGCCAACGTGCAAAAAGCGGTGTCGCTCGAATTCGGCGACATCGAAGGCGGCTTCGCGCGCTCGGATCATATTTTTGAGGGAACCTTCTTTTATCAGGGCAATACTCACTTGCCGATGGAGCAGTACTGCGCGGTCGGTTCTTACGGCCCGGACGATAAGCTCACGCTCTGGTCCTCGACCCAGACGCCGCACTATCTGCATCGCGCCCTGGCCAAGGTGCTCAAGCTTCCGGCCAGCCGCATCCGCGTGATCGCGACGCCCGTCGGCGGCGGCTTTGGCGGCAAGAGCGATCCCTTTTCGCACGAGATCTGCGCCGCGAAGCTGTCGATGATTACGAGAAGGCCGGTGAAATTCACCCTCTCGCGCGAGGAATGCTTCTATGTCCATCGCGGCAGACATCCTGTCAAGATGTGGGCGAAAACCGGCGTGAAAAGCGACGGCACGATCCAGGCGATGCAGTATAAGACTTTTCTCGACGGCGGCGGCTACAGCAGCTACGGATTGGCGTCCGTTTACTATACCGGCGCGCTGCAAACCGTGACCTATAAAGTGCCCGCGTACAAATTCGAGGGCGTGCGCGTTTTTACCAACAAACCGCCGTGCGGGCCCAAGCGCGGCCACGGCACGCCCCAGCCGCGCTTCGCCGAGGAAATTCAGATGGATGAGATCGCCGAGAAGCTCGGCATCGATCCCCTCGATCTGAGGCTCAAGCAGCTCGTCGAGGCCAATTCGGTGACCATCAACGGTCTCCAGATCAGCAGCTGCGGTCTGCGCGAATGCATCGAGAAGGTCGCCGAGCGGGCGGAGTGGAAGAAGAAGTTTCGCAAGCTGCCCTTCGGCCACGGTATCGGCTTCGCCGCCAGCGCTTATATCACCGGCGCGGGTTTGCCGATTTATCGGAACGACATGCCGCACTCGGGCGTGCAGATCAAGCTCGACCGCAGCGGCGGCGTCACGGTATTCTGCGGCTCCACCGATATTGGCCAGGGATCGGATTCGATTCTTGTCTACGCGATCGCTGAAGAGTTCGGCATAGATCCCGCCGACATCCGTGTCGTCACCGCCGATACGGATCTCACCCCGGTGGATCTCGGCAGTTATTCCAGCCGGGTTACCATTATGACGGGCAACGCTACTATTCAGGCTTGCGGCAAACTCAAACTGATGCTGCTCGAAGCGGCGAGCGAAGCGCTCGAGGTCCCCGCCGACGATCTCGAGTTCGCCGACGGGCAGGTTCGCAGCGCAAGCTTGCCGACGCGCGGCATAAGCTTCGCCGAGTGCGTGGTCAAGGCGGAGGGAAAACACGGCACGCTGGGCGCGACCGGCAGTTATTGGCCGCCCAAGAACCCCCGGGAGTTCAAAGGTTCCGGCGTCGGGCCGACGCCGGCGTACACCTTTTCGACATCCATCGTCGAGCTTCACTGCGACAGCGAGACCGGGGAGATCAAGATCGACAAGGTCTGGATCGCCCACGATTGCGGCCGGGCGTTCAATCCGTTGCTCGTCGAGGGCCAGACCGAAGGCAGCGTCTACATGGCATTGGGCGAGGCCTTGATGGAAGAGCAGATCTTCCGCAAGAACGGCCTGCATAAAATTCCTTCCATCCTGGAATACAAGAGCCCGACCACGCTGGAGACACCGGAGATCGAAACGATTCTGGTTGAAACCATCGACCCGGAAGGACCCTACGGGGCGAAAGAGGCGGGACAGGGACCGCTGTTACCCGTGGTCCCCGCGGTTTCGAATGCCGTGTACGATGCGATCGGAGTGAGGATCCACGAGGTTCCGATTACGCCGGACAAAATATTGCGAGCGCTCGAGGGACGGTTGAAAGCCGTGTCGATTCCAAAGTTTGATTTTCCCGCGCCGCTTAAGTGGCAGCCGGGCCAGGGTGTGCAAGTGGAGCAAAAGAGTTAAATCATGTTGCGACTGCCGGAATTTAATTACGTCAGGCCGCGCTCCTTGAGAGAAGCGACCAAGGCGCTGGCGGAGCTGGGGCCCGACGCCATGGCGGTGGCGGGCGGCACGGATGTCTATCCGAAGATGAAGCGGGGACAGTTTACGCCGCGCCATTTGGTGTCGCTGAGAGGCTTGCGCGAGCTTAAGGGAATTCGTCAGACCAAAGACGGCCTTTGGATCGGCGCCGGCGAAAGCCTGACGGCGGTTTCGCGCCATCGCGTGATCGCGAAGCGCTTACCCGCTCTCACGCATGCGGCGGAATCGGTGTCCACGCCGCAACTGCGCAACATGGGCACCATCGGCGGCAACGTCCTCGTCGATACGCGCTGCAACTACTATGATCAAACTTTCTTCTGGCGCCAAGCTGTCGGCTTCTGCATGAAAAAGGACGGCCAGATCTGTTTGGTAGCGCCCGGCAGCGAGAAGTGCCTGGCCATCGCGTCATCGGACACCGCGCCGGTGCTAGTGAGTCTGGGGGCGGTGGCTGTGCTGGTAAGCAAACAGGGCGAGCGACGAGTCAAGCTCGAAGAGTTATACCGCGACGACGGCATCAACTACTCGGCCAAGGCTCAAGACGAAGTGCTGAAAGGATTGCTCATTCCCAAAGAAGCGTTGACTCTGAGCAACGTCTATTTGAAACTGCGCCGCCGCGGCTCATTCGACTTTCCAATCTTGGGAGTGGCCGCCACCATGGAACTCGATAAACAGGGTGAGTGCCGCCGCGCGGGAGTCGTGCTGACCGCGGTGGCGTCGGCGCCGAAGGTCGTCCCCGAAGCGATGACATCGCTTCAAGGTAAAAAGATCACCAAGGAGTTGATCGAAACCGTCGCCGATGCGGCGGCGAAAATATCTCACCCGCTGGACAATGCCGATCTCGATTACTGGTATCGGAAGCGCATGGTGAAAGTCTACGTGAGGCGGGCCCTGGCGCGCTTGACCGGTTTGGAACCCGCCGGCGGCTGAGGCTCCGAGAAACATCGGGAGGGTGGGGCCATGGAAGAAAATTTCGCCCATTTCCTGGAGACCAACGCGCACCGTCTCGGCGAAAAGGCTGCGCTGGTTTGGGACGACGGCGCTCTCACCTGGAGCGAGCTCGAGCGGCGCGCCTCCGGATTCGCTCGACATCTCGCTAAGCAATCGGTTGGACCCGGTGACCGGGTCGCCATCCTGATTCCAAACCGTTGGAGCTTCGTCGTCGCTTTATTGGGCGCGCTTAAAGTCGGCGCCACGGCAGCCCCGCTGAGTCCGGAACTTAGAAGAGAAGAGCTTGGCGAGCTGCTTGCCGATCTCCGGCCGAAGTGTGTCATCGACGACGTGCAGATCGAGGAAGGCTCGTGGGTCACGCCTACGCATGCGACCGTACCGGCGGTTATTGTGTACACCTCCGGAAGTACCGGACGGCCCAAAGGCGCCGTCTTCAGCCACGAAGCCGTGCTGTTCGGCACTCGGCTGTGGGGGAAAGTGGTCATGGACCTGAGCGATGAGGACGTGGTCCTGGGGGTTCTGCCCTACTCCCACAACTACGGAATGTACGCCGGGCTGCTTGCGCCGCTCCTCTTCGGCGGAACGGCGGTGTTACTCGAGCACTTCACCCCCGAGGCCGTTTTTGCGGCGATCAAGAAACATCGCGTGACGATTTTTCCCGGCGTCGCGACGATGTTTCGCCGGCTGCTCGCTTCTCCTCTGTTTTTTAACTCTGATCTCTCGAGCCTTCGCGTCGCGACTTCCGGGGCCGCGCCGTGTTCGCCCGCGCTCTGCGGTGACTGGCACGAGAATACCGGCGTCAAGATCCTGTGCGGCTATGGCGCAACCGAAGTGCCGCGGACGATCTCCTACACCGCCGAAGACGTTGACGAGTTGCCCGGCGCCGCGGGCAGGCTCATGCCCGGCGTCGAGATAAAAGTGGTCGATGAAGAGGGGAGGCCGTTGCCGGACGGCGAAGTGGGCGAATTGTGGATCAAGTCTCCCTCGGCCATGGACGGCTATCTCGACCATCCGGACGAGACGCGAGAAGTCCTGAGCGATGGCTGGTACCGGTCCGGCGATCTCGGCGCCGTGTTGCCGGGCGGGTTCGTTCGGCTCGTCGGGCGAAAGCGGGATAGAATTCTCCGCGGCGGCTATTCCGTCTTCCCTCAAGAGGTGGAAGCGGTTCTCATATCTCATCCGGCGGTCGCCGAGGCCGTTGTCGCCGGGGTCCTCGATGCCGACCTGGGCGAAGAGATTGCGGCCTTTATCACTTTGAAAGCCTCGGCTGAGGCAACCGAAGAAGAGATCATTGCCTATTGCAAGGAGCGCCTGACCCATTATAAGTATCCCCGGAAAGTCACGATCCTGAACGAGCTGCCCAGAGGAGAGATGGGAAAGGTTCTCAAATCGGAGCTGTTGAAGCGATACACGGGTGATTGATGAAATCGGTGCCGAGAAAAACCGCCGTAGCCGGGCTCCCATCGATTACCGGCACCTCGCCGCAAGCGGACGGCGAAAAAAAGAGCCTGAAGGATTTCCTCGAACTGTTGAAGCTGCGGCTGCCCGATGATCTGCTTCACGTGGACCGAGCGGTCGCGCCGGCGGAGTTCGAGGTTACGGCTCTCCTGCAGCATCTCGAAAACGAAAAAAATTTTCCTGCCCTGCTGTTCGAAAGGCCGCTGAATCTCAAAGGCGAGCCATCCTCTTTTCCGCTGTTGAGCAATCTCTTCGCTACGCGAGCGCGCTGCGCGCTGGCGCTCGGAATGGAGCCGCGCGAAGAGCGGCTTCCGTTGAGTCTCGAATACGCGCGGCGCGAGGAACTGCTGCTTCCGCCGGTTAGGGTCTCCCGGCGCGCCGCTCCGGTCAAGGAGATCGTCAAGCAGGGGAGCGAGGCGGATCTTTACGACTTTCCCGTAGTACGCCATCATGCGATGGACCCGGCGCCCTACATCGACATGACGCCCGTCATGAAGGATCCCGATGGCGGCTTCTACAACGCCGCCTTCCTGCGCACGATGATAAAGGGTGAGAGGAAGCTCGGCCTTCACATGTCGCCGCGGCACAACTGGCAGATCCACCGCAAGAACGAGGAGAGAAAACGCCCGACGCCCGTCGCCATCGTGGTGAGCCATCATCCGGCTTTTTATCTCGGCGCGTTGAACGTCTCTCCTTTTGGCGTCGACGACTACGCGCGCATCGGCGCCATCATGGGAGCGCCGCTCCGACTCACCGGCTCGGAGACCTGGGGCGAAGATTTCATGGTGCCCGCGGACGCCGAGATCATCATCGAGGGTCATGTTCTTCCCGGCGTCAAAGAAGTGGAAGGTCCTTTCGGCGAGTTCACCGGCTATTACGGCCCGCAGCGGCTGCGCAACGTCATCGAAGTCACGGCCGTCACGCATCGAAGCGATGCCGTTTTTCAACACATCTTCACCGGCCACCGGGACACCTGGGTCCTCGGCGGAATACCCAAGGAGGGAAGCCTTTTTAATCTGATCCGCGGCGTCGTGCCGACGACCAAGGCGGTCCATTTCCCGCTCTCCGGCTGCTGCCGGTTCAACTGCTATATTTCCATCGACAAAAAAGTAGATGGCGAGACCAAGCAGGCGGCGCTGGCTGCGCTTGGCGGCTGCGATTTTGTGAAGCACGTTGTCGTGGTGGACGCGGACATCGATATTTACGACGAGGAAGAGGTGATGTGGGCGGTCGCGACGCGCGTCCAGGCCGACCAGGACGTCGACGTCATCAAAAACGTCAAAGGAAACACACTCGATCCTTCGCAGACCGATAACATCATGACCGCCAAGATGATCATCGACGCCACGCGGCCGCTCCAGAGGCCGTTCGCGGCGCGCGTCGAAGTTCCAAAAGCCGCGCTGGAGAAGACCAGGCTCGAGGATTTTGTTTCCCGCGCCGTGCTCGACCGGCTGCCGCGGCTGTGAAGGCGAAAAGCGATGGCGAAAATTTTCTGGGTGACGTGCCCTCATTGTCAAGGCGAATTTTACTGTCACTGGCAGGACCTCAGGCATAAGAAAATCCAGCTTCTCTGTCCCTATTGCAGCCGGCGCTTTTTCGACGAGGAAAGCCCCAAAATCGTGGAGTAGCATCCGTCATGCTTCAAGACCTTCGAACGTACCTGGATCTGATCAAGCGCGATCATCCAGAGGATTTCCAGGTCGTCTCCCGCGAGGTCGATCCCGCCTACGAAATCACCGCGATCACGGTGAAGCTCGAGCAGGAGATGAAGCGGCGGCCGGTCCTGCTTTTCGAAAAAGTAAAGGGAAGCAAGTTCCCGGTGCTCACGAACCTTCACGCCAGCCGATCGAGGCTAGCTTTGGCAATGAACACGGCGCCTGAGGGTATGCAAAAAGCCTATCTCCGGGCCATGGAAAAGCCCATCGCGCCAAAGATCGTCCCAAAGGCGTCGGTAAAAGAGGTTATTCTTACCGGTGGAAAGGTCAATCTTTACGACCTTCCCCAGATCATCCACCATGAGGGCGACGCTGGAGCATACATCACAGCCGCTATTTCCTTTGCCAAGGATCCGGACGGCCCTACTTGGAACTGTGCCTACAACAGGCTCATGATTAAAGGTCGCGATACCGCCTCCATCCATCTTACTTTGGCGAAGCACCTATGGGAGTTTTACCGCCTCGCCGAGGCGCGGGGAGAATCCTTGCCTGTAGCCTTCGCCATCGGAGTCCATCCCGCCATCGCTCTCGGCGCGCTCGCCATCGGCTCCATCGATGAAGACGAGCGCGCCATCATGGGAGCGCTCTTGGGTGAGCCGCTGGAGCTGGTCCAGTGCGAGACTTCGAATCTCTTGGCTCCGGCTCAGGCCGAAATCGTTCTCGAAGCGGAAATTTTGCCGCACGAGCGGACGGCGGAGGGACCCTTCGGCGAGTTTACCGGCTATAGCCTCGGGGAAAGACAGCGGCAAGTGGTCAAAGTGCGCGCTGTCACTCACCGCAAGGACGCTCTGTTTCAGGACATCTGCGTCGGCCATCTCGATCACATGATGCTTTCCACGACGCCGATCGAAGCCAATATTTACCGCGCCGTCCGCGCCATGGTGCCATCGGTCAAGACCGTGCGCGTGCCGGCGCCTTTCACCTGTTACGTTTCCATCGAACAGCGCGTTCCCGGCCAGGCGAAAAACGCCATCATGGCCGTGTTCGGCGCCGATCTTTACATGAAGCGGGTGGTCGTCGTCGATCATGATGTGGACGTCTTCAACGAGCGGCAGGTCAGTTGGGCGATGGCCACGCGCTGCCAGCCGGACCGCGACATCCTGATCATCTCCAACGCCAGAGGCTCGGACCTCGATCCTTCGGCCAAGGAGGACGGCTACACGGCCAAATGGGGAGTGGACGCCACAGCCAAACCTTCCCTCGAAGCCTACACCCCTCGCCATCGCATCCCGAAAGAAGTCTGGCAGCGACTCAACCTCAAAGACTTCCTCTCGTAAGCTCGTGCAGGAAAATTTTGTCCGTCACATCGAATCCAACGCCCGCCGGTTCGCGGCAAAGGCGGCGCTCGTTTGGGACAGCGGGAGCCTGACATGGTCGGAGCTCGACCGCCGGGCATCGGGTTTTGCCGGCGATCTTTCACGGCAAGGCGTGAGGCCGGGAGACCGGGTTGCGATCGTGATCCCAAACCGGCCGGAGTTTGTCATTGCCTTTTTGGCGGTCCTCAAGCTCGACGCCACGGCGGCGCCGTTGAATCCGCTCCTCAATAGAGGGGATCTCGAAGCGTCCACCGAGGATCTCAGACCCAAACTGATCGTGAACGAGGTCAACGCTCAGCCCGGTGCGTGGGAGACGCCGGGTCATGCCGCTGCGCCTGCGTTGATTCTCTACACTTCGGGAAGCACCGGGCGGCCAAAGGGATCGGTTTTCAGCCACAACGCGCTGACCTTTGCCAACCGATCTTGGGCGGAGCCGGTCATGGCTCTTACGCCTGACGATCGGGTTTTGGTAGCGGTCCCCTTGGCCCATTCCCTCGGGCTCAACGGCGGGCTTCTCGCGCCGCTTTTATCGGGCGCCACGATTAGTCTGGTCGAGCGCTTCAGCCCTGAGGCCGTGTTCGATGCGATCCGCAGAGATCGCGTGACGGTCTTGCCCGCCGTCCCTACGATCTTTCGACGCTTGCTCAACTCTCCCGCGCTTTCGGCGGCCGACTTTTCCAGCCTGCGTCTCGCGGTCTCCGGCGCGGCGCCCTGCCCGTGGGGGTTGGCGATGGAGTGGCGTGAAAAAACATCGACCCGGATCGTGCGCGGCTACGGCACGACGGAGCTGTTCCGCCCCATTTCGTACCGGGCCGACGACCCGGCCGACATTCCCGATGTCGTCGGGAGGCCGGTACCGGGCGTCGATATCCGGCTCGATGAAAACGGCGATGCCAATAGCCGCGAACTGCTGATCCGATCTCCTGCGGTGATGGAGGGGTACCTCGGCGATCCCGAGGAAACCCGGGCCGTGATGGTCGACGGATGGTTTAAGACCGGCGATCTCGCCGAGGTTTCTGCGCAGGGCTATGTCCGGATTGTCGGAAGAAAGCGGGAGAGAATTCTTCGCGGCGGTTATTCGATTTTCCCGCAGGAAATCGAAGCGGTTTTGCTTTCCCATCCGGCGGTTGCGGAGGCGGCGGTGATTGGGGTATCCAGTGAGGATATGGGAGAAGAGGTCGCGGCCTTCGTGAGTCTCAAGCCCGCGGCAAAAATTACTGCGGAGGAGTTGCTCGAGCACTGCAAGGAGCGGCTCGCGCGCTACAAATATCCCCGGCAGGTGAAAATACTCAAAGAGCTCCCGAAGGGGCCAACCGGGAAGATCCTCAAAGCAGAACTCGTCCGGGGCGAGTTTTAGTCGACACTAAAACAAAATAGCGGGTAATGGTCCGAAGACCCGCTCACACAATAACAAGAATCCCCTCCCGTCATTTCATTGCATATATCCAGGATAACATTTCCGAGAGCGGGGTTTATTAACTTACCAGCTACAGCCCCATAGACTGGCTCGCCGAAGAAGTTACGCCATCAAGTGAAAGTATCTACCCGTCTTTATCGGCATTTCGCTGTGGGAATAAAATAAGCGGGAGAACAGTCTTAATTTGGAGGAGCGAGAAAAACTAGCGCGTTTTGAACAAACCATCTTGCCGCATCTGGACGCCAGCGACGTCCCGCGATGCGGGCCATGCAACCCCAGCAGTCCCAATCCGCGTGCGAGATCGCGAAACAGCACCAGCCTTCCCCCAGGACTTTCACTCTTAATGGAATGTCGTGGAGATCCGCTACCGTGGCGACCGCCAGCCAGTATCGTCGAAACCATTTAGCGGTTGCTTTAATTTTTCTTGATCGAGAGGGCGCCGGCTCAACTATCAGCCGCAAGTGGTGTCATTATGACGGGTAATTTTCCCAGACGTGGCCGGCTTGGAATCCGAGAAGCGCCCGCGCTCTCGTGGAATCGACGCCGCTCCAATTTCCTTTGAGATCCGGGCGCGTTTTTTTGACGCTGGGAAAATAGCGGCGCATCAGCTCATCAGTCGATTCTCGCACCGTGCTCGTCGGCGCGGCGACCAATAAAACCTGATGCCCGCGCAACGCCGCTTCCAGCGCGAGCCGGCAGGCCCGCGCGGCGTCGCGCGCGTCGATGTAGCTCCAGAAGCGGCCGAGCTTGACGGCGGGGTCTTGCCACCGCTCGGCAAAGCCGTGAAAGTCCGGGTCAAAATTGATCCCGGGAAAGCGCAGGCTATAGATACTCATGTCGTAGAGCGCCGCGAAAGAATCGGCGATCGTCTCGCCGACGACCTTGGAGAGGCCGTAAGGGTCCTGCGGCTTGCATGGATGTTTTTCATCGAGCGGCAGGTAATCCGGCAAGAACGGCTTCGGCGCGTACAAAAATCCAAACGCGGCCGTGCTTGAGGCGATCACGGCGCGGCGAATCCCCAGCGTCGCCGCGGCATGCAGCACGTTGTAGACGGCGGTCACGTTGTTGCTGAAGGTCTCCGGGTCGGGCGCGAGGCCCGGCGCCTGGTAGGCGCCCAGATGAACGATGCCATACGCGCTCTTGAGCGCCTCGTGAATGTTTTCGTAGCTCCTGAGATCGGCGATCCTCGACGGACAGAGTTTCGTCAAAGGCGCGGCCCGGTCCAGGTTCAGAACGTCGTAGCCGTGATCCAGCAGCTCACGGATCACATGCTGACCCAGTCTCCCGCTTCCACCGGTGACGACGATTTTTGCAGCCATAGCTAAAGGAACTTCGCTCCTGAAGCTGTTACCTCGCAGCGGATCGAGTTCGAAGCGGACTCCGTTTGGGCTTCACGCCGGTGAAACAGTCGAAATCAATCACTCGGTTCGATTCGGCTCGCGACAGAACTCCTCTCGGCCTTTTACCTTCGAGCACGGACTGGATGGCGTCGCGCACGATCCGACGCATCAGGATCACGCCCCGGTCCGAGCTTCCCAGATGCTCCCGGCGCTCGCCCACGAGCCCTTGCGTCGATTGCGTCACGACGTCTTCCATGGCGATGCTGCCCCGAAACGATTTATATTTTCGCCGATCGTACGGCTTGGGCTCGTCTTTTTGCGGCGGCCCGTGGCGCCGGATCATGATCTTCTCAAAAAATTCCGGATCGGAACCCGTGTAGTAATCGACCGAAAAGACCATGAAATGGTCGTTGTCATTGGGCGTGAGGAAGATGGTGTGCTCGTTATCCGGCTCCTCCCGTCCAAGACTGTTGACGCTCCCGAGATGCACGATGCCGGGGAGAAAAGCGCCCAGCTCATGGACATATTCCGTGTCCGGATTCGGGCCGGGTTTGCGTGAGACCGCTTTCATTCCGAATTCCGTCTCCACGGCCTCGAACGGAGGAATGTCGTGATAATTGAAAAAATTGTTTCCCCAGGCCTGCTTGCCGTAGCCGCTGTACCGATGGAGGATCGACAGGTGGGCCACGTCGGGCGCGTTCTCGAAGAAGTTGAACCAATTGTAGTCGTTGAACCGGGTCGGTTCGAGGTGGCGCCGTCCCTCGGTTCCGACCAGAGCCGCGTACTTCGGAAGGGGAGGCGGGTCGTCTTTGTCCGGTCCCATGTATGCGAAGATGAGTCCGCCCAGCTCTCTGACCGGATACGAGAGATGCCTGACCTTGCGGTGAAACGCGCTTCCCTTGGGCTCCGCCGGCTGTTCGAGGCACTTCCCCTCGACGTCAAAAAGCCAGCCGTGATAGGCGCAGCGCAAACCGCAAGCTTCGATGTCGCCGTATTCGAGCGACGTGCCCCGATGCGGGCAGTGGAGACCAAGCAGGCCGAGGCGTCCCGCGCCGTCGCGAAACAGCACGAGATCCTCTCCGAGAATTCGGATGCCTTGCGGAATGTCTTTGAGATCTTCGGCGCGCGCCACCGCCAGCCAATAGCAGCGCAGCCACTCTCCGGCCGGCGTGCCGGCGCCGACGCGGCCCAGGTCGGCATCGCTAACTTTTTTTTTCCGCCTGAGCGCCATCCTGTCTCCTCAAGTCAACCGTAAGGGTCGCGGTACTTGACCGGCGGCATTCTCGACTCGACGCCGGATTTTTTCAGCTCTTCCTCGAACATCTGCCGCGCGAGCGGGTCTTCGTCTTCGTAGTCGATCTGATTGCCGCCATCGCGCACGTGGGTGACGGGCTGAACGTGACTTTCGGTGCCCAGGCCGTCGACGCGGTATTTTCTCCCGACCCAGGCGATCGCCACGTAGCGCCCGGGCGTGCTGCCGGTGTTGAAGTGCTGGTGGAAGTGGTAGAGCGGCGGCACGAACATACTCGCCACGCGCCAGTCGACGCGACGGCGCGGCTTTCCTTTGGAATAGTGAATATGGCCGTCCCATACGAGAGAATGGCCTTTTCCTTCGACAATGATGATGATCGACCCCGGTCCGTGGCGGTGCGCCTTGCTGTAAACACCGATTTCCCAGGCGGCGATGTGCGGCGCGATCGCGTTGTCGGCCATCTGGAGAAAAGCATAGGAGTTGCCGACACCGCGAGGAAAGAGTTTGAGGTCGAGCTTACGGATATCGCGGACGACCGATGTCTCGATCGCGACCAGCTCATCCGGATTCACGTCCTTCAACCCCTCGTAGCGGAACGGCCGGCGCGTCTCGAAGTATCCTTCCTGGCTGTCATAACGGTCGCTGAAGGTGAAGTCGTTGTTAAAGACGAAATCCGCGTTGTGGTAGAGATCGAGGATCACCGGGGCTGTGGTCACCACGGCCAGGCGCGCGGGAGTCTTGCCCCGGTTTATGCATTGGTGCCAGGCGTTGAGCGGCACGGAAAAAAGCGTCCCTTCTTCCCATGCGAATTTCTGCTTCGGCTTATCTTTTTGCCAGACTTCCGTCTCGCCGCTGCCGGAAAGCACGTAGGCGACTTCCTCGTAGATGTGGCGCTGCGGCCGGGTGGCTTCGCCTGCGGCCAACTCGATCACGTAGGCGCCGTCGGTCCCCGCCATGCCGTCGAGAGCGACGTAAGCCCCCTTGCCGCCAACGCGCCGCCACGGCCTGAGCTCGAGCGCCGAGAGGTCCTCGATGTAGAATCCCTCATAAATCGGGATACCCTCTTGCGCGATCCACGAACGGTAAAAGCTCTCGGCGCCGTAGACCGGGATCTGACTCTTATCGTTCATCTGCGCCATACTGTTTTTCTCATATCGCTTAACGTTTGCCTTTTTCCTCTTTCAGAATCTCGCGCAGCAGCGAGAAGTCGTACATCCTGTCGATCTGCTCCTGCCTCGTGAGGGAGTGGACCTTGGGGTCACGGATCCGGCTGAGAGAGATGTCGAGATCGTTTCCAATGGTCTTATCCGCGATCAGCCCGTCCGCCGTCTGAATGGTTCGCATAAAGCCGTAGGTAGCGAGCGCCGTCTCGTCTTCGAGCTTGAAGATCCGCTTGATGATCGAGACACTTTCGCCGCGGCTCTTTTCATCGAGAAAAAAGCGTAGCCCGCGGAGAGTCGCGCGGAGAAAGCGCCTGCCCTTATCCGGATTCTCTTTAAGGAGCTGCTCCGCCGCCACGACGCCTCCTCCGGGCAGTGTGAGCACCTCTCCCAAATAGAGGATCTTCCTCATGCCGAATTTGTTTGCCGCGAGGTCGTACGGCGGCCAGAGGATCGCGGCTTCGACTGCGCCGCTCTGGACCGCGCTCCAGACATTGGCCCCGCCGCCGGTGGCGAGGATCGTGACGTCTTTATCGGGGTTCATGCCCAGGTGCTGGACGATGGCGCGGGCTGCGAAGTCCGTGCTGGAGCCGATTCCCGTGACCGCGATCTTCTTTCCCTTAAGGTCGTCCGGTTTCTGGATTCCGAGGTCCGGCCTGCCGTAGAGAAAAAAGTAGGGCTTGTCGTTGAACACGAAGATCCCTTTGATCGGCGCTCCCGCCAGCGCTCCCCGGGTTCCCGAGCCCAGGGCCAGGCTGAAATCGACCGAGCCGGCGACCAACACCTGCGCGGCGAGCGCTCCGCCCTGCACGAACAGACTCGCGACGTCGAGCCCCTCGTCACGATAGAAGTGTTTTTCTCTGGCGATGTAATAGGGGACGTCGGTCAACGTCGCGGCGCCGTGGGCAACGTAGATCGTCGCCAGTTTGGCCTGTCCGTAAGCAGAGCACGGAACGAAAGTTGCGGAGGAAACGATAAGACCGATGCCTATTATTTTTGGGAAAAAACTCATGCAAGCTCCTGTTTGCTCCACATGCAATTCCAGCCCATGGCTTTAGCGGACACCCGGCTCTTTATCCACATTCTCTCCGTGAATTTGTTTTCGAATCTAATCCGGATTTTCAGTTCTCCAATTCCCTTCACAATGGGTGCAATTCATTTACCCGTGAAAACGTTGCATACTGTAACACAGCGCCAAACGCCTCAGCAATGCGGGTTTCCGTAGGCGACGAAACTTTAAGATATTGAGAAATCTGGAGCCACCCGCCGGACTCGAACCGGCGACCTGCTGATTACGAATCAGCTGCTCTACCAACTGAGCTAGGGTGGCTCACATAGGTTTGAAAAGGTGCGCGATCGTCGCGACCACGAACGCGCCGAGGTACGCCGT
>JBGQBP010000056.1:0-16954 GCA_041494945.1 Binatia bacterium | reverse complement strand
TCGGAAGATGGGAAGGGGAAGAGATAATAACCTAGGGAGCATGTTAGAGTGGGCAAACAGGGATGGAGATTACAGAGTTTATATGGTTGGATGAAATTGTAGAAAAGATCGAGTCCAAACACCATGTCAGACAAACAGAAGTTGAGGACGTACTGGGAGGTAGCCCTAAATTTAGAAAAATGCTCAACGGACGGTTCCATGGAGAACATATCTACCGGGCATTGGGCCGAACAACAGGCGGCCGCTACTTAACGGTTATCTTCATTTATAAGCGGACAGGCCAAGCGCTCATTCTGAGCGCCCGTGACATGGACACGAAGGAGCGAAGAAGCTATGGCAAAAAGTAAGAAGGACCTTCCTCGACGGGATGCTTTGCCGGAGGAGTTTGGGTCGTTGGATGAGTTATGGGCCTTTTGGGACACGCACAGCACAGCCGACTATGAAGATCTCATGGAAGACGCAGATTTCCGTGTAAACATCCGCTCCAGCAAGACCTACTGCGCCGTGGCAAAGGACATAGTCAAACAACTGCGGGCTCAGGCGCGCCGGCAAGGAGTCTCGACTGAGACGTTGATCAACCTTTGGCTGAGAGAAAAGGTGAAGGAAGTAACGCAGAGCGCGTGACTTGTCGCCGCGTATATGAATTATCTGCCGCAGGTGATCCGAGCACGCTACGTCAGCGGATTTATCGTCTCAACTCGTTTTGACGACGGGACTGAGAAACACATCGATGTCTCTCAGTGGTTCAAAGGCCCCGTTTTTGAACCTCTCAAGGATACGAAGCTTTTTAAAAAGTTCTTCATCGAAGCGGGAACGCTGGCCTGGCCGAACCGTGTCGATATAGCTCCTGAAGCCTTGTACGCCTCGACTGACTCAAAGAAGCGGCACAACGTAGCCATCTTCGCTTCGAGGCATTTGAAGGACCCGTAGGAAGATCCGAGGGTGAAGAAGTCAGCTAAGCAAAACACTAGAGCACATCCGACGGTGTCCCGGACTGATGGAGAGTCGCCAAGCGCCGGGTGGGACCTGCGCAATATATTGAACCGGCGACACACGCTGACCAAAGGCCAGTAGATGAAAACACGGTTGGCATCCCTTCTTTTTATTTTCGTAGTCGGAACAATTGGTTTGTTTGTGTGGCCAACTAAGCACCGTCACTTCGACTACAGTGGAATTCCGATGCGGGAGAATCGGTTTACTGGCAAGATAGAAGTGCTAAGGAAATTTGGCGACCTCGTTACATGGGAAGATATTTCGACTCCGACGAAGCATGCCCGCTGGTATACAGCCGAACAAGAGAAGAGAGCGCTCGAAAAGGTTCAAGCACGCGGCGGATTTAAGAATAAAGGAGATGATAACGTGAGCTATTATATGAGAACAAAAGAGCTTGAAGATGAAATCATGAAGGACGATCCAAGATACAAGCAGATGCTAAGCGAGGCGGGACTCGACGAAGATGGTAAATCAGTACCTCGCAAGTAAAGATTGGCTAACCATTGGGTTGAGAAGACGCTGAGAGACGCGCGTCTCACCCAAGACGTTAGCCATACGGATGTCGGAGGACCGTTCCAAGCATGCTGACGTGGAAGAGAAGGCAATCATGGGTTGCCGTGTTCGATATCCTTGGCTTCGGTAGGTTTATCGAAGAGGCCGAGCGAGAGTTCCCGCGGGCGCTGTTGACAAATCGGCTTGATGAGTTGCTCAGTTCGCTTGACTCAGAAGAGCAGCGCCAAGGGAGCCTCGATTACATGGTCTTCTCTGACACGATTGTGATCTTCGCACCGAGCCAAGAACCCTCGGGGTATCCATGGTTCCTGCTCCAATGCGAGAACCTGATCAAGGACTCGCTCCGAATCCGGCTGCCGCTTCGTGGGGCCATCAGCGTCGGCACGACATTCTCGGCCGCGGAACATCCAATAATTATTGGTCTCCCGTTTGTCGAAGCGTTCAAGTACTGCGAGGACCAGGACTGGATTGGGCTTCTCCTCGCTCCCTCGGCAACTCGCGCCCTGAGGGCTGCTGGCATTGATCCCCTCCACCATGACTTTGTTCCTAGCCCGTTGCCTCTCCGCCGCCTGTCCCCGCAGGATGTTTTGGCATATCGCTTCCAGAATGGCATGGCCAACTTCGACAGTCCCTTGTTGCCTTGGCTTCGCGAGATGCAGCACTTCGCGCCCCAGGACGCGAAGGAGAAGTATACTCGAACAATCGAGCATATTCAGAAGCACTACCGTTACGTCGATGGCTAACTACCGCGTCAACCTGACGGTCTGGCCCGCAGGTTACGCTACACGTTCGGCAAAGAACGCTCTGCCGAGTATCGCCAGTGATACGTAAAGGCCGTCAAAAAAGGCAAGCGTCGTTGAAGGCTGCGTATGGCGCGCTCTACACGGAAGTCTCTCGCCTTGTGCGGGAGGCCGATCCGATTCAACTCATCTCAAGAGGGGCGCCCGACGACGAATACGATCCGGAAGTGAGTACGATTCTGCCGCGGCTCCGCGAGGCAAAGTCGCCTGACGATGTCCAGCGGATCGTGCACGAAGAATTCGCCCATTGGTTCAGCGCTGAGATAGCCGGGCCGGCAGAACAATACGCTGATGTCTCTAAGAAGATCTGGGAAGCGCAGAACAAATTCCTGGTCAGTAGCTAATATCCTGTCTCGCCGGTTCGATGAGGAAATCTGTACTCACTATTTCGTCATTCTCGCGGAAGTAGTAGGGGCGGGTTTTAAATCCGATCCTACATTATTTCCTGGATTCCGGCTCGCCCCCCGCTTTCACGAGGCTTGGCCGGAATGACGGCTCTATTTTGAGTCTTTTCTTTTGTTCAAATCGAGGTAGTATAGGGCTTGGCGTAACGGTACATTGATATGGGCCTGACAGTTTTAGAAGTCGAAGTGGCAAATCCTGCCAACCCGCAGGTCACGGAAAAGATCGAGTTTCTGATCGACTCAGGAGCCATCTATTCCGTGGTTCCTGCTCCGATCCTGGACAAACTCGGGATAAAGCCTTTGTCCCGGCAAGAATTCCGACTGGCGGATGGAACGAAGATCGTGCGTAAGAAAGGGGTCGCGGTTTTCAAGTATGGAGATCGGATAGGCGGCGCGGACGTTATCTTCGGGGAAGAGGATGACAGCGTGCTTCTCGGCGCCTTCTCCCTGGAGGCGTTAGGTCTGTCGCTTGATCCGCTGAAACGAGAGTTAACCCCGTTGCCGATGATTCTCGCGGGCCTTCCTAAGAAATAGCTTCTAGTTTTCCTTCCGTTAGGCACAAAACTTTTCGTGGGTCGATTTCTCTGGCGACGACAGTGCGAGATGGTCGATGGCATCGAGGTCAGCGGCAGCGCCGCGTTCCTTCTTCGCACCAAAGAAGCCCTAGAGCTGCTGAGACGCACGCCGTTTTTCAACGTCATCCCCCGCTATGTCGCCGTCATCAAACAAGGCAAGCGCAGCGGCATGAAGGCCGCTGCGAAGCGGCCGACGTTTGTCGTCGCGAAGCGAACGTGGAATCACTCGGCATTATGGTACGCCGGCGCGATTGCGCACGACTGCTTTCACTCCAAGCTCTATCAAGAAGCGCGAGAAAACAGCGGCGGAAAACCGCCGGCCGATTGCTGGACGGGCAGAGAAGCGGAAAAAAAATGTCTGACCTTTCAAATCAAAGTGCTGGAGACGCTCGGCGCCGACGCCGAGACGATTGCGTATCTCAAAGAATCGGGGAAAAATCCCACCTATCAAGGACACAACCTTGGATGGAGAAGCTGGTGGGATTATTTGAGACGGCGGTGGTAGGATAAAAAACCTTTTGGTGTAGAATGTCTGCTATGATTAACGGCGACCGGAGCTATTTCGATCCTCTCGTTCTCGCGCGGCTTTCGAATCTTTATCTCAGGGCGCGCTGGGTCGTGGAAGGAATCATGTCCGGCATCCACCGCAGCCGGTCGAAGGGCTTCAGCGTCGAGTTCGAATCGCATCGCGAATATTCCCCCGGCGACGAGCTCCGCCGCATCGACTGGAAGGCGCTCGGAAAATTCGACCGCTACTTCATCAAGGAGACCGAGGACGAGACCAATCTCCGGGCGACGCTCGTTCTCGACGCCAGCGCGTCGATGGATTACGGCTCGAACGGCATCACCAAATTCGAGTACGCCTCGATCCTCACCGCCTCACTCGCGTATCTCATTTTGAAGCAGCAGGACGCCGCCGGGGTAGTGACTTTCTCGAATCGCGTTGAGTCCTTCATTCCTCCCAAGGCGAAGCGCGGCTACGTCTTCGAGATCCTTCGAGAACTCGAGGCCCGCCAACCGTCGGGCGAGACGAACACGGGAAAGATTCTCCAGGAGATCGCCGGCAAGATGAAGCGCCGCGGCCTGGTGATTCTCATCTCCGATCTGCTCGACGATCCGGAGGAGGTGCTCAAGGGCCTCCGGCTTTTCCGTTTCAACGGCCACGACGTCATCGTCTTTCACGTCATGGACAGCGCGGAGATCGAGCTTCCCTTCGACGGCAATATTCTTTTCGAGGACATGGAGCAGGCCAATCTCAAGGTCACCGCCGATCCGCAAACCATCCGCCGGGTCTATCGCGGCGTGGTCGACGAGTTCATCGATCATTTGCGCAAGGAATGCCACGCGAGCTCGATCGACTATCAGCTCCTCTCCACCTCGACTCCTCTGGACCGCGCGCTGGTGAGCTATTTGAGCTGGAGGGGCTGACGGCGCATGTCGCTTTTTTTTCTTCACCCGGCGTATCTCTTCGGTCTCGTCGCCGCATCGCTGCCGGTCGTGATTCACCTGCTGAACCGCCGGCGCATCAAAAAAATACGCTTTCCCGCCGTGCGCTTCCTGCTCCTATCGCAAAAGCGCATCTCGCGCACCAAGCGGCTGCGCCACTGGTTTCTCCTCGCGCTCAGGACTTTTGCCGTGCTCGTCCTGGTACTGCTTCTGGCGCGGCCGATTTTTCAGACCGGCGTCGGGCTATTTGCCGCCGGCGGGCCGTCGAGCATCGCGATCGTTCTGGACAATTCTCTCAGCATGAAATGGAGCCGCGACGGCGAAGGCTTTAAACAGGCGAAGCAAGCCGCCGCGCGATTGTTCTCCTCGCTCGGCGCCGGCGACCGGGCGGCGCTCATCCCGACCAACGCCGCGTCGAAGGAGCCGGCGCGCTTGAAGCGCGAGAAAGAAGTTCTTCTGCGCGACCTGGAAGGCGCAAAGACCGGCGACGGCAGCGCGGATTTCGCTTCGGCTCTGAATCGA
Source organism: Binatia bacterium (assembly GCA_041494945.1). Taxonomy (GTDB): domain Bacteria; phylum Desulfobacterota; class Binatia; order UBA9968; family UBA9968; genus JAJPJQ01. The sequence goes on along the minus strand of JBGQBP010000056.1, from coordinate 11,701 downwards.
GCCTACGAGCTGCTCCGGGAGCCGGCGACGCAGAAAGAAATCTGGATCGTCACCGACACGGCGCTGACCGATTGGGACCGCTTCAGCCTGTCCGCCGTAAAACAGTACGATCCGCTGGTCCCGCTGAAGATCATCAAGGTGGGACAAAAGGAAGCGACGCCCAACGCCGCGATCAAAGAGATCAAGCTCGCTGGCCGCGACGTGAGCGCCGGGCTGCCGATCGCGTTGCAGGCGGTCGTCGCCAATTTCAGCGACAACGAGATCAAAGACCTGCTCGTGCAGATTACCATCGACGATCAACCCAAGGAGCAGAAGCTCGTCTCGCTCGCGCCGAGAAGCGAGACGGAAGTCGGTTTTCAGTTCACGCTCGCGCGGCCGGGAAGCCATCGCGGCGCCGTGACGCTCAAAAAAGAGCGGCTAGCGGGGAACCCGGTTTCCTATTTCACGCTTCAGGCGCAGGACAGGCTCAAGGTCCTGATCGTCGACGGCGATCCGCAAACCTCGCTTGTCCAGAGCGAGACTTTTTTTCTCAGCCGGGCGCTCAACCCCGGCGAGAGCGACGGCTCGCCGTTTCTCCCAACGGTTACCATTCCGGACGCCCTCGGTTCGGTCGCTTTGGATTCCTATCAGGCCGTCGTTTTGTGCAACGTGGCGACGATTCCCGACTCGGTTTTGCCGCGGCTGCGTGAGTATCTCCGTCAGGGAGGCGGGCTGCTGATTTTTTTAGGCGACCGGGTGCAAGCCGAGGATTACGATCTCAAGCTCTTCGACTCCGCTCCCTCTATCTTGCCCGCGCGGCTTCGCGACAAAAGAATCGTTTTGACGAGCGCTCCCGAGAAGATTGAAAGGATCGACGCCAAGCATCCGGCGCTAGCTCCCTTCTCCGATCCGATCTTACTCGATTCTCTCAAATCGACGCGCGTTCTCGGCTACTTCCGCACCGACGCTCCCGGCGCATCGGCGCTCATCGCGCTCGGGAACGGCGATCCTCTGGCGCTGGAAAAAAGAGTGGGCGCAGGACGGGTGATTCTCATCAGCACGAGCGCGGACCGGGACTGGAGCGACCTGCCGCTCAAGACCGCGTACCTGCCGCTGGCGCAATCTCTCGTGAGCTATCTGCAAGCGGAGAAAAAAGGCTCGCTCGACACGGGCATCGCGGTCGGCGGCGCGAAGAAATTTGTCCTGGCCCCTTCTTACGTCGGCAAGAGTTTAAAAATCACCCTGCCGGATCGAACAGAGCGCGAAATCGGCCTCGCGCCCGAAACCGACAACGCGGCAGCCTCGTTCACCGAGAACGATCTCGCGGGAATCTATCAGGTCAACGCGCCGCCGGCGGCGGACCGGCTGACTGGCGTGGCGCCGGTTTATCCGGTGAATGCGCCGTTCCTCGAATCCCGCCTGGCGAGCATCGGCGAGCCGGAGCTGCAAGCGCGATTCAGCCCGGCGCGCGCGCAGATTATTTCGATCGACTCGCTCGAAAAAGGCGGCAGCCGGAGAGATCTCTCTCTTCCCTTGCTGCTGGCTCTCATTGTAACGTTGCTATCCGAAGGATGGCTCGCGCAGCGATTTTATGGATAGACGTGATTTTCTTAAAGTATTGTCTTACGGCTGTCTCGCGGCGGCGGGGCTTCGGACGGCAAACGCCAGCGCCGGCCAGGCGCCGGAGCGCGATAGGCCGATCCAATTCGTCTTTGCCCAGCTCAAATACCGCAGCGGCGATTGGAATCCGCATGCGCTCTCCGTCGCGCCGATGATGGAAGAGCTGATGCTGCGCACGAGCGTCGAAGCGGCGACGACGCGCCGGGAGATCACGCTGACCGATCCCGATCTTTTTTCCTACCCCTTTTTGTACGTCGCGGGCAAATACGATTTCGAGCCGTTCACCGTAGAGGAGATCGACATCCTGCGGCGCTTTCTTTCTTACGGCGGATTTCTGCTCGCCGACGACGCGCTCGGACAACCGGGCTATGGATTCGACCAGAGCCTGCGCCGCGAGATGAAGCGGGTTTTCCCGGATAGAGACTTCAGCCGCTTGCCATCCGGCCACCCGTCGATGCGCAGCTACTATTTGCTGCGACGGATCGGAGGCGCCCGGATGGTGCGTCCCTACGTCGAAGGAATCAACATCGGCGGCACGACGCCGGTGATTTATTGCCAGAACGACCTCGGCGGCGCGTGGGAGCGCGACCAGCTCGGCAACTGGATCAATCCATGCACGCCCGGCGGCGAGGAGCAGCGCCGGGAGGCCTTTCATCTTGGAATCAATCTCATCCTCTACGCGATGACGGAAAATTACAAAGACGATTTGATCCACGTGCCTTTCATCCAGCGGCGTCTGACCAAATAATTTTGAATTATGAATTTTGAGTTTTGAATTCGAGAACGGAGAGAGATGACTGAGTTCTTTTTCATCGGCGGTTTGCCTTGGTGGGTGGTGGTATTGATTGCCGCCGGCGCCCTGACCGCCGTGGCTTATCATTTCCTCGGCCTCAAGCGGCGCCTGGGCCTCAGTCGGGCGGCGCTGCTGACCGTCTTACGCGGCGTGGTCTATGCCGCGCTGGTTTTCTTCCTCTTGAGTCCCGGATTGATCCAGAAGCGCGTTACGAAGCTGCGGCGGCCGCTGAGCCTCCTGATCGACACCTCGCAGAGCATGGCCCTTCCCGCGACCTCTGGAAAAAGCCGGCTCGATCTCGTCAAGGAAAAGCTAATCGGCGGCAAAGAGCCGCTGCTTCAGAAGCTTGCGCGCGATTACGATCTGCGCGTTTACCAGTTCAACACCGGTCTCGAGCCGGTCGCGCCCTCGGCTGTTTCCCAGTTGTCGGCCTCGGGAAAAGGCACCCGGCTGCCTGAGATCGTCAAAGAGGCAAGCCGCGACGCCGGCACGCAAGGCGCGATCATGATCTTCTCCGATGGGATCGCCAACGGCGAAAGTAAGACGGTGAATGATGCGGTCTCTCTCCCGGTTCCAATCTTCACGGTCGGTATGGGCGACAGCCAGGGCTTTACCGATCTGCGCGTGGCCGATCTCACGACCCCGGAATTCGCCTTTCGCGGCCGCGAATTCAAGATCGATCTTTTAATCCAGGCCTACGGCATGGCGGGAAAAATCGTTCCGCTCTATTTCAACCGCGGAAAAAATCTCGTCGCCAGCCGCTCGGTCGCTATCGATAAGGAAGCTTTCGAGCAGCGCGTCACGCTAAGCTACACGCCCAAAGAGATCGGCCCTCACAGCTTCACCGTCAGCGTCCCCGCTCAGCCGGGCGAGCAGATCGCAGACAACAACCACAAGGAATTCCGGGTCGATGTCCAGCGCGACAAAATCCGCGTCCTTACGCTCTCCGGCTCTCCGTCGTGGAATTACCGTTTTCTCCGCATGGCGTTGAAACAAGACCCGTTTATCGATCTCGTCTCGTTCGTATTTCTGCGCACGCCCACCGACATCGCCGACGTGCCGGAGAGCCAGTTGAGCCTGATCCCGTTTCCGATCGACGAGATCTTCCTCGAAGAGCTGAAGAACTTCGACGTCGTGTTCCTCGACGATTTTTCCTATCGCTCGTACTTCAACGTTCAATACCTGGACCGGGTGCGCGATTTCGTGCGCGACGGCGGCGGCCTCGCCATGATAGGCGGCATCCGCTCTTTCGACAGCGGCGGCTACGCGGACAGCCCGCTGCGCGAGGTGCTGCCGGTCGAGCTCGACGGCAAGGGAAGATATCAGATGAAAACCCGCGCGCGCGGAGTGCTGACGCCTTCAGGGAAATCCCATCCGATCACTCGGCTGCTGCCCGACCCGCAGGCCAACGAAGAGGCGTGGAAAAAAATGCCGCCGCTTACGAGCCTGAATCAGATCGCCAGAGGCAAAGGGGAAACGCTCCTCCAGGCCGCGCCGGACGGCGCCGGCAGCGGACAGCCGCTTCTGACCGTCGGACGATTCGGCAAGGGGCGCACGCTGGCGCTGATGAGCGACGACATCTGGCGCTGGAGCTTCGGCGCGGTCGGCGCGAAAGAAACCCCGCAGAACCATCTGAAGCTCATTCGCCACGCGGTGCGCTGGCTCGCGCAAGAGCCGACCTTCGAGCAGGTGCAGATCCGGTCGATCGGCGGCGTCCGGGCGCCGGGAGAGAAAAGCGAATTCAAGATCCAGGTCCTGAACGACGACTTCACTCCCGCGCCGCACGCCAATCTAAAAATCTCCGTCACCGGCGCCGATGGAGAGCAGACCAGAGTCGAGGCCGTCGAAGAATCAGAAGGCGGCCAATACCGCGCCGATTTCACTCCCGCGAAGGAGGGCGCGTATCACATCGAAGCCGAGGCCCAACTCGGCGGCAAAGTTCTCGGGCGAGATCGAAAGAATTTCGTCGTGGCCTTTCCTTACGCGGAAGCTGAAGATGGAAGGCCTCGGCCCGAGCTGCTCAAGCAGATCGCCGAGTCAAGCCGCGGAGAATTTATCGCCGCCGCCGACTTCAATGCGGCCGGCCTGGAGCGCGTCGCCGCGAAGCTCGACCGGCTGGCCCCTTCGGAAATCGTCGAGCGGAGGGAAATCCCGCTCTGGGGCACGCTCACCACGTTCTCGATTATATTAATTCTTCTGAGCAGTGAGTGGTGGTTTAGAAGAAAGTGGGGACTCATCTGAAATAACTCAATGCAAAATGAAAATCGCAAATGTAAAAGTCAAAATAGCTTACGAGATTTGAGACAGAGACCGCACGCCCACTCCCGGTTTCGATCTCCGTTCTCCCCCACTTTGCATTTTTCAATTTGCACTTTGCATTTTGCAATGAAGAAGCTAAGCAAAAATCTCCTTTGGCTTAACTTGGCGCTTTTTCTGTATCCTCGACAGGCGCTTGCCTTCTGCCACGAGATCGAAGTGGTTCAGGCGCGCTTTATGCCCGCCGCTGCGACGGCCGGCGCCGCCCTGTCGCTCGAATGGCTCGGCCACTCGACTTTTCAGATTACTTCTTCCAAGGGAACGCACATCCTGACGGACCCGCACGGCCGCGGCGATCTGCCGTGGCCCACGGTTACGCAAGATATCGTCACGACCAGCCACCCGCACGGGCCGCACAGCGCCATTTGGATGGCCAAGGGAAATCCCGTCGTGTTGGAAGGCCTCACGCCCAGCGGCGATAACTGGCGCAACGTGAACACCAACATCCGCGACGTTTCGGTCTATACGGTGCCGGCCTACCACGACAAAAGCCAGGGGCTTCAGCGCGGCAAGAATGCGATCTTCGTATTTCGCGTGGACGACATCTGCATCGCCCACCTGGGCGATCTCGGCCACGAACTGACGCCGCCGCAGCTCAAGATGATGGGGAAAATCGATATTCTGCTGGTGCCCATAGCCGGAGGATTTTACACCGTCACGCCCGAGGAGGCGAGAGAAGTCACCAAGCAGGTGAATCCGCGCATTGCGGTGCCGATGCACTACGATTGGGACGGAGCGCTGGCGGGCTATACGGGACAGAATCCGCGCGTCAAAAAACTCAGCGGAGCGGTGCTAAAAATCTCCAAGCAGGAAATGCCGCAGCCGACGGAGGTCGTGGTGTTTCCGACGAGATACCACTGACTAGTGCATTGTAACACTTAATTTGGCAACGCCGTTCTGGTTCGACAAGCTCACCACGAACGGCGTTTTCCTAGCCCGTTCGCACTGAGCTCGTCGAAGTGCGAGCGAGCCACCTGTTGCCGAATTGGCTGTTACAGTGCACTAGTATAGATTGATAAAAAAGGAGCAACCATGAAAGCGATTCGCGTGCATCAGTATGGCGGCGTCGAGGTGATGAGATATGAAGACATCCCGGTCCCCGAGCCCGGCGCGGGAGAGGCGCGGATCAAAATCGAGGCGATCGGCTTAAACTACGTCGATGTCTACCAGCGCGCCGGTCTTTATCAGCTCAAACTGCCGTTCACGTTGGGAATGGAAGGCGCCGGAATCGTCGACGCGGTGGGACGCGATGTCTCAGAGGTGAAAGTCGGCGATCGAGTAGCATACTCGATGGTTCCGGGCGCCTACGCGGAATACGCGGTCGTCCCCTCTTCCAGATTGGTTCCGCTCCCCAAGAACATCGACAGCCGCTCCGCCGCGGCGACGATGCTTCAAGGCAAGACGGCCCATTATCTGACGCACAGCACTTACCCGCTCAAGACCGGCGACACGGCGCTCGTTCACGCTGCGGCCGGCGGCGTCGGCCTGTTGCTCGTTCAAATCGCCAAACGTCGAGGCGCGACGATCTTCGGCACCGTCTCGACCGAAGAGAAAGCCCGCCTCGCGCGCGAGGCCGGCGCCGACGACATCATTCTTTACACGCAGACGGATTTTGCCGCGGAAATTAAAAGGCTCACCAACGGGCGCGGCGTGAACGTGGTCTACGACTCCGTGGGCCAGAGCACGTTCGACAAAAGCCTCGACTGCCTGAGACCGCGCGGATATATGGTTCTGTTCGGGCAGTCGAGCGGCCCCGTGCCGCCGTTCAATCTGGGAACGCTCGCCGCCAAGGGCTCGCTCTTCGTAACGCGCCCGACGCTCGCCCATTACGCCATCACGAGAGAAGAATTGCTCCAGCGGTCGAACGATCTTTTCAATTGGATCGCGTCCGGTCAATTGAAGCTGAGAATCGAAAAGACCTTCCCGCTCGCCGAAGCCGCCGAGGCGCACCGTCAGCTCGAAGGACGCAAAACGACCGGAAAAGTCCTGCTAGTTCCCTAACGCCTCGGCTAGCGAGGCTCTCTATCGTGCCCGCGAGTAGCGGTTGCCGGCGAGCAGGTTGCGCAATTTTTCCCGCTGCTCCTGCGATAATATTTGCTTGCCCTGCTCGATGGCGCGGATGCGCGCGATGCGCAGCTCGGCGCGAAGCCGCTCGATATCGCGGACTTTCGTTTCCGCCTTCTTGAGATCCACCGAGTCGGCGCGCAGAAGGTCCGAAAGATCCATCTCGGCGACGCGCAGGTCGGCTTCGTTCTTGATCGCCTCGCGGTCGTAATCGCTTTTGAGCCGCTCCAGGTTCCGCACCTGGTCGGAGGAAAGATTTAGCTCGTCACGCCGGCTGAGCATATAACTGATGAGCGGGCGCTCGCCCTGCGTCTCTCTGGAGGGACCGAAATGTTCGCGGAAACGGCTCCCGAGGTCGTGAAACTGGTGGGTGATTTCATCCCAGATCGACGACGCTTCCTCGTGGACCGCGGGCCTGACCGCCGGCGCATCGGTTCCTGCGGCCACGGCGGAGGCCAGAAGCAAAAAGGACAACAGAGCAAATAATTTAGTGTTGCGCATTTCCGTCTCCTTTCGTATCGACTTCCCGTCTATTCCGACAAAGATTAAACCGCTCTGCCTCGACGTTGTCAACGAGCCGTTGGGGCGGTTCGCGAACCGCCCCTACAAATTCGGTTTCGGCTCTTCCAAAAATAACCACAGCGCCACAATGCCGACGAGGATGGCCGCGGCCAGCGCTTCCCACGCCGTCGAGTACGAGCCGGTGATATCGACCAGATGGCCGAAGAGCGGCGTGCCGAATATCGTGGCGACGGAATTCACGGTGATGACCATTCCGAGCGCGGCGCCGGTGCGCGCCTTGCCCGCGATCTCACCGATCAGCGCATAGTATACGCCCTGATATCCGACCATGCAGACGCCGGCGAAAAAAATCAGCGGCAGGAGGATGAAAAGAGAGGTATCGCCCGGAAGCAGGCCGAGGCTCGCCGTCAACGCTACGGAGAGAAATCCGATCAGCACCAACACGGACTTGCGCGCGCCGTGAAACAGCCGGTCGCTGACGACTCCCCAGCCGACGCGCCCGACCATTCCGCCCAACTGCGTGAGCGCCAACGCCTGGCTCGCCCAGAAGGGAGAAATTCCCCTGGTCTCCTTGAGATAGAGCGGAACGTAGGTCAGCAGCGACATCTGGCCGACGAGGAGCAGCGCGGTGCCGAAGCTTATCCAGACGAGACTCTTTACGAGAACCATCGATGGACCCTTCGGCAGCGGAGCAGGCGCGACGTCGGATAAACTCGCGCCGGGCGGAGGCTCGCGCCAGAGAAACCAAAAAATAAATCCAAAGAGAAGATTGATGAGCCCGAGACCCGCGAGCGAGCCGCGCCAGCCGGCGAGCAAGACCAACGACGGCGCCAACACCGCCGTGAGCACTCCGCCCGCCGGAACGCCGGTCTGCTTGATGCCCATCGCCGTCGCCCGCTCCGCGCGAGAAAACCATTCCATCACGCCCTTGGTCGAGGCCGGGTTCAAAAAGCTGTAGCCCAGTCCCGCAAAAAGAAAACTCGTGAAGGCCCAGCCGAACGACGGCGCCGCGGCCGCAACCGCAGTGCAGACTCCCAGCGCGAGGTGCCCGCAAAAAGTAATCGAGCGGACGCCGAACCGGTCGGCGAGCCAGCCGGCGCCGAACGAGAGCGCGGCCATGCCAAGATAAAAAGCCGTGAAGAACAAACCGATCTCGGCGCGTGAGAGCTGAAGGTCGTCCTGATAAAACGGCGCCAGCGTATTGATGCCGTACTGGCCCATGGCTCCGACGATGTGGGAGAGCGTGATGAGCCCGAGAATCGTCCAGCGAAAGCGCGCGGCTGAAACGGTCGGGTGAGCGAGGAAATTGTCAACCATCAGAAGCTTCAGCCGCTCGTCCTGACCCCTCGACAGGCTCGGGACTAAAGGCTGTCGAGGGGGGCCTGCCCTGAGGCCCCTCGAAGGGTCGAAGGACCTGGTTTGCTCAGGACATGCTGTCGAAGGGCAACAGTGCGATTTGCCCAGTTACGTGCCGATGCGGACAGAATCAAACGCATCTTGAATCGAGCGAATGATGGAAAGCGCGGTAAGTTTTCCCGTGCGCGGGTTTTCGCTCGGAACGTTTTCGATGTGGACGGCGAGTCTGCCGAATTCCCCTTCGACCTCGACGTCGTGGCAGTTTCTTTGAAGTCCGGGAACCGCCAAAATACGCACCCGCGTCCGCTCCGGCCCGATGCCGGCCAGGCTAACGGCCGCGGTGACGTTCACGTTGGCGGGAAAGCCGTGGCAGGCTTCGCGCGCCGTGCCGGAAAAAATTTCGCGCTGTTCTTCGAGACCGGCGAGGGAAATTCCGCGCTCGATAAGATACGGCGCGCCGTCGAGACCTTGAGGGGGTTTGCGCGTCGTGATCGTGATCGACGAAACTTCTCCCGCGCACGCCGACTTGATGCCGTCGAGCCCCGCGATCGCGCCCGACGGAATGATAAGCCGCCGCCCGAGAGCGCGCGCGTTCGCGATGATCTCCGGATGGTCGAGCAGCGCCCCGACGCTGATAACCATAAGATCCTTGCCCGCGGCGAAAACTTTTTCGGACAGGTCGGACACCACGCGTCCGCCCGCCGCTTCGATGACGAGATCGGACTCAGCGATGAGCTTTGACAGCTCCAGATACGGCGGCGCTTTCGGCAGCGCCGCCAAAAATTCCCGCGCGGCTCTCTCGTCTCGGCTCGTCACGCCGGCAACGGCGAGAGAAATTTTTCCCGTGACGGCCGCGTTGAGCAGCGCCCGCCCGATCGCGCCGCAACCGACGATGCCGATGGATTTCACATGTTCTATGTATCTTGAAGCCCTTTCCGGTGTCAATGAACTCGTTCCAAAGTCTAAGAAAACAGCTTCGGACTCTTCCCAAAAATAAGAGCCGTCGAGGAGTACGGTCGGGCGCGACGCTGGAACCGCAAGCAAATTTCTCGGTCGTGCGTGGCATACTAATTGCTCAATTTCTCGACGAACAGGCCCGCGCGATGGTCGCACCAAAAAAACACTCTCATACAGTAAGGCATCTCTCGGTCGCCGGCCGTCGCCTGTGGCTTTACTCCGTGACCAAGGGAAGCACCTTGACGATCGTCGATATTCCCGCAGGCAAAAGCCGCGAGCAGCTCATCCGGTTGGGCGTTATGAAAGGCGAAAACATCCGATGCGTCGAGCGACTCCCGGGTGGGACCGTGGTGATAGAAAAAAACCGCCAGGAGCTGGCCATCGGCGCCGACCTCGCAAAAACCATCCTCGTCGAGCGCACGAGCGACAATCCTACCGCCTGAACGCCATGCATAATCATTCTACCACTGGACGCTTCAACCGGGCCGCGCGCAGCCACGTGGAAAAGCACCGGCACGCCGTCTCGGACTTGGGTGTCGATCAGGTCGACCGGCCGATGGTCGCGCTGGTGGGCAATCCGAACGTCGGCAAGTCGCTCGTTTTCAATTACCTCTCGGGAATGTACGTCGATGTGTCCAATTATCCCGGCACCACGATCGAGTTCACCCGCGGACGTTACCATGAGCTCGACGTATTCGACACGCCCGGGGTCTACGGCATCGCGTCGTTCAGCGACGAAGAAAACGTGACGCGAGAGATCGTCCTCCAAGCCGACGTCGTGCTCAACGTCGTCGATGCGGCGCACCTGGAGCGAGATCTCTTTCTCACGCAGCAACTGATCGACATGGGGAAAAAAATTTCGCTCCTGCTGAATTTCATGGACGAGGTCGAAGCGCTCGGCCTGCGCCTCGATACGGCCCGGCTCGCCAACGATCTCGGCGTTCCCGTTTTCAAGACCACCGCAACGACGGGAGCCGGCTTCGAGCAGATCGAAGCCGCGATCGAAGAAGCGCGGCAGGGGAAACAGGACCCAGCCCTGCATCACAAGCTGCACTCGATGTTGAGCGTGATCGGCTCGGAAGCCGAGGCGCTGCTGGTCCTCGAAGGCAACGAGGAAATCGCGTCGCATCACGGCGTCGCGCCGGGGAGTGACCGGGAGGCCCTCTACGTCGAGCGGCGCAACCGCGTCAATCGCCTCATCAACACCGTGCTGTCCGATAGCCCCGCCCGGGCGCGGCTATCCACGCTGGTCGGCCGGTGGGCGATCAACCTGTGGACCGGCGTCCCCATGATTGCGGCCGCGCTCTATCTGGTCTATCTTTTCGTCGGGAGATTGGTCGCGCAAGACCTGGTCCGCTTCACCGAAGTGAAGCTCGGCCAAGAATTGTGGGAGCCGTGGATCCGCGGCGTCGTCACGCAGTACATTTCTCCCGATTCGTGGCCCGCCGCGATTCTCGTCGGCGAGTTCGGCATCGCGACCATGACCGTCACCTACCTGCTTTTTCTCCTCCTGCCGCTCGTGGTTGCGTTTTACGCGGCGCTCGCCGTCATGGAAGACAGCGGATATCTGCCGCGCCTCGCGACGCTGGTCGACCGGAGCCTCAACGCAATCGGGTTGAACGGCAACGCGGTGATTCCCCTGATCCTGGGCTTCGGCTGCGTCACGATGGCGACGATCACGACGCGGATGCTCGGCAGCGAGCGGGAGAAAAGAATTTCCACCGCGATTCTCCAGTTCGCGATCCCGTGCTCCGCCCAGCTTGCCGTCGTGGCGGCGCTCCTCACCGGCGCAGGCTTCGCGGCCATTTTGATTTATACGGCCACGATTTTTGCGACGTTCGTGGCGCTCGGCACGATCCTCCATCGGATACTGCCCGGAAAAACCACGCCGCTATTGATCGACCTGCCGCCGATGCGGCTGCCGCGTATCGACAACATCGTTCGCAAGACCGCCTACCGCGCGTACTATTTCATGAAGGAAGCGACCTCGTGGTTTTTCGCCGGCGCCCTCGGCGTCGGCATCTTGCAGATAACCGGGCTGCTCGCCGTCTGGCAGGATCTGCTCGCGCCGCTTACCACCGGCTGGCTGCAACT
>JBGQBP010000055.1:0-16985 GCA_041494945.1 Binatia bacterium | reverse complement strand
CAAAGGTGATGTAATGCAGGAACCCCGCGAGTGTGTTTGTCGCATCCCTTTTCTCGGATACCCCCCTCTGAAAAAAATCCTTGTATTGGGGGCGGAGTAATGTGGTTGTAAAATTAGACGAGTTTTCCTGGACCGTGTACGTCAATGTACCCGTTGGCCGCTGGAGATATTTCGTTCCTCCCAGCAGAAGGATGTCGTTGTTCAGTTGCAGGCCGGCAGTGGTCGGCATGCCGGCTAAACTGGCTTTATAGTAAAAGTTGGCGCCGACCAGGTGATCGTTTATGTCGTCCTTGTGAGCCTCGTAATTGAGGGTTTGCAGCAAGGAATAATTGATTGTGGCCTCCCAAGGTCCCGACTTGTAGAGGGTATAGTCCGCCCTTGCGTTCAGCAAATTTCCGTAGCTTTTCTTTGCGACGCGCGCGCCGGTCGGATTGGTGTCATATTGGGCATTCAACGTGAACTCCAGCCTGAGACGCTTGGCTCCCGTACTCTCTCGAAGCGCGGTGAGGAGCTGCTGGGTCGCGCCGACTATGGGGGCGGCGGGTGCGATTTTCACCGCCTCGGTCAGCTCTTCTATCGCTTCCGCCTCTCTTCCCATTCCTTGAAGCGCGAGACCCAGGTAATACTGGTTCAACTGCCGGGTTTTCACCTCTGCGGAGAAATTTTTGCGGAAATAGTTCGCCGCCGTCTCGTAATCCTTTTTTTGGTAATAACACAGGCCGATGTAGTATCCGAGGTTGTCCTTTTGGGGTTCCCGCTCGTAGATCGGAAGGAACTCTTTTAACGCGTCGTCGAAGCGATTTTGGCCGTAGAGGGCGATACCCAGTCCGTAGCGGAGATCTGAATTTTTCGGTTGGATCTCCAGCCCCTGCCTTACGTAGCGCTCCGCCTGGGTGAAATTTCCCTCAGCGTTATAACTCAGCCCCAGGTAATAGATAACGTCGATATGGGCGGGATCGACTTCGTGTGCCTTTAGCAGGTCACCGATCGCCTCGGCGTACTTTCCTTCGTCGTAGGCCAACACGGCGCGCGTGAACAGAAGCTCTGCCGTCTCGAAACCTTCCTGGGCACGGCTGATTCCGGGGACAGCAACCGCAACGGCCAATAGAATGAGAATTATTTTGATTTTTATAAGTCTCAAAAAAGGGCTCCCAGTAGATTCTAGCAGGTCTTATAGTTCAGTTAAGAACCGATTGCAATTCACCCCGAAAAATCTTACTAGCCACTCCGAGGCCAAATGAGTTATATTGTTGCCGTTTGACATGTCAGCTCAGCAAATCGGCCAACTGGAGATTCATTGCCGGGAGCAGCCCGACGACCCTGAGGCCCTCTTCATCCTCGCCCGGGCATACGAGCAAGCCGGAAACCCGGGGAAGGCATTTTTGGCTTATTCCAAGGCGATCGATAACGACTGGGGCGAGAAGGCCTGGGTCGATTTTCACGTGCGTTTCTATTCGGACGCGCTGGCGTCCCGCGAAAAGGCTTTTCTCGCTATCGTCGACCGCGCGCGCTCGGACCTCGGGCCGGAAATCCGCGCTTATCTCGCGTGCGGCTATGCGAAGACCGGCGAAATAGAAAAAGCCCTCGTCGAACTGAAGCGAGCGGCAACCGGCGCCGACGCCAAAGCCCCGCTTCCCGATTTCTTGCGCGAAGCGTACCGGGCGGTCGCCGCCGGCTTGCTCGTCCGGGCGCTCGAACATCCGCACGAGTGGGTGCGGCGCCATGCGGCTCAAGCGCTCGCCGAAGCGGGAGAAAAATCGGGAATCCCAATTTTAGTGAAGGCTCTAAAAGACGCGAACTGGGTTTCACGCGAGAGCGCGGCGCTGGCGCTGGCGGAGCTGGGTCATACCGCGGGATTTACCGCGCTCGTCGACGCGCTGAAAGAAAACGACTCTGACATTCGCAAAGAGGCGGCCCGGGACTTGTTAAAGCTCGGAGACCGATCGATTGTCCCCGCCCTGACCGGGGCTCTTGGAGACCATGATCCAAATGTCCGGATCGAAACGATCGTCGCGCTCACCCGACTCGGCGACGCCGCTGCTATACCAGGGCTCAAGGAAATGCTCAAAGATCCAAATTGGAACGTTCGCGCCTGCGCGGCTCAAGGCCTGACTCAATTGGGTGACTCCGGCGGCCGGAAATTTCTTGCCGCGGCGTTAAACGACCGCTCCCCGTTTGTGCGTCAAGTGGCAGCCGAGGCATTGGCCGAATTGGGAGACTCAGCGGGAATGCCCGTTTTGACGCAGGCATTGAAAGATCCCAGATGGAGCGTGCGGTGGGGCGCGGTGCGGAGTCTCGCGCGGCTCGGCAATCGCGCCGCTGCGCCTATGCTGAGAGAGGCTTTGAAGGACGAGAACTGGGCGTTTCGCTGTTACGCGGCGCAGGCGCTCTTGAAGATGAAAGACGAGACCGGTTTGTCCGTGCTGAAAGCCGTTCTCAACGACGACCATTGGCCGGCGCGCGAGTTTGCCGCCGTTGCGCTGGCCGACTTGGGATACAGGGAGGGCGTGGATTCTTTGCTGCAAGGTTTGCGAAGCGATCAGGATTGGGTCCGCAGGGGATCGGCGAAAGCGTTCTCTTGGCTGGGCAACCGATCGGTTGCGCCCGCTTTGATCGAGGCGCTCGGCGACAAGAAATGGGAAGTCCGCCGGCTCGCGGCTCAGGGTTTGGGATGGCTCAAGGACAGCGCCGCAGTGAAACCGTTGACGATTGCGCTCGGCGATCAGTATTGGGAGGTTCGTGGCCAGTCCGCGCTGGCGCTGGGCGAGCTTCGGGACAGCGTCGCGATACCGGCTCTGTTCGCCGCGCTAAGAGACGAGCACTGGTCCGTGCGGAACGATGCGGCGAAAGCGATCATTCTGCTCGTCGATAACGCGCGCTTCGATAGCTGACGCGCGCCTTACTTGTGTTGCTGGATGTAGGGGCCGGTTGTGTCCGGAACTACGTCCGACTCGCCGTGCATGAGCGATTCTGGACAATAGACCAGGATCGCAGCCTCTCGGCCCTGTACTTTAACCTGGCGCAAGGGTCTAAGCGGAATCGAATCTTTTAGCTCGGCGGCGGTGTACTCGCTGATCAGCATAGGCACGCCGAGCTCTTTCGTGAGCGCTTCGAGGCGCGCGCCCAGGTTGACCGTATCTCCGATGCAGGTGTAATCGTAGCGCATTTCCGACCCGATATTTCCCACCACCGCCTCTCCCGTGTTGATGCCGACGCCGACTTTGAGCGGTCTGCCGATAATCTCCGTCCATTTGGGCGCGAGCGATTCCACCAGCTCGATCAACTCGATTCCGGTCTGAACCGCCCTCAGCGCGTCGTTGCCGTGGGATATCGGCGCGCCGAAAACCGCGAAGACCGCGTCGCCGATGAATTTGTCGATGGTCCCTTTATGCTTGAACACGATCTGAGAGACCTGCCCGAGATAGTCGCTGAGTAAGGAAACCACCTGCTCCGGAGAGATCTGCTCCGAAATGCTGGTGAAGCCGCGGACATCGGAGAACAGTACCGTGATGTGTTTTCGCTTGCCGTCCAGTCCAAGCCCTTCGTGATTTTTGAGAATTTCCTCGACGACGTCGGCCGAGACGTATTTGCTGAAGGTCGCGCGCAGCCGCAGGCGCTCCCGTTGCTCACGGACGTAGTGGTCCAGAATGATTCCGCCGTAGCTCAGTGGCGTCGCCAGCAGGATCGGAACCGCCGGTATCCAAAGCTGGTGATATGAGAACGCGTAGAGCGCAGCGAACGCATAGACTGCATTCAGCGTCAGAACGGCCGCGGTGGCTTTAAACGGATGTAAATGAATAGAAGCCCAAATCGCTACGATCGACAGAAAAAAGAATAGTGCGTTGTGCTGCCATGCGGGTAAACGAACGATCGGATCATTGGCCGCCAGGGTTTCGACGAAGTTTGCCTGGATTTCAACGCCGGCCGTGGGCTCGCTGGCGCTGAAAGGCGTCGGGAAAATATCGTGGAGGCTGGGTGAAAAGGCGCCGACGATGACGATCTTGTCGCGGAAAAATGACGGCTCGATCTCGTTTCTTACGATGCGATAGTACGGCATGACCGGGTAGCTTCGTGCCGGCCCGCGATAATTAATGATGTAAGGGCGCGATGAGATTCTCTCGTCCGTCGGGCTGTCTTTGACTGCTATTCCCTGGTAAATTTTGTAGGCGAAGCCGGGGAATTTTTTTTCTTGAAACGGCAGCACGAGCCGCCCGCTGCGGATGATTCCATCCCGGTCCGTTATCAGATTGGCGGGACCGTATCCGAGGGCATGCTGCCGAATAATAGGGATCGGCAGGCTCAGGCGCGTTCTCGCGCCCACCTGGCTGGGAACTTCAGTATACTCGGCGGCGAAGACGACGTTCCCGGCGTCCTTGATTGCTTCACCCAGCGCGCGGTCCTCGCGCGCGTCGGCCTTGGGCTCGGTGAAGAGCACGTCGAAGGCGATCAGCTTGGCCCCGGCGCGACTGAGCTTGCGGATCAATTCGGCGTGGAGCGTTCTCGGCCACGGCCAGGGAAGATCCAACTCGTCGATGGAATCCTGATCGATGCTGACGATGACGATCGGAAGCTCGGGCGCAAGCGGGCCGCGAATCTGAAACCGTAAATCCAAACTCTTGAGTTCCAGAACGTCCAGCAGCCCGCGCTGGTAGGCTGTGAACACCAGCGCGGCAAGAAGGGCGCCGATCAACAGAGGCCGAAATACGTTTTTAATTTCCATCCGCGTAGTATGCGCCCGATGAAGGGGGAGGGTAAAGAGGGTTTGCGTCCGTGTCAAGCCGCATTGGGTAGATTGGTTCGGCGACTCTCGACTAAAGGCGCTCGATGGTTTGCAGCGCGCGACGAAGGCGGGCCAGCGTGCGCTCTTTTCCGAGCACGGCGATGATTTCGTAGATGCCCGGACTGACGGTCGCGCCGGTGAGCGCGACCCGGACCGGTTGGGCGAGCTTTCCGAGCGGCAGGTTTCGTTGCTGAAGGATTTGCATAAAGACTTCTTCCACGCTCGCTTCACTCAAATCCGCCAGCGCTCCCAGTTTTTCGATCAGCTCCAGTTTTTTGATCAGCTCGGCGAGCGGCTCGCGGACTTCCGCAGTCAAAAACTTTTTCACTGCTTTCTCGTCGAAGGAAACCGCGTCGGATAAATAGAAATGAGCGAGATCGACCAGTTGTGTGAGTGTCTTAGCTCGTTCTCTCAGAGTCGCGATCATCTTCTCCAGCCACAGCCGTTCTGGCGGCACCGGGTAGCCCTTGGCTTTTATAAAAGGGACGATCTCTTCGGCGAGCTGGGACAGCGGCCGGCTTTTCAGATAGTGAAAATTGAGCCAGAGGAGCTTTTCCGGGTTGAAAACTCCTGCAGACTTGCCCACGGCATCCAGGGAAAATTTTTCAATGAGTTCATCCCGGGAAAATATCTCCTGGTCGCCGTGCGACCAGCCGAGACGGACGAGGTAATTGCTCAGAGCCTCCGGAAAATATCCCATGTCGCGGTATGTCGTCACCGAAGTCGCGCCGTGGCGTTTGCTGAGGCGGGCTTTGTCCAGACCGAGGATCAGCGGCACATGAGCGAATTGGGGCGGCGTGTGTCCCAGAGCCTGATACAGCAGGATCTGGCGCGGAGTATTCGACAGATGATCGTCGCCGCGGATGACGTGGCTGATGCGCATATCGATATCGTCGACGACCACGCAGAAGTTGTACGTCGGAGTGCCGTCGGAGCGCGCGATGATGAGATCGTCAAGCTCCCGGTTCTCGAAGACGACGGGCCCTTTCACCGCATCTTCCACGACCGTGGTTCCGTCTTGGGGGGAGAGAAAGCGGATCGTGTAAGGCTTGCCCTCCGGCATGGCGGCGATCTTTCCGTCCATTGGCCGGCAGGCGCCGTCGTAAATCGGCTTTCTTTTTTCTTTCAACGCCGCCTGGCGCTTGGCGTCCAGCACCTGAGACGTGCAGGTGCACGGATACGCCTTTCCCGCCGCGAGCAACTCCTGGATCTTCTCCTTGTAAATGGGGTAGCGCCGGGTTTGGAAAAAAGGCCCCTCGTCCCAGTCGAGCTCGAGCCACGTGAGAGCTTGAACGATCGCTTCGATCGCCTCGGGCGTGGACCGTTCACGGTCGGTGTCCTCGATGCGCAGGATAAACTTCCCGCCATGATGGCGGGCGAAAAGATAATTGAAGAGTGCCGTGCGCGCGCCGCCGATGTGGAGATAGCCCGTAGGGCTGGGAGCAAAACGCGTTCGAACCGTCGCCATCGCTCTAAGCTAACAAGGAGCGGGATGGGCGTCAAACGAAGTGCGAACTTGAATTAAATTTGATAAGATAGATACATTCTTGGCCGTAATCGGCCGAACTTCGAGGTGAAAACAGAGTGAATAAAACCGCAACCGAAGATAGGAGAGAGGCCGCCGGAGCCCCGGCGGATTCGGCTCCGTCTCATTTTATCCGCAATATCGTCGCGCAAGATCTGAAAGAAAATAAGAACGGGGGGCGGGTCCATACGCGATTTCCACCGGAGCCCAACGGCTATCTGCACATCGGGCACGCGAAATCGATCTGCCTCAACTTCGGTCTTGCGGCGGAATTCGGCGGGCTTTGCAATCTGCGGTTCGACGATACGAACCCGAGCAAAGAGGATATCGAATACGTCGAGTCGATCAAGTCGGACCTCCGCTGGCTCGGCTTCGATTGGGGCGAGAAAGAATACTTCGCATCGGATTACTTCGAGCAGCTCTACCGATACGCTTTGCAGTTGATTGAAGGCGGCAGCGCGTACGTCTGCGATCTCACCGCGAACCAGATTCGCGAGTACCGCGGCACGTTGACCGAGCCCGGCAAAAACAGCCCGTTTCGAGCGCGTTCGGTCGAGGAGAATTTGGACTTGTTCCAACGCATGCGCGCGGGAGAATTCCCGGACGGCGCGCGCACGCTGCGGGCAAGAATAGACATGGCTTCGCCGAATTTGAATCTGCGCGATCCGGTGATGTACCGGATTCTCCATGCCGCGCATCACCGCACCGGCGACCGCTGGCGTATCTATCCGACCTACGACTTCGCCCACGGGCAGTCGGATTCCATCGAGGGGATCACGCATTCGATTTGCACTCTGGAGTTCGAAGATCACCGGCCGCTCTACGACTGGTTTCTCGACCGGTTGGGCATCCACCATCCGCAGCAGATCGAATTTGCCCGCCTCAACCTCACGCACACCGTTCTCAGCAAGCGGAAGCTCCTTCAATTGGTCAAGGATGGGCATGTTGCGGGGTGGGACGATCCAAGAATGCCGACGCTGGCAGGCATTCGCAGGCGCGGCTATACGGCGGACGCGATCCGGACCTTTTGCGAGCGCATCGGCGTCGCCAAGCGGAACAGCACCGTCGATATCGCCATGCTCGAGCACTCCGTGCGCGAAGATTTAAACCTGCGCGCGCCGCGCGTCATGGCGGTGCTGCGGCCGCTCCGGGTTGTGATCACCAATTATCCGGAAGATCGGGTCGAAGATCTCGACGCGGTAAATAATCCCGAAGATCTCAATATGGGAACGCGGAAAGTTTCGTTTTCACGCGTGCTTTATATCGAGCAAGACGATTTCCGCGAAGATCCGCCGAAAGGCTTCTTCCGTTTGGCGCCCGGCCGTGAGGCGCGGCTTCGCTACGCGTACATCGTCAAGTGCGAGGAGGTCGTGAAAGACCCGAAGACGGGCGAAGTGGTCGAGTTGCGCTGCACTTACGATCCGGAAAGCAAGAGCGGCTCGGCCCGGAGCGGCCGCAAAGTCAAGGCGACCTTGCACTGGGTCTCGGCGGCCCACGCGATCGAAGCGGAAGTCCGCCTCTACGACCATCTTTTCGCCGCGGAAAATCCGGACGATGTCCAGGAGGGCGTCGATTGGACGAGCGGTATTAATCCGAAATCGCTAGAGACGTTGACTTCGTGCCGCGTCGAGCCGTTTCTCGCCGGCGCAGCGCCGGGAAATCGGTATCAGTTTGAAAGATTGGGTTACTTCTCCGTCGATACCGTGGATTCTTCCGATCGAAGGCCGGTGTTCAACCGAACGGTCACGTTGCGCGACTCATGGGCGAAGATCGAGAAAGCCCAGAAGCGCCCGGGGAGCGCGAAGGAGTAGCGCAATTAGAACTTATAGCCCAACGACAGCGAAGCGAAGTTGTTGAAGGTCTTGTATTTGTCCCTGCCCGGCACGCCCGTGAAGGGGCAATTCCCAGGGAAGCCGCAGCCTGGCTTCCACGCGCCCTCTAATTCAGAGTTGGACACTCTTCTTGTCCGATAAAATACCGCCTGATATCCCAGATCGACAAAAAACTTTTCCCATTTGTATCCCAAGCCGCCGTTGAGCGTGAGCAGGTTTGCGCCGGGTATCGCCGGGTTCAAGGTTTTGTTCGGGATCGGAGTCTGTTCGAGACCCAAGCCTGCTCTCAGTTCCCAGTTCTTTGTCAGGCGGTAGAAGCTGCCGAGTCGCAGGGTGCTCGAGTTCTTCCAGTTATCGACGAGCGTGAAGGAAGATATTCCGAACGGCGGCGGTGAAAATTTTGCTCTGATATCGTTGAACTCGCTCCAGCGTTGATATTCGTAGACCAATTCGGCGCCCCAGGAGGGAGTCATCTGCCAAAAGACGCCCACGTCGATGATGGGTGGCAGGGTTATCGGGCGAACGTTAGCCTTGGTTTTTGCCGAAGCAAAACCGCTGAGCTTTGTATCGGCGTCGTGGAAATGCAGGCCCGCCTTGCCGCGGTAGCTGAAGCCGATTTTTACATTGTCGAGCGGCTTGAAGAGGAGCCCAACGTTGTAGCTGTAAGCATTGTCGGTGTCGCTGATTCTGATCTTTTCCTCACCTCCAGGAAAGGCGCATCCAAAGAGCGGATCGAAACACAAAGACCTCGAGAGAACAGCGGAAGAATGGACAAGGCTGAATCCGCCGCCGACCGAGAAGAACTTAGACGGATTCCAGGAGACCGCCGGCGTCACATAGAGGGTTTTGAGCTCCGTTTGCCGTGCACCAAATCGGGTAAAGCCGCCGCCGTAGGAAGTCGCCAGGCCAAATGGGGTGTAAATACCGAGGCCGAGGGTCACATCGGTCCCTGGAATATGATAGTTGCCGAAAAGACTGCCTGTAAAGTTGTCGTCGTGTAGGTTGAAGGCCTTGTGGCCGCTGTTCTCGACGCTGTTGATCACGTTGATATAGGTGCCCGTAAGCAGAAGCTGATTTCCTTCAACCTCACTCAGTGCCGCTGGGTTATAGTAAACGGCGGACGGATCATCCACCCCGGCCGTCAGGGCATTGGAAAGACCAACACCCCTTGCGGTTTGATGCGGAATGAAAAACCCGCCGGAAAACCCAAGCCTAACCCCAAAGACAGCAAAACAGAAAGACAAAACTGCAACGGAAATCGCCGTCTTAGGACCCATCGAGTCTCTCCTGTTCTCGCTTGACTAATAATGCTAACTACAGTATAGCAAAGCCAAAAGCTGCTAAAGAGTGCCATATAGAATACCAAAATGCAAGAAAATCTTTTAACTGCCGAACAGGTCGCGAAGTATCTCAAGGTAGACAAATTCACAATCTACCGTTTAGTGGCGCAAAAAAAGATTCCGGCGTTTCGGGTCGGCAGTCAGTGGCGTTTCAAAAAGAGTGTCATCGAAGATTGGTTGATGAAAAACTCGAATATCAAGGACAAACGAGCGTAATCGTAAATAGACCTTAGGCGTAGGCCTATCCCCGCTGAGAGGACCGGATGAGGAGGACACAGGACTGGAAATGAAAGATCTTCGCTTCTTCAATAACTTCAGCGAGCCGCTGGTCTCGCCCGCCGAAGACGCCGTTATCAAAACGGACACGGTCAGCTTTCATAATCTTTCCGGCAAGCGCATCGTGGGATTTTGTGACTATAGCGATAATTCCCGCTATCCGATGGAAGTTGTCATCGTGGTTCCGCCGTACGGGAAAACAAAATCCGGCAGTCTACCCCTGGCGTATTATCTGGCGCTGAACGGCTTTCAGGTCCTGCGCTACGATCACACGAACCACGTCGGCGAGAGTGACGGATCGATACTTTTCGCCTCATTGACCCAGATGTCCCAGGACCTGGTCTCGGCCATCAACTTCGCCCAACGGGAATACGGAGTGGCCCGGGTTGGGGTGGTGAGTTCCAGCCTAGGCGTGAGAGTTGCCCTCAAAGTCGCGCGCCAGGACCTGAGAGTCGGGCTCCTGATCGGTCTTGCCGGGGTTTTTAACCTTCAAGGGACCCTTTACTCCATCTATCGCGAAGACGGAGTCGAAAAAGCACAGAGGGGCATTCCGCTCGGCCTCAGGGACATTTTGGGATTCCAGATCGACGCCGATAATTTTCTCACGGACGCCATCCATGCGAATTTTCATTCGCTGGACAGCTCGCTGGAAGATGCCCAGAATTTACATACCCCAACGGTATTCTTTGTCGCCGATAAAGATCCGTGGGTGTCTTGTGACGAGGTTCGCCAGGTCTTCGAGCGCATTCCGACAAAAAGGAAAGAACTGCATTTACTCTCGAATACGATGCACGAGCTCCATGAAAATCCCGTTTCCACCGATCGCGCGTTCCGAAAAGTGGTCTCGCTTTCGGGAAAATATCTATCGGGGAGAGAACTTGGATGGGAGGAAGTGCAGGTTCCGGAGCGGGAGGTTCTTATCAGTCGCTTACGCGAGGAGAAGGGGAGAGCCAGGGCCGCGCGAGGACTCAATGCGGAAGAAGAGAAAGTCTTTTGGAAAAAATACTTGGAAAAGTACGCCTATATCGTCAACCTGCAAGACTACTGGAACCTGCTCGATTTTTCGAACCGGCTTCTGGGCGATTGGAAAAGAAACGAAAACGTTCTGGACGCAGGTTGCGGTATAGGAAATTTCGGCACGTTTATCTTGGTTCGCCAGCTCTATCAATTGACGCAAAGGGGTCGCGCCGCTTTCCAGAGGCTTCCATTTTGTCGCTATTGGGGCGTCGACTTCGTCGACGAAGCGATGCACCAAGCGCGGATAACGCATCAACGAGTTCAGCAGGAGTTTAAACAGAAACTGGGACTCGGCAACGGCAGTCCGGATATCGTCAAGTGTTCTTATCTGCCCTTGGACCTCAACCGGCCGTTGCCGCTTAAAGATAAACACTTCGATAAGATCTGTTGTAACCTCGTCGTATCTTATCTCGACGATCCACTGCGCACCCTGAAGGGTCTTTTCCGGAGCCTCAAGCCCGGAGGAAAAATCGTCGTCAGCAGTCTGAAGCCTCACGCGGACCTTTCGCAGATCTATCGAGATTTTATCCAGGTGAGCCGCACGGCCGAAGAGCTCGAGCAAGCCCGCTTGGTGCTCAACAACGCGGGAATGATCAAGCATAAAGAAGCGGAGGGATACTACCAATTTTTCTCCGAAACCGAACTGCGCGATCTATTGGTGGAAGCGGGAGGAAGCCATACCCAGGTCTTCCGATCTTTCGGCGATCAAGCCAACGTAGCCGTGGCTGAGAGGTCTCCCTAGCATGTTCTATTTTCCTTTAACCGGGCTTCTCAACGGAACCCTCGCAGTCATCCTCGGCATCTTTGTTTACACGCGCAATCCCACCGATCGGAGGTACATCACCTATGGCCTTTTCTGTCTAAGTCTGGCCTTGTGGAGCTTTTGCTATTTCTTTTGGCTCACGGCCGCGACGGAAGCGCAAGCTCTTTTCTGGGCCCGGGCCTTGTTGTTGGGAGCAGCATTCATTCCCGTCACCTCCTACCATCACGTCGTTCAACTGATCGGCGTCTCAAATTTGTTTCGACAGTGGCTGATTCGAAGCGGCTATCTGTTGAGTTTTGCTTTGCTGGCTATCGGCACTACTTCATGGGTCGTCACCAGCGTCTCACCGAAGCTCTCGTTCGCTTACTGGCCGAATCCGGGTCCCGCGTTTCATATCCATGTTTTGATGTTTCTCTCTTTTGCTTGCGGGTCGGTTTACGAGCTGTATCACGCTTCCGAACTCGCCAGCGGCAGGCGACGGAATCATCTGAGGATGCTCCTGGTAACGATCTCTATCGCCTATCTCGGCGGAGGCACGAACTATCTTCTTTGGTACGATATTTTGATTCCGCCGTTTGGCAACGTGCTCATCGCTATTTACATCGGCGTCTTTGCTTACGCCCTGATCGCCTACCGGCTCATGGATTTCAACGTTTTCATAAAGCGGAGCCTGATCTACGTTTGCCAACTCTTGATCCTGCTCATCCCTTGCTATCTGGTGCTGATGGCCACGCAGATCATTTTTTTCGGCCACGTTAGCCCCACTTTTTCTTTGTTTGCCCTGATTCTTTTCATCTTCGTCGGGTTCTTTTTTCCCAAGATTCGCTTCCGGACGCAGGAGGCTTTCGAGCGGGTCTTGTTCAAGAAGAGATACGATTACCGCGCAACCTTGCTGCGCTCGAGCCGGGAAATGATTTCGATGGTGGATTTGGAGACCGTCTCCCGCGCCTTGGTCCAAACCGTCGTGAAGGCCCTCGAAGTCCAGAAGGCCTCCCTATTTTTGCTGGACGACGCCGATGGAACGTTCAAGCTCAAAAGCAGCGTCGGACTGGGCCTGGACGCCTCGAAAGGCCAGTATATCTCGCGCGACGAGCCGTTGGTTCAAACTCTTGTGAAGCGCCCGGAGGCGCTCATCAGGGAAGAGCTGGAGTTGCTGAAGGGCGACCTGCGAGGCGGAAAATTGGCCAGAAAGATGCGTCAATTGCAGGCCGAGATCACTCTCCCCCTCAATTCCAAGGACCGGCTCATCGGAATACTGAATTTGGGCCACCGGGAAGGGAAAGAGATGTATTCCCAAGAAGACGTCGAAGTGCTTTCGACCCTGGCCAACCAGACGGCGATCGCGATCGAGAACGCCCGGCTCTACGAAAACTTAAAACAGTCCCAAAGCATTATCCGGCGCGCCGACCGTTTGTCGTCCCTCGGCATGCTGACGGCGGGTCTGGCCCACGAGATCCGCAATCCCCTGGTCGCTATCCGGACATTTACCCAGCTTTTGCCGGAACGATATCAAGACCAGGAATTTCGTGAAATGTTTCAATCATTGGCCATGAAGGAGGTCGACCGGATCTGCGAGCTGGTAAACGACCTGCTGAGTTTCGCGCGCCCGTCCACCCCCAACGTGTCCGCGCAGGATGTGAACGAAATCGTCGGCAATATCGCCCGAATTCTCCAGAGCCAGGCCAAAGAAAAAGACGTAAAAATCGGCCTCCACATGGCGGCCAAACTGCCCAAAATATTCATTGACAAAGAACAGATAAAACAGGTATGCATGAACCTCATTCTCAACGCGATTCAGTCGATCGAAAACGGCGGATCGGTGGAGATCGGCACGCATCTGTACGGTGAAAACGGTTCGGCGCGATTCGTTCAGATCGAGGTGCGCGACACGGGTATCGGTATTCCCGAAAATGATATCGAGAACATCTTCAATCCGTTTTTTACGACCAAGAAAGACGGAAGCGGGCTGGGTCTGTCGATCTCGCACCAGATCATAAAGGAACACGGTGGGTACATGGTCGTCGAGAGCCAGGTTGGAAAGGGAACCAGCTTTTTCACCCGTCTACCCGTCAGCTATCTACCGCCTAAAGTGACGCGACCCAGCCCTCAAGTCACCAATGAAGAAGATCCTGGTCGTTGATGAATCTCAGGCGGTTCGAGAAACTATCGCTTTGGTATTGGGGCGGGATTTTGCCGTTGCGCAAAAATCATCGCTGGAAGCCGAAAGTTCCGCCCCGCGCGATCCGGCGCCCGACCTATTGATCGTCGGCGTTTCTCCCGCCTCGGCCCGGCAACCTTCTATATTTTCCAATATCGCGGAGCGGTTTTCCTGTCCTATTCTTTTCCTGGTCGATTCCGGGAGCGCGGCGGGAATCAAGCTTCCCGATGCCAACTCGGATAGTTTGGCCAAGCCGTTCAATCCTTATGAGCTCAAGCAAAAAGTAGCGAGTCTGTTCGACGCCGTCTCCGAGCCTCCCAGGTTGCTATCGGCGGTTTGGGCATCGGGAAGCGCCCCGCTCCACTATATCGACTATCCGTTTGTGCCTTCCTCCGTTTCCACGTTGGCGCGGAAATTCGCCTTGACGCCTTTCCCTCTCCTTATCATGGCCGAACCGGGATGTGGCCAAGAGGCGGTAGCGCGCGCGGTGCACGCGCTCAACAACCGGGCCGGACCCTGGCTCTCGGAGCACGCTTCCGTGGTCGTCGGACCTCACGCGCAGGCCAGAATCAACGATGTATTGGCGAGCGAAGGCGGAGAGTCCCAACGCCTCACGCTCTTTCTTAGCGGCATCGACGGCCTGGATCTTTCGGCCCAGTCCGGCTTGTTGGACTTTTTAGCGGAGCAAGAGGGAAGGGGAAGAGAGCTGTGGCTCATCTCCACGTCCCGAGCGGACCTGCTGGAGAAAACCTATCGCGGAGAATTTTCGGACGCTCTCTATTATCGATTGGCAACCTTGCTCCTTCGCTTGCCCGCTCTGAGAGACAGGCCGTCCGATATCCCGGTTCTCGCAGACTTGCTGGCGCAGGAATGCGCGCGGCAGATCGGTCTCGGAAAAGTCAGTTTCTCCCCTGCGGCAATGGAACGGCTGCGCAATTATTTATGGTTCGGCAACCTGGATGAGATGGAAGCGGTAATCGCCAGGACCTTATCCGTTCTCAGAAAAGAGCTGATCGACGGCCCCGATCTCATCCTGGGCGATTCGTGGGAAGTTGAAAAGACCCGTGCGGCTTCCGACCGGCAGCCTCAATTGCCGGAGGGCGGCGCGCAGAAGCAGGCTGCCGTTCCGGCGTCGCGGACCAAGAAATCTTCGGGCGTTTTGCCGTCGGGCGACGATTATTCCCACGAAGTTCGAATACTCATCAGCGAGCTCGCCCACGAACTTAAAAACCCGATGGTCACCGTGAAAACTTTTTCCCAGCTCCTCGCCGATCGGTTCGACGATCCCACCTTCCGCGTTCGCTTCCAGCAAACCGTCAACGGCGACATCCAGCGCATGGACGATCTCCTCGAAGCCTTGCTCGATTTCTCGCGCTTCAGCCAACCCGCAAAAGAGAAAATATTGATCTACGAGCAATTGCGTCGCGTGGAAGAAGAGCTTCTACCCGAATGCATCAAAAGAGAAACCGCCCTCCAGTGGGGAAAAAGAGGGGAAGCCGCCGCGGTTTTCGTCGACAAGGCTCAATTTATCTTCGCGTTCAAAACCATTCTCCGGGCGGCTCTCGCTCAGGTCAAGCCTAAGAGCGAGATCCAGATGGATGTGGAAGGGGAAGGGAGAGTGGCGATTTCGTATCTCCGGGAAGGCGCCGGGGTCGGCGCCCTGCACGAATATCTCGGCGTCGCGAAGGCCGCCAACGGAGACGAAGCCCTGCCGCTGCGCATGCTGTTGGCCAATATCCTGCTCGAGCGCAACGGCGGCGGCATCAAGGTCGACTATCACGAAAACGGGCGGGCGCGGATCTGGGCGGAGCTTCCAGTCGTTGAAAAAGGGGGCGTGAGTAAAGAGCCATGAGTCAAACGTCGCTTCTGGTTGTTGATGATGAGATCGGTGTAAGGGAATCGATTCGCCTTATTTTCGGAAAACATTTCCGCGTTCACGAAGCGCGCTCGAGCGAGGAGGCGCTCCGCAAGGTCAAAGAGGAGACGCCGGACATCGTTCTGCTCGACATCCTCATGCCGGGCGCCGACGGCCTCGAGATCCTCAAGCAGATCAAGAAAATCCATCCCGAGGGCCAGGTGATCATGCTGACCGCTTTGAACACCGCGCGCACCGCGTTTACGGCCAAAGAGACCGGCGCGTTCGATTACGTGACCAAGCCTTTCGACGTCGATGAGCTGCGCCTGCGCGTGGATCGCGCCCTGGAGAAGAGCCATCTTTCGAGGGAGCTCGAACGGCTGCAGGAAGAGGTCGGACGAAAATACGGCATCGAAAATATCGTGGGCAATTCCAAACCCATGATGGAAATTTTCAAGACGGTGAGCCTGGTGGCCAAAAGGAAGAGCACGGTGCTGATCACCGGCGAGAGCGGCACGGGGAAGGAGCTCATCGCTCGCGCGATTCACTATAACAGCGAGCGCCGGAATAAGCCTTTCGTCGTCGTGAACTGCGCGGCTCTGCCCGATAACCTCTGCGAGAGCGAGCTGTTTGGCTACGAGAGGGGCGCGTTTACCAATGCCTATCAGAGGAAGATCGGCCATTTCGAAATGGCTCACGGCGGCACCCTTTTTCTCGACGAGATCGGCGAGTTCGGGCTGGGAACGCAGTCCAAGCTGCTTAGGGCGATCGAGACTGAGACGTTTACCCGTCTAGGCGGGACGGACGAAAGCAAAGTCGATGTTCGGATTATCGCCGCGAGCAACCGTGAGCTCGAAAAGCTGGCCAAAGGCGGTGGATTTCGCGCGGATCTTTTTTACCGCCTGAACGTCGTATCGGTGAATCTTCCGGCATTGCGCGAGAGGGCCGACGACGTTCCGGTGCTGGTGGATCATTTCATAAAACTCAAGGCGCGAGAAAACTCAGTGCCGCCGAAGAAATTGTCGGCGACCGTGGTGGATTGCATGATCTCGTATTCATGGCCCGGCAACGTGCGCGAGCTGGAGAATCTGATCGAGCGGCTCACTATATTGACCCCCCACGAGACCATCACTCTGGACGATCTGCCGCTCGGGATGCGCAGCCAGGAGCCGACGATAACTCTCAAAGACACGGTTCTCGAGGGATCGCGGCCGCTGGGCGAAGCCGTAGACGAGTTCGAGCGGGCGATCATTTTGCGGGCGCTGCAGAAAACGGCGTTCAATCAGACAAAAGCGGCGTCTCTTTTGGGGACCAGCCGGCGAGTATTGCGCTACCGGATGGAGAAACTCCAGATCAGCGACGTGTCGCCTGCCGAAGATTGCGCAAAGTTGTCCAGCTAGCGCCGATCTCCGTCATTCTCCCGCATTTTATTAAACATT
>JBGQBP010000054.1:0-17227 GCA_041494945.1 Binatia bacterium | reverse complement strand
TCTTCGATTCACGCGTTCTCGAACGGACCGGTGGGAACTATTTTTCTCGCCTTTCTCGCCGTGATCCTGCTGGCGTCGTTCGGCCTGCTCGCCTACCGCGCCGATCTCCTCAAAGGACAGCCGCAGTTGGATTCCATGGTCAGCCGGGAATCGGCGTTCCTGCTCAACAACGTGCTGCTGGTCTCCGCGCTGTTCACGATTTTCTTGGGCACGATCTTCCCGCTCCTCTCCGAAGCCATCGCCGGAACTCCGGTGAGCGTGGGCGCGCCGTATTTTAATTCTGCGACGGTGCCGCTCTTTCTCGCGCTGGTTTTCCTCATGGCGATCGGACCCATGATCGCGTGGCGCAGGGCGTCGTGGGATAACGTGAAACGTAACTTCCTCTGGCCCGCGGTCGCGTCGCTGATCGTAGCGTCGGTCGTGTTCGCCGGCTGGGTGCGCGACTTTCTGCCGCTGCTCGGCGTGACGCTCTGCGCGTTCGTCGCGGCGAGCATCCTGTTCGACACGGCGCTGGCGGCGCGCGCCCGGCGCCGGCTCGCGGGTGAAGGCATTTTCCGCGCGCTTCGAACGCTTGCGAGCCGGAACCAACGGCGCTACGGCGGCCTCGTCATCCATCTGGGCATCGTTCTGATCGCCTTGGGCATCGGCGGCTCGATGACCTACAGCATCGAGCGCCAGGCCACGCTCGGCCGCGGCGAGACGCTCACGGTCGGAAATTACCACATCCGATTCGAAGGGCTGAGGACGATCGAGCAGCCCACGCACTACCGCGTCGAAGGCGCGTTTCAAGTTTCGCACGGCACGCGGACGATCGGCGTGCTCTCTCCGGCGCTCAAATTTTTTCCCAACCAGCAGGCGCCGGTCGGCCGGGCAGTCCACCGCAGCACGTTTTCGGAGGATCTCTATCTCATTCTCTCCGGCTTCAGCGAGCTGGAAAAAAACCGCGCGACGCTCAAGGTGCTGGTCCGCCCGCTCGTCGTCTGGATCTGGCTCGGCGGCGCCGTCATCGCCCTGGGAACTCTCGTCGCGATCTGGCCAATGCAGCGGAAAAACGGAAAGCTGACAGATGAAAGCTGAAATTGGATTTCATCTTTCAGTTTTCATCTTTCATCCTTGGCTTTGATATGCGTTTACGCCGGCTCCTCCTCACGTTCATCGTTATTGTGCCGTTGCTGACGCTGCTCGCCTACGGCTTTTTCCGCGACCCGCGCTACATTCCCTCCCCGATAGTTGGGCGGCCGGCGCCGCAGTTCACGCTGACGCTCTTTAACGGCGAGAAGCTCAACCTGGCCGATCTGCGGGGAAAAGTCGTCTTCGTTAATTTTTGGGCTTCCTGGTGTCCGCCCTGCTTGGCCGAGGCGAAAGAGTTGGAAGGGACATGGCGCGAGCTAAAAGATCGCGACGTGGTCTTTGTCGGCGTTCAGATACAGGACGCGGAAAAAAACGGCCGCGCCTTCGTCGATGAGTTCAAGATCACCTACCCGAACGGCCTCGACGCCACCGGCAGAATCGCCATCGATTACGGCGTGTGGGGAATACCCGAGAGCTTTTTCATCGATCCCGACGGCCGGATCACTTATAAGCACGTCGGCGGCCTCGGGCCGACAATCGTCGCCGCCAAGATCGGCGAAGCCAAACAAAAAATCGTCAGCGCCAAAGAAGGCAAAGGCGAATACCAGTCGATTAAATAGCGAGGAGCGAGACGTGAGGAGTGAGAAGTTACAAAAGAAGTCGCTTTGGTTTTTCTTAGCACTGCTCACTGCTCACTTGCTCACTGGCTCACTTCTTTATGCCGCGCAGCCGCCCGATCTCGAAGAACAGACGCGCGCGATCGCCGCCGAGTTGCGCTGCCCCGTATGTCAGAACCTCTCCGTCGCCGACTCGCCGTCGGAGCTGGCCCAGCAGATGCGCGCCCTGGTCCAGGAGCAGCTCCAAGAGGGCAAGAGCCCGGAAGAGATCAAGAAGTTTTTCGTCTCGAAATACGGCGACTGGATATTGCTCGCGCCGCCGAAAAAGGGATTTAGCTTGCTTCTCTGGGTGCTGCCCTACACTGCCGCCTTTCTGGGACTGGTTTTCGTTGTGTTTGTGACGCGGCGCTGGGTGAGAAGAAAACACGAAGTTACGCCGGCAGCCGCGGCGGGAACACCCGAAACCGGCCAGAGCCAACGAGATTTCCTTTTCGGCGAGCGGACAAGATTCGACGCGGAACTGAAGGAGCTCGAGTTCGATTTCCAGGCGGGCAAGTTATCGGAAGGCGATTATGGTGGGCTGCGGCGCAACCTGGAAGCACAGGTCGCCGCGGTCGGCAAGCGGCTCGATGCCACGCCCGTGGTTCCGCCGCGAAGCGCAACGGCTCGAGCGCCGGAGAAAAAAGATTCTGCGGCGGGAGCGCGACCGACTAAGAGATGGCAACTCGCCGCCGGCGGCCTTTTTCTTTTGCTCTTCGGCCTGACGCTCGGAGTTCTGCTGACAAAATCTCTTCGTCCCAGGGGCTCGGAACAAGACTCGATCACCGGGGACTTTCTCACGGGAACCCCGTCCGGCAGCGGCGCCGATGCATTGCTCGCCCAGGGACGCGCGGCGTTCGAGAAAGGCAACTGGAGCCAGGCGATCGAAACATTCAAGAAAGTCCTCGCGTCGGATCCGAATCAGCCTGAAGCCCATGCCTACATGGGGCTGATCCTCGCGCAGGCCGGGCACCTGGACGGCGCGCTCACGGCGTTCGACCGGGCGCTCGCCGCGGCGCCGAATCTTCCGATGGCGCTTTGGGGAAAAGGCATGGTCCTGTACCAAACCGGCGGCGATCCGGCCGAGGCGCGCCGGCTGCTGCAAAAAGTCTCCGGCTTGATGCCGCCCGGACCGGAGAAAGAAGAAGTCGACAAAACCATCGCGCAAATGGCGCAAGGCGGCAATGCTAAGACCCCTACGACGAAGCCCACGCCGCCAAGCGCGCAGAGCGCTCCGGCCAGCGGCGAAAAAATCGAAGGAGTCGTGGATGTCGATCCCAAGCTCAAAGGCAAGATCAACGGCCAGGCCGTTCTGTTCATCATCGCCAAATCGACGAGCGGCGCGGGCGGCCCTC
Organism: Binatia bacterium; assembly: GCA_041494945.1. Classification (GTDB taxonomy): domain Bacteria; phylum Desulfobacterota; class Binatia; order UBA9968; family UBA9968; genus JAJPJQ01. Next base: position 14,145 of record JBGQBP010000054.1, on the reverse strand, counting down.
CGCTCGCCGTGAAAAGAATCGCGAGTCCGAAATTCCCCGTGGCTTACTCGCTGAGCGCTCAGGACGTCATGATGCAGGGCACGCCGTTTTCCGGGAAGGTTTTCCTCTCTGCGCGCTTGGACAAAGACGGCAACCCGACGACCAAAGAGCCGGGAAATCTCACCGGAGAGTACAAAAAGAATCCGGCGGATGTCGGAGCGAAAAAGGTCGACATTGTTTTGGATCGGACTCAATAGCCGCGAGGACCGCCTTCGAAGGACATCGGAGAGAAGTAGAGCAATATGCTTAAAGGAAAAGTTGCGGTGATCACGGGGGGAGCCAAAGGCATCGGGCGCTATATCGCGTGCAATTTTGCCGGCGAAGGCGCGAAGATCGCCATCAGCGATATCGACGTGGAACGAATGAAAAAGACCGAGAGCGAGCTAAAAGCGACGGGCGCGGAGGTGCTGGCGCAAAAATGCGACGTACGGGATGAAGATCAGGTGCGCTCGTTGATGAAAGAGGTCGCGTCCCGGTTCGGTACGATCGACCTTCTCGTCAACAACGCCGGCATCGTCACCCACTTCGGCTGGGGCGTGCCGCGCTGGCCGCTCGTCCGCAATATGGAAAAGAGTTTTTGGGACAAGGTGATCGAGACCAACCTCGGCGGGACTTTTCTCTGCACCAAGCACGCGCTGCCTTATATGGAGGAACAGCGCTCCGGCCACATCATCAATCTTTACGGCGGCAGCCCGCCCAAGACCGTCGGCTCTTGCGTCTACTCGGTGTCGAAAGACGCGATCCGCGCACCTTCAGCCGTTTTGTCGCCGAGGAAATGAGAGAGTGGAATATCTGCGTCGTCGCGGTTTCACCCGGTAGCGCGATCGCCACGGAAGACGCGCCCGTAGAGGTGCGAGCAAAAATGCCCGGACCGGAATCGGCCGGCAATCGCTTCGTCCTCGCCGCCGAAGCGGGCATGAAGCTCAGCGGCTAGCGTCTCACGCTCAAGAACGGGCGTCTGGAAATCGACGCCAGGTAATTTAGACTTGGGCGCGTCTATGCGTCGAGCCGCGGCATGACCTCGCGAGCGAATTGCCGCATCGATTCGAGAACGAGCTGCTGAGGGATGCTGCCGATGTTCATCCACGCGAGAATATGTCCCGCCCGCGTTCGACGCGCAAGCTCCCGCAACGCGGTCACCGCGAATTCCGAATCGCCGATAACCGCGTGCTCTGCGCAGATCCTCTCGAAGCTGAGATCCCCCGTCGCCGTTTTCAGCAACCGCGGCGGCAAGGGAATTCCCCGGCTGCCTAGCCAATCGATGTAGCTCGTTCTCATCTCGCCGATCGTTTGATAATAACTCATGATACCGTCGCGCGCCCGCTTCTCGGCTGCTTTCGCGCTCTCGGCCACATGCATCGGCACAAGCAGACCCAGCTCGCGCTCTGCCGGCGCGTGACCATGGTTTTCCAGCTCTTTCCAATAAGAATTCGCCAACTCGGTGATCTGCTCCCTCGTACGCGTATGAATGGGCAGAAAAAGATTCACGCCCAAGCGCGCCGCAAGCTCGACGCCTTCGTTCGAGCTTGCGGCGATATAAAGCGGCGGATGAGGTTTCTGCACGGGTTTGGGATTGACGACAACCCCCGGAATCTTGAAGAACCGTCCCTTGAACGAGAGGACTTCTTCCGTCCACGCAGCCTGGATGACCTTGAGGCTCTCTTCCACGATCTCGTGTGTCGCTTGATGATCGGCGCCGAAGCATTCGTAAACGCGGCTGTGAGGATGGCCTCCGCCGGCGGCGAAATCCATGCGTCCGTGGGAAATCAAGTCGAGCATCGCCGCTTGCTCCGCCAGATGGACCGGATGGTGCGCCGGCAGCGTATTGACGGCGACGCCGAGGCGAAGCCGCTTGGTTCTCTGCGATGCGGCGCCGAGCACGACGTACGGCGCGGAGAGTAAAGACATTCTGGGCTGGCAATGGATCTCGGCGATCCAGAATCCGCGATACCCGAGCGCGTCGGCAAGCTCCGCCTGCTCGAGAAACTCATCCAGCCGCTCGGCGGGAGCGGCTTGCGCGGAACACTGGATTTCGGTGAAGAGGCTGACCTTCATGTAAGAGCCGGTCGCCTAGATTTTCCAGCCCAAAGATAAATCCACTCTCGTACCCACGGGGTCTCGTATGAATCCTTCCGCGAAGCGTCCGTCCCTCGGAAGGGACTCGGTCCCTTTGGTTGCTCCGGCTTCGATGGCCGCGCGAGTCGCTTGCTCGATGTTCTCGACTTCGAAGCCGAAATGGAAAATCCCTTCCGGGCGGCCGCGCGCCGGCAGTATCGCGAGGTTGATGTGGCCGTCGGAGAGGTAGATCGCATCCCGCTTTTCGCCGGAGCGGGCGACTTCTTTCATGCCGAAAGAATTGCGATAAAACTCGGCGAGCTTCGGCGGATCATTAGTGAGCAGCGCGATGTGGCGGATCTTGGCCATGGACTTCTCCTTTAGGATTTTTCTTTGTTTTGCTTCACCAGCCGCTTCGCTGCTGCCGCAAGTTGCTCGATGATCGGCAGGTCGAGACCGGACTGGCGCGCCAGCTCGCCCGCCAGCGGAACGTCCTTGTCAAAAACATTTCTGCCGATGTGGGGCGTAGGCGCGGGAGACGATGGATCGAACACGCGCTGCCAGCGGGTGAGAAGTTTTTCAGACTCGACTTGTTGCAGCATCTCGAGCACCTGTGGAAATTTCAATCCTTCGGCCTCGCCCAACTGGAGCGCTTCGTGGATCATCAGGGTTTCGGCGCCGGAAGTTAAGTTTTTTATCAACTTCGACGTATTGCCGGCGCCGGCGGCGCCCATGTGAATGACCTTCTTCCCCATGTTGAGCAGATGGGGCCGCGCTCGCTCGACCGATTCGTTCGGCCCGCCGACAACGAAAATCAAATCGCCGGCTCTTACCGCTCGCGGCACGCCGAGCATGCACGCGTCGATGACGCCCAGGTTTCTCTTGCCCGCGGCCTCGGCGACTTTGCGCGTGGTCTGCGGCAAAATGGTGCTGTGAAGAACGATCAGCGTGTCGGGTTTTGCGTAATCGAGCATTCCGCCCTTCCCCGTCATGCAATCCAGGACCTCGTCGTCGGTGCGAACAACGACATCGATAATCGTCGAAGCCGCGCTCAACTCCGCGATGCTCCCCGCTACGCGCGCCCCCGTCGAGCGCGCCGCTTCCAGCGCGGCCGGATCGATATCGTAAACCGTCGCCTGCACGCCGGCGATCTTCAAGCGCTCGAGCAGCGCGCTGCCCATCGCGCCGACGCCGATCATGCCGATCTGTTCCATATTCTTTCCCACCTCCGAAGCCGTGGCGGCGACGGTCTTAACGCTACTGGTAAAGCTTGTCGATAAAGCCCGACTTGTCCAGCTCGGCCAAGATCGAGTTGTCGATGAATTGTTCGGGCTTGGCTGTCTTGGCCGAGGGATTATTGGAGAAGTTGAGCAGCGTCTGCACGCCCGCCGCGGAAACGTAGGGCGCCTTCTCCCAACCGGGAAGAAAAGTTCGATACGTTTCTTCGAGATCGTCCGGGTCGGTTAATTTGGTGTACTTGCCGATCGCCTGCTTCGCCTGCTCCGCGTCCGTGCGGGCGATCTTCAATCCCTCCAGGTATCCTTGTAGATAGCGCCTGACACGGTCGGGATTCTCCTTCATATATTGCCTGGTGCTGGCAAAAGCGACGTGAATCAGCGGAATATTTCTCTCCGTTATATTGACCAGCTCTTTCAATCCAGCCTTGCGCGCTCTCACCGTAGTCGGAGCGGAGATGACTCCGGCATCGATGTTTCCCTGCGTCAGCGCGGTCATGATGGCGGGAATTCCATCCAAATAGAGAACGCGCACGTCCTTCCCGAGCGTCATACCCGCTTCGCGCACCAAGATGCGCGCGACAAAATCAGTGGTCGAGCCCGGCTGGGTCACGCCGATCACTTTGCCCTTCAAATCGGCGAAGCTTCGAAGCTCGGGCTTGCTGTAGAGTGAGAACACCGCGCGGTTGAGAACCCCCAGCATGAAGACCACGTCGTGGCCGCCGAGCCCCGCCTCGATGAGCTCCCCGCCTGGGTTGCAAATATCCAGGCTCCCGGAGATAAGCGCTTGCGTCGCCGTGGCAGGCAAAATGTATTTCAGATCGACGCTCACGCCGTATTTGGAAAAGAGACCTTTTTCTTGCGCTACCCAGATCGGCGCGAAAGCTCCGCTCACAGCCGCGTAGCTCGACTTGATCGTTACGGGCTCAGCGGCCTGAGCGAGGCTGCCGGAAGAGAGGCAGAAAAAAAGCACAGCGACAAGAACGGCTGTGAATTGGTTGCCCCGTCTGACCGACTCCCTGCTTCGCATAGACCTTGCTCCTTTTTATCCCTGGGCAGAGAGGATCACTTCTGACCTAGCTCAGTCATGACCTCTTTGACGAATTTTAAGTCCATGTACTCCGCGGGCTGCTTTTTCGGTTTCACTCCGAGCGCCACCGCCTGCCACTGGGCCATCAACTCCACTCCCTGAGTCGTCGGCACGGGATTGAGAGAATTCCGGATCAGGTTGTAAGCATCCGCTGCCCCCTCCCGCTCCATGCCTAGATGTTTGACGGCGCTCTGAATCGCGTCCTCCGGATGGTCCCGGGTGTGGATCACCGCTCTGACGATCGCGCGCACCATCCTTTTTACCTGCTGCGGGTTTTCGCGCGTCCATTTTCCCGTCGCCGCAAGTCCGGTAAAAGCGGTGTCTTTGAAGATGTCGGCCAGATTGACCAGACGCTTGAAGCCGGACTTGATCGCGATGTAATCGGCGGGAGGCGCGAGTAGCGCCGCCGCAATCAGCCCTTGCTTCATCGCTGCCACTTTCGGCGTGCTGCCGGGGATATTGATGTACTCAACCTCTTTTTCATTGATCTTGTTGAGCTCGAGCAGCGCGCGAATTCCCGCATAGGTCGAGCCGCCGAAGCTCACGCCGATCTTTTTGCCCCTAAGGTCGGCGATCTTTTGGATGTCCGGAGTTACGACGAGTGAAAATGTCGGCCGGCCGACCTGCTGGGCCAGGAGAACGATATCGGCCCCCTCCCAGATCGCCGGCATTTGCGGACCGATGGTCAAGATATATTGCATCTGACCGCCGAGAAGCGCCTGGACCGCGACCGTGGCCGAGCGCACCGAGATCAGCTCGACGTCCAGACCTTCGCTCTTATAAATTCCTTTATCGAGACCGACGAATGCCGGGAGGAACTGCACGTTGGCCGACGGATAGCCGGCCCGGATGAGCTCGGCCCAACCCGGTGATGCGCCGGCGACGATTAAAAGCAGCAGCGCAGGGAATATTTTCGTCATGAGATCTCCCATCTAATAACTCACCATCCAATCGCGTAACCTTCGCGCCGCGGGTCCGCCGCGCCGAGCCATACGCCGGTCGCCGGATCGCGCGCGATCACTTGCGACGCGCCGAAGGACCAGCGGCCAACGACTTTGATCCTGTGGCCTTTTTGCTCCAGCCCTTTGATCACCTCGGACGAAAAACCTTCTTCCATCCTAAGCTCCTCCGGCAGCTTGTCGCGCGGCGGCGTGCCGGGCATGTGGCTCCAGCGCGGCGCTTCGACGGCCGACTGAGGGTCGCTGCGCTCATCCAGGAGTTTGTGCAGAATCTGAACGTTGCTCTGCGGCTGGTCGTCGTTGCCGGGCGTTCCGCCCGTGGCGAAGAAATCTTCGCCGTGAAACGCCATGTACGAATTGAGCGTGTGCGCCGGCCTTTTGCCGGGCTTGAGAGCGTTGGGTTTCGTTTCGTCCAGGCCGAAGCTGCAAAGGCGATTGTTCATCGCGACGCCCGTGTCTCCGGCGATCACGCGCGAGCCGAACGCGGCGAAGACGCTCTGGATCAACGAAATCGCGTTGCCGTCCCGGTCCGCGGCGCAGAGATACGTGGTATCGCCGCCGGGCGAGGCGGGCCGCGCCGTCGGCCTTGCCCTTTCGGAAATCTCCCGCCTTCTTTTTTCAGCGTGCTCTTTCGAGATCAAGCGCGAGATTTGCGGATCGCCGAAGCGCGGATCGTCGAGGTGGGTCAACCGGTCCTCGAAGGCGAGCTTCTTGGCTTCCACCATGACGTGGATCGCCTCGGCCGCGTCCATTCGTTCCAGGGCGTAACCCTCGATCAGGTTGAGCATCTCCAGGACCATGAAGCCCTGCGAGACCGGCGGCTGCTCATAGACCGTGAAATCTCGATAGGAGGAGCGGAGCGGCTCGAGCCACTCGGCAAATCTGCCTTGAAGATCTTCTTCCGCGATGATCGCGCCTTCGCGCTTCAATGCGCCGCACATCCGCTCCGCCAGCTCCCCGTTGTAAAAAGCCTCCCTGCCCTTATTGGCGATTTCTTCCAGCGTGAGAGCGAGACCTTTTTGAACGAGAATCCGGCCCGGCGCGACCGCGTCCAAAACTTTTCGATAGTTGCGGTCCACCAGAGGAAACGCGCCGCTGAATTCCTCGATCTTCTTGCTCAGATAATTCGAGATCGGAAAACCGCCGCGCGCGTAGGCGATCGCGTCCACGGCGATGCGCGAGAGGTCCAAAGTGCCGTAGCGCTTGTGCAGCTCCGTCCAGCCGTCCACCGCGCCGGGCACGGCGATGCTGAGCGGGCCTTCGGTCGGGACTTTCGCATGGCCATGCTCGCGGAAAAATTCTATTGTCGCCCGCTTCGGCGCCGGGCCGCTCGCATTCAGCGCTTCGACCTTGCCGGTCTTTTTCATGTAGACCAGCGCGAAGATATCGCCGCCGGGCCCGGAGGTTTCCGGCGTGACGACGCTCAAGGCCAACGACGCGGCCAGAGCCGCGTCCACCGCGTTGCCGCCGTCTTGAAGCGCGCTCATGCCCGCGAGCGAAGCAAGGTAATGGCCCGAAGAGACCATGCCCTTCTGTCCCATGATGACCGGTCGGGTTGTTTTACCGTAGTTCATGATGCGCAAAGCCGGAGAATTTTCTCCGCGTTGCCGCCGAGGATTTTCTCCCTATCCTCCTTTTTAAGTTCCAACTCCGAAACCGCTTTCAAACTATTTTTCACCAGCACGCAGCCCTCTTCCGGACCATACGGGTAATTGGTACCGAGCACCATCCGGTCCGAGCCGAAAAAATCGAGCACGCATTTCAACGTGGAAGACGGGTGGTCGGCCGTATCCACAAAGAATCTTTTAAACGAATCCAGTGGATTTTCTTTCAAGCCGTATCGCTGGCGGATCTCCTCGGTCCTGCCGCTGTAAATGTTGATCGCGCGCTGCGCGAAGAACGCCAGAACGCCGCCCACGTCGGCGACGACGAAATTAATTTCCGGAAATCGCTCCAGCACCCGGCCGTAGACCAGCCGCGTCATCGCGACCGTGGAATCGAACGCCCAGCCGAAGATCAGGGTCGGCATGATGTCCAGGCCGACCGCCTCGGTCGCCAGCGGCGCGGTCGGATGGAGATAGACGGGGAGCCGAAGCTCGGCGAGCCGCTCGTAAATCGGAAACAAATCCTCGCTGTCCAGCGCTCTGCCGTTGAGATTAGTGAAGCATCCGAAGCCGCGGAGACCGAGATCGTTCACCGATCGTGCCAGCTCGTTCAGCGACGCGCTGACGGACGAAGTCGGCAACGTAAACAGCCCGGCGAAGCGCTGCGGATATTTTTTGCACAAAGCCGCGATGGCATCGTTGGCCGCGCGCGCGAGCGACAGCGCGCCGTCGCCTGTGAACCGGTCCGCGCCCGGCGCCGGTATGCTCAACACCTGGAGGTCGATGCCGAGCCGGTCCATGTGCTCGATACGCTTAACCACGTCGCGGCCTTGAAAGGTCGCGGTGTTGATGCGGCAGCCGAGCTTTCGATCGTAAAAATAGCGCATGCCGCTGTGGGGATCGGGCGGCTCCAATATGACTTCGGCGTCGAGCCGATCCATCTCGGCGATGTAACTTTCAGGAAAAACGTGAGCTTGAAAATCTATGACCATAATCCGGTTCGATTCCTCAATTTAAAATTCAACATTCACAATTCAAAATTCGCTTTTACAGGCCGTATAAGGCGCGCGGGTTATCGTCGAGAATTTTTTCGATCACTCCGGCGTCGATTTCGCCTCGGTCTTTCAACGCCCGCAGCGCCTCCAGCTCGCTCGCGGTATCCGCGTGGCCGTAGTCCGAGCCGATCACCAGGCTGTCGGCTCCCGAGTAACGGAGAATATATAGAAGATCGTCGTCGGTCTGGCAGGCGACGTAGATCCGGCTCTCCCGAAGAATGTCCCGGCTCAGAGTTTGTCCATTTCTTTGAAAACGCCGGGCGATGTCGTGGAGCGCGTAGGGAATCCACTGAGCGCTGACTTCGATGAAGCCGAACTTGAGCTTGGGGAATCTCTGTGGAATGCCGGCGAACAGAACCGAGTGAAACGAGCCGACGACGGCGAGCTTGAATTTGTTGAAGCCGCACTCGCGCTCGAAGAAATCGTGCACCGCGAAACTTCCCGTCGCCGAATGCACGCAGACCGGCATATCAAGCCGGCCCGCTTCTTCGTAGAGCGGATCAAAGTAGGGATCGGAGAGGAGGCGGTCGCCTTCGAGACCGCGGATGAAAATCCCGCAAGCGCCGTTCTCTTTGGCCCATCTCGCTTCGGCCAGCGCCTTCTCCATGCTGAGCAGCGGCAACACCGCGACCCATCGGAGGCGGCCTTGGCCCCGCTTCCAGATATCGACGAGCCAGCGGTTGTAGCTGCGGCTGAGCGCCAGCTCGACTTCGGGACGGAGAGTGAACGGTCGCAAAAAAATCGTGGGGTAGAGAACCTGGAGGTCCACACCAAGCTCGTCCATGTGCTTGATGCGCGCGTCGATGTCTTCCATCTCGCGCGACGCCTTCGGCGTATCCGCGCCGACGTTGCGCGCTTTCGCGTGCAGCCTGCCGTCGACGAGCCAAGACTCGCCGCCGGTTTCTTCGGCGTCGGGCGTGGCGACCACGCGAGGCCGGAACTCGCGCTCCGATTCGAGCATGTATTCCCACGTCCGGTCCGTCTCCAGGACGTGGGCGTCTGCGTCGATCGTCGCCATCGAGCTAGCTTCGCCCGGGCGTTATCAACGGCGATTCAGCCGTAGCGCGCTCGGTCTTGGAGCCGACCGAGCCGCCGCATCCCTGGCAGAGATAATCATAAAGCTCGCCGTCCGGCAGGACTAAAAGAAGCCGTTCGCGCACCGGCATCGCCCGCCGGCAGCGGTTGCAGTAAAGCAGCGAGGCTCTGAATTGATCGAATTGTTTTTCCATGAGGATGAAGCCGGCGCGCGCTCGACGCGCTACGCCTTGTGCGCCGCCTCCGCCGCCGCTTTGTTATCTTTTGTCTGCTTCACGACTTTATCGACCAGATGGGCGGGCAGTTCTTCGTAGTGCGAGAATTCCGTCGTGAAGCCGCCGCGGCCGCTCGTCATAGCGTTTAGATCCTGCGAATACTTCAACACCTCCGCCATCGGCACGCGGGCTTTGACTACTTCGGTATGGCCGCGGGTCTCCATGCCCTCGACCTTGCCGCGCCGGCTGTTCAAATCGCCGATAACGGCGCCCATACTCTCGTCGGGGACGGCGATCTCCATGTGCATGATGGGCTCGATAATAATCGGCCTGGCTTTGTCTACGGCGGCCTTGAAGCCCATCGAGGCGGCGATCTTGAACGCCATGTCGGAAGAATCGACGTCGTGATACGAGCCGTCGTACAGCGTGGCGCGGATATCGACCATCTGATATCCAGCGAGATGCCCTTCGGCCATCGCCTCCCTGATGCCCTTCTCCACCGCCGGAATGTAGTTTCTGGGGATCGCGCCGCCCACGATCTGATCGACGAATTCGAACCCCTTGCCGCGCGGCAGCGGCTCGATCTTGATCCAGGTGTCGCCGTATTGGCCCCTGCCGCCGGATTGCTTCTTGAGTTTTCCCTGCGAGCTGGCGCTGGCTTTGATCGTTTCTTTGTACGGCACCTTCGGCGCCTTCAACTCTACTTCGGCTCCGTACTTTCGCCGTAGTTTCTCAACCATGACTTCAATATGGATCTGTCCCATGCCGGAGAGGATAAACTCCCTCGTCTGCGTGTCGCGATGCATGTCGATCGTCGGGTCCTCTTCCATCAGTTTGTGCAACCCTTGTGACAGTTTTTCTTCGTCGGCTTTGGTCTTCGGCTCGAGGGCAAAGGAAATGAGATGCGTGAAGTGGCTGAGCCCGTCGAACTCGACCGGCGCTCTTTCCTCGCACAGAGTGTTCCCCGAGGAAACGTCCTTGAGCTTGGCCGCCGCGACGATCTCGCCGGCGACCGCTTCGTGCACGCTCTCCTGTTTCTTCCCTTCGAGCCGGAACAGGTGGCCGATTCTTTCCTTGAGCTGCTTGTTCGGATTGTACAACGTCATGTCCGGAGCGATCTTTCCGGAAACGACGCGCATGATCGAGAGCTTTCCCGCAAACGGATCGATCAGCGTCTTGAAGACATATGCCGAAAGAGGGGCCGCCGGATCGCACGCGCGGGTTTCCACCTCGCCGGTTACCGGATTCTTGCCCGTGAATGCTCCTTCTTCCGGCGGCGACGGCAGATAGTCGACGATCGCGTCGAGAAGCTGCGCAATGCCGATCTGACGGAACGCGGAGCCGTAAAAGATCGGAAACAGCTTGCCGTTGAGAACCGCCGTCCGAATGCCGCGCTTCAACTCCTCCAACGGCAGGTCCTGCGCTTCGAGATATTTTTCCAGCAAAGCGTCGTCGGTCTCGGCCACGGTCTCCAGCATCTGAACGCGCGCCTCTTGCGCCTGGGAGGCGAGGTCCGACGGAATCTCCGTCTCCTTGAACTTCCCGCCGTCGCCCTCGTATAAAAAAGCTTTCATCGCGACGAGATCGACGATTCCCTTGAAGCCTTCCTCCGCGCCGATGGGAAGCTGGAGCTCGACCCCTTTCGCCTCCAGGCCGGAAAAAATCGCCTCGAGTCCCTCGCGAATGTTGGCCTTCTCTCTTTCCATCTTGCCGATAAAAATCAGCCGGCTCATGTTCTGTTCGTTGGCGCGCGCCCACAATCGTTCGGTCTCGACCCTGAGACCGCTCGACGGGCTCAGCAGCAGCACCGCGCCGCGAAAGGCGCGCATGCTGTTTATTGTTTCGGGCAGGAAGGTGGCGTATCCGGGCGTGTCGATCAGATAAAGATTAAACTTTTTCCAGGACAGCGAGTGGAAGGCGGTGGAGAGGGAGATGCGCCGGTGGACCTCTTCCGGCTCGAAATCGAGAATCGAAGTTCCGTCGCCCACGCGAGCCGGTCTCTGCGCCGCTCCCGCGGCGAAGAGCATCGCTTCGCCCAGAGCGGTCTTGCCCACCCCGCCATGACCCAAAATGCCGACGTTGCGGAGCTTGTCTATTTCAATCATCTGCCGCCGACCTCCTTTTTGAGTTCTTGTGGCCGCTTCTTCAAGTCCTGAACTAAATTTCGCTCGTGGATGATCCTGAGACCGTCGAGCGTGAGAAACTCGTCCACCTCGTCGATGAAAGAGCACTCCGGCGCGATGACCCGCGCGAGCCCTCCGGTGGCGACGACTTTCACGCGCGTGCGACTTTCCTTCTGCATCCGCTCGACGATACCGTCCACCAGGCCGACGTAGCCATAGAAAACGCCCGATTGAATCGAATGGATGGGATTTTTTCCGACGATCTCCTTCGGCTTGACGATCTCGACCCGGGGCAACTTCGAGGCCCGCTGGAACAGCGCTTCCACCGAGATCAGCAGGCCCGGCGCGATCGCGCCGCCGACGTACTCGCCCTTTTTGGAAATAAAATCGAAAGTGGTGGCGGTGCCGAAATCCACCGTGATGCAGCAATCCCGATATTTTTCGTACGCGGCGACGCCGTTGCAGATGCGGTCCGCGCCGACTTCCTTGGGATTGTCGTAGAGGATGGGCATGCCGGTCTTGACCCCGGGCCCGACGACGAGCGGCTTGACGCGAAAAAATCTCTCCGCCAGCTCCTGGATCATGCTCATCATCGGCGGCACGACGCAGGAAGCGATGATGGAATGGACCTTCTCGCAGCCGATGCCGCCGGAGGAGGCGAGTTGCGAGATGAGGACGCCGTACTCGTCGGCGGTCCGCTCCGGCTGGGTGAGAAGGCGCCAGTGCGTGACGAGCTTTCGCCCGTCGTAGATTCCGAGGACGATGTTGCTATTGCCGATGTCGATCGCTAGAAGCATCGCTCGCTCACGATTCGACCGGAAAAACCTCGCCGGCGATGATTCGCCGCAGCGCGCCGGAGTCTTCTTCAAGGATCAGCGCGCCGTCGGCGTCGATTCCCCTGGCGATCCCCGATAGACGCTCTTCCGCCATACCCACTTCAATTCTTCGCCCCCTGAGATCGAAAAAGCTCTCCCAGCGTCGGGCGATCCAGGGAAATCCCTTATCCCCCAATTCCCCATAGCACCTGTCGAGGCTCTGAATCAATTGGCTGGCAAAAGAAGTCCGGTCGACCTGCGTTTGGGTCAGGATGAGCAGCGAAGTGGCCCGCTCCCGGATCGCCTCAGGCAGCAGCTCCGCGGGGAGGTTGAGATTGACGCCGATGCCGACGACGACGAAATGGACGCGCTCGGAATCGCAGGAAGACTCGGTGAGAATACCGGCCAGTTTCCTGCCTCCGACCATGATGTCGTTAGGCCATTTGATGGCAGGCGGCGCTTGGAGAAAGTCTTGAACCGTTTCGGCCAGTGCAACCGCGGCCACGAGCGTGATCTGCGGCGTGCTGGCCGGCGGAAGCTTCGGCTTGAGGATTACCGAGAGATAGAGACTGAGACCCGGCGGCGAGAACCAGCTTCGTCCCATCCGCCCTTTTCCTTGCGTCTGGGTCTCGGCAATAACGACCTCGCCCTCCTCTCCTCCCTCTTGAGCCCGCTTGAAGGCGAATCGATTGGTGGATTCGATCTCGGGAAAGTAGTGAATTTTCTTACCGAGGCGGCAGCTTTGAAGGTCCTTTTGGATCTCTTCCGGTTGCAGCGGCGTTGTGCCTCTCGCCATTCTTTGAACCCTTCAACTCTTAGACCCTTCGACCCTCTCCTTATTCCTCTCCCTTCCAGGGAGAGGAAAGGGTGAGGGTTATTTTTATTTCACCGCGGCAACCTTCATGTTGAAATCGAGCGAGGGAGCGGAATGGGTCAGAGCGCCGACCGAGATGAAATCGACGCCCGTGGCCGCCACTTCGCGCAAAGTCTCGATGGTAATTCCCCCCGACGCTTCGACCCAGGCGCGCTTATTGATGACGCGCACCGCCTCGGCCATCTCTTTCGGATTCACGTTGTCGAGCATGATCACGTCGGCGCGAGCGTCCAGAGCTTCACGCACCTGAGCAAGCGTCGAGCATTCCACCTCGATCTTGGCCATGAAAGGCGCCTGCCGCCGGACTTCTTCGACGGCGCCGGCGATCGAGCCCGCGGCAACGATGTGATTGTCTTTGACCAGCGCCGCGTCGTAAAGACCCAAACGGTGGTTGGTCCCTCCGCCCATGCGCACCGCGTATTTTTCCAGCGTGCGAAAGCCCGGAGTGGTTTTGCGCGTATCGATGATTTTACACGGGAAGTCTTTCACCGCATCCACGTAGCGGCGGGTGAGCGTCGCCGTGCCGGAAAGGCGCTGAAGAAAATTGAGCGCGGTTCGCTCGCCCATGAGAAGCGCGCGGATCGGCCCTTCGGCCTCCGCGACGACCGCGCCTTGTTTCACCGCGTCGCCGTCGCGAGCGAGGCAGCGCACCTGGACATCGGCATCCAAAAAAGAAAATACTTTCTCGATCAGGATGAGCCCCGCCGCCACGCCGTCGCGCTTGGCGCGAAATAGCCCTTTTCCCCGGGCATCCCGGGGAACCGTGCTCAACGTCGTGATATCCCCGGCGCCGATGTCTTCTTCCAGGGCGCAGCGGATGAGCTGCTCGATCTGTGGAGTGACGACGATATCCATAACTAAGACTTCCCCTCGGCCTGTTCCACCTCGCAGATTCTCACGAGGCTCAGGTTTAAAGTGCGAATCTTATCTTCGAACTCTTCGGCTTTTTCTTTTTCCCTGCGCACGACCTCTTCTTTCGCCTTGGCGATGAAGTCGCTATTGCCGAGTTTTCGCCGCGCGCGCTCCAGCTCTTCTCCCGCGCGGGC
>JBGQBP010000053.1:0-17317 GCA_041494945.1 Binatia bacterium | reverse complement strand
TCTTTCAATTGCCGCATGCCTTTGAGCAGCGCGCGCAAAACCTTTTTCACCTCTTCGGGCTTTTCTTTCAGCCTGCGTTCCAGTGTTGCCACGCCGACGGCCGGCAGCGCCAGGACATCGGATGAAGAGCCCAGGCTGCGAAAGCCGGCGCGTTCGGCCATGAAATTGTTGGGCGCCGTCAATACGGTCGCATCGATCGCGCCGACGCGCAGTTGTTCCAGCCGTAAACGCGCGTCGCCGACGGAGAGGATGGTGACGTCCGTGCCGGGATTTAATCCTGCTTTGCTGAGAATGAGGAGAAGCCGCTGGTGCGACGCGCCGCCGAAGCCGCTTACCGCGAGTTTTTTGCCTTTGAGCTCCGTGATCGAGCGGATTTCGGGCCGCACCATGAGAAAATCGGGATTGTTCTTCGTAACGCCGGCGATCACCTTTGCCGGCAGGCCGCCCATGATTCCGCCGAGCGTCGTCGTCACCGACGTGATATAGGCCATGCTTCCGGAGGCCAGCGCCGCCGCCAGGATATTTGACCTGGCCTGGACTAATTTCACGTCGAGGCCTTCGCTGCGGAAGAAACCTTTTTTAGCGGCGACATGAGTCGGCAGCTCCGTCATGCTGCGGCTGGGATAACCGATAATCACTTCCTCGAGACTGGCCTGACCGGCGAACGCCCCGTGGAAAGTAGGTGCGATAGCCAGAACACATGCGAGGAGAATCAGAAAAAACTGCGTCACTGTTTTGCCCCGTGCGTAGATTTTATCTATTGACAAGAAATTGAACAATCCGGTCCAGATCTGCAGATGAGTAATACTCGATTTCTATCTTCCCTCTCGAGGTTCCCCTTGTTTGCACGAGTCGAACTTTCGTTCCAACGGAGCGCTGCAGCTGTTCGACTAGGGAACGCAGATCCGCATCCGGCGACGCTGCCGGTCTCCTTTTCCTGGCAATCTTGAGACGGGCAACAAGCCTTTCGGTCTCGCGAGCGGAAAGCCCCTTGGCAATGACCTCTCGTGCCGCGGCGGTGATCAGAGTTTCCCGCTCCAGCGATAAAAGCGCTCTGGCGTGGCCCGCGGAAAGCTTCCCTTCGGTCACCTCGCGCTGCACTTCTTCGGGCAACTGTAAAAGCCGCATAGAGTTCGCCACCGCAGGCCGGCTCTTCCCGACTTTTTGCGCGATTTCTTCCTGGCCGAGATGAAATTGTTCCTGCAAACGCCTGTACGCGCGGGACTCTTCCATCGGATTGAGATCTTCTCTCTGGATATTTTCAATCAGGGCCAACTGGAGCGAATCGTGATCGCTTGCCTCACGAACGACTACAGGGACTTTTGTCAAACCGGCTTTCATGGCCGCGCGCAGTCGCCGCTCGCCGGCTATCAACTCGTAGCCCTCGCCGTTGCGCCGGACGAGGAGCGGCTGGATGATTCCCTGGTCTTGTATTGACGCGGCAAGCTCGTCTATCTTTGCCTCGTCAAATGCCCTGCGAGGCTGTAGCGCATTGGGCGAGATCCTCCCGACCTCTACAAAGAAATTCGATGGTCCCTTTGGGCCCTCGGCAACCGGAATCAGCGCGCCAAGCCCCCTACCCAGTCCCTTTTGTATCTGCACGGGGAATCTCCTCTCCGTTCCGAATTAACTCTTTGGCTAGATCTAGATAATTTTGCGCACCGGTCGAATGAACATCGTAAAGCAAAGCCGGTTTCCCATGACTCGGGCTTTCGCTTAGGCGCACGTTGCGATGGATTACCGTGCGAAACAGACGGTCAGGAAAATGCGACCGAATTTCTTCCGCCACTTGGTGCGCAAGACGATTGCGGCTATCGAACATGGTAAGCAAAATCCCTTCTAAATGAAGGCCGGGATTTAGTCCTTGTTGCACCAGCTCAATGGTTTCCAGGAGTGACGTTAGTCCCTCGAGCGCGTAGTATTCGCATTGCAAAGGGACAAGAACCGAGTGAGCAGCAGTGAAGGCATTCAGCGTCAAGAGCCCAAGAGAAGGCGGGCAATCGAGAAGGATGTATTCGAATTGTCCCTCAACGGAGTTAAGCGCATTTTTCAATCGCCATTCCCTGCGTTCGGTATTGACCAACTCAATCTCTGCGCCGGTTAGATCCTTCGTCGATGGAGCGATGGAAAGATATGGCAGCTCGCTAGTTAAAAGGATGTCTGCGAGTGACGCTGCGCCAATGAGCGTATGGTAGAGACTGTGTCTTACGCCCGCACGTTCGATGCCCAATCCGGTCGTGCAGTTTCCTTGAGGATCGGCGTCGATGAGAAGTGTTTTCTTTTCAGCTACGGCCAGTGAAGCACCCAAGTTTACCGCCGTCGTAGTCTTGCCAACGCCTCCTTTTTGATTTGCTATCGCGATGATTTTAGTCAAAAATATCCTGTTAAATCAATAAGTTAAGCCAACAATGATAATAGCTTTAGCACAGTGTGGTGGAATTTGGAAGAAAATAATTGTTTCACGTGAAACCTATAGAATCTTAAGATCACCCAAGAACGATCAAGCCGGTTTGCGTTTCTTAAGATGAATGGAGAGAAGAGAAATTGCAGACGGAGTCATTCCGGCAATTCTTAAAGCTTGTCCCAAGGACCGAGGGCGTATTCGAGCTAACTTCTCTCGCGCTTCGCTCGACAGACCGGTAACTACCGAATAGTCGATGTCCCCTGGTAATCTAACCGTCTCCAGATTTTTGAACCGACTAACGGCTTCCAGTTGTCGCTTGATATAGCCGGCGTATTTAATCTCGATTTCAGCTTGACTGGCTACGGGACATGGAACATCCGCCAGATCAGAAGATAATTCGGCAAGATGAGCGAAAGATATTTCCGGACGACGAAGTAATTGCTCTAGCGAAGTTTGACCTCGCAAGGGCGCAGAGTTCCAGGATTCGAGTCTCTGATTGGCGCCTTCCGTAGGATTGATTAAACTCTCCGCCAGACTTTTCACCAGTGTGGAAGACTGCTTTTTCTTTTTGTCCATGCGATCGTAGGATTCTTGAGTTGCGAGTCCGATCTTATAACCTAGCTCGGTTAGACGAAGATCTGCATTATCCTCCCGCAAAAGAAGACGATATTCAGCCCGGGAAGTAAACATCCTGTATGGCTCCCCTTCCGTGCCTTTTGTGACCAGGTCGTCAATGAGTACACCTATGTAGGCCTTATCCCGGCTAAGGATTATAGGATAGTTACCCCGTATACTTAGAACGGCGTTGATTCCCGCCATGATTCCCTGAGCGGCCGCCTCCTCATACCCTGTTGTTCCGTTTATTTGCCCGGCATGATAGAGACCCCTAATAAGCTTGGTTTCAAGAGACGGATAGAGTTGCGTAGGTTCTACGTAATCATACTCAATCGCATAGCCAGGGCGCATGATCTCGGCATGTTCTAATCCTTCAATGGAATGTACCATTTCAAGTTGAGCGTCGAGCGGCAAACTAGTTGAAATACCGTTAGGATAGACTTCGACGGTCTCCAGGCCTTCCGGTTCCAGGAAAATCTGATGTCGTTCTTTATCGGCGAACCGAACCACCTTGTCTTCAATGGAGGGGCAATAACGGGGTCCACGGCTCTTGATTGTCCCTGAATACATTGGCGAGCGGTGAAGTGAAGACCGTATAATTTCATGCGTCCTAGGATTGGTGTAGGTGATATGGCAAGGTACCTGTTTCTGCACGATACGATCGGTCGAAAAAGAAAACGGAATGGGCGGATCGTCGCCGTGTTGCGCTTGAAGTCCGGAGAAGTCTATAGATCTGGCATCGAGTCGCGGACATGTTCCGGTTTTTAGCCTACCAATGTGAAATCCATATTCCATGAGCGATCCGCTCAGCCCCTCTGCCGCGAAATCCCCAGCTCTGCCAGCCGAATAATTTTTGTCGCCAACGTGTATAAGGCCCTTAAGAAATGTGCCTGTAGTTAAAATTACCCTGCGACCGTGAAATATCTCACCGATCTGGGTTTCGACTCCCTGAACTTCATCTTCTTCTACCAAAAGACGCTCAACACTGGCCTGCCTTATTGTAAGATTAGGGCAATACTCAAGAACTCGCTTCATTCGCTGACGATAGAGCGCTTTGTCCGCTTGTGCTCTCGACGCGCGCACCGCCGGGCCCTTCTTGGTGTTCAGCACACGAAACTGGATTCCCGTTTCGTCGATGGCTCGCCCCATCTCGCCACCGAGAGCATCGATCTCCTTTACAAGATGCCCTTTACCAATTCCGCCAATGGCCGGGTTGCATGACATCTGACCGATGTGATCGAGATTCAAAGTCAGCATCAGAGTTCTTGCGCCCATTCTGGCGGCAGCCAGGGCGGCTTCAATGCCCGCATGACCGGCACCGACCACGATAATGTCAAAAATGGTTTTCTTGGTTAACATTGTTTCACGTGAAACATTCGAATTCTAATATCATCAAAAATATAACATATTATTTTCCTATACAGAATTTAGTAAAAATATGTTCTAAAATATCATCATGAAAAACCGAGCCAATAACTTCCGCCAACCCATCTTTTGCTTCGGCCAAGTCAACCATTACGAGATCCGGAGCCATTCCAGACCGAATCGCCCTTACCGAGGCATTAAGACCGACTATAGATTTCTCAAGAGCCGCCTTGTGCCGTAGGTTGGTCAAGACCACCTCAGGCTCAGTTGGCGTATCGAGAAGCAGTTCGCGCAACGTGTTCTTAAGCTCGCTGATTCTTTTTCCATCTCTCGCCGAAACAAATACGCTCTCTTTATCAGTGCCTGCCTCGGCGGCAATCAAAGCAGCGTCGAGCCGCTGCGGTAGATCGCTTTTGTTGATCACCAGGAGCCCTTTTTTCCCATTTACAGCATTCAGAATCAACGCGTCTTCCGCATTAAGGTAGGTAGATCCGTCGAGCACAACCAGAGTCACGTCCGCCGCTTCGAGACGCCTGCGGGAGAATTCAATACCGGCCGACTCCACCGGGTCGTCGGATTCGCGAATTCCGGCAGTGTCCCACAAAATCACCGGGAGCCCGCCTAAGTTGACGCTTTCTTCAATAACATCCCTGGTCGTTCCCGGCGTAACTGCGACAATGACACGCTCCTCACCGAGTAAAGCGTTCAGCAGGCTCGATTTTCCTACGTTCGGCCGACCCGCAATGCAAACTTTTGCGCCTTCACGAAACAATCTGCCCCATTCATAGCTGGAGACGATACCGGCGATTTTCTCCCGCAAGTTCACAATCTTTTGGACCAATTCCTCTCGCTGTAGAAGTTCTATATCTTCTTCAGGAAAGTCGATGGCTGCTTCGACTTGCGCCAGGATATCCAGAAGCTCTTCGCGCAGCCCTGTAATCCATTTCGATAGTCCGCCGTGCATTTGTTGCACGGCCAGTTTCATTCCCGTCTCGGTACGCGCCTGTATAACGTCAAGAACAGCCTCCGCCTGGGCGAGATCAAGACGGCCGTTAAGAAAAGCTCTTTTGGTAAATTCCCCCGGGTCTGCGTGGCGCGCACCGCAAGAGAGCACCAGTTGTAATATCCGACGCGTCAGTAATAGACCGCCATGACAATTAATCTCGGCGACATCCTCTCCGGTATAGCTGCGCGGCTTCCGCATCAGGGCGAGGAGCACTTCGTCCAGGACTTCGCCGGTTTTCGGGTCCCGCACGGCGCCATGGTGGAGAGTATGCGAGCGTAGCGCGCCGTTTTTTCCGTTCGCGCGCGAAAAGATTTTACCGGCAATTTGTTCAGCCTGCGGACCGCTCATCCGCACGATCGCCACACCACCTTCGCCCGGCGGCGTGGCCACTGCTGCTATAGTGTCTTCTTCATACATGAAAAATCTGCAACATCTTAACAACTTTTCAGTCGAAGGCAATAACAACTGCGCGCGAAAATCATATGAAGACGCCGACACGGATTTAAAAACTTGGATGGACGGGCCCGGGCTGACGCGATGCGGAGTCGGATCTCGCCCTCTAATCGAGGCTCAATGGTTTTTGCCACACCGATAGTTTTTCGGTGCCGGAGAAAGCGTATCGGCTCAACGCCTCAGGACGAAGCGTAATTCCCAAGCCGGCGCCCTCCGGGGGCATCATGCAGCCATTCTCTGTAGTCAGAGGATCGCGGAGAAGCTCCGTGCGCAGCGGATTATACGTGCAATCCAGTTCCATGACGATGCTGTTTTTAAGCGCAGTCGCGAGGTGCAGGCTTGCGGCGAGCGCCACCGCGTCGCCCCATGTATGGAACGAGATCGGCAGACCCTGAACGGCCGCGAGCGTAGCGATGCGCCTCACCTCGCTAATTCCTCCCGCGCGAGCGACATCGGGCTGTAAAATATCGACCGCGCCACGCGCAATAAATGACTCGAAGGCATACCGCGTGTGCAGGTTCTCTCCCAGCGCGATGGGAGTTTTACAAGCAGCTTTCAGGCGAACGTGGCCCTCGATATCTTCAAAAAAAAGCGGCTCCTCCAACCATTCGATGCCATATTGCTCAAGCGCCGCTGCCGCATGGAGCGCCGCATCGAGCTGATAGCTCTGGTTGGCATCGGTCATTAACGGAAAATCATCTCCCACGGCGGCGCGCACCGCGCGGACTCTTTCCATGTCATCTCGCAGATCAAAGCCGAGTTTGATCTTGATTCCTTTGAAGCCTTGCGCGGCAAAGGCTAACGCTCGTTTTACGACACTGTCTGTTTCTTCGGGATAGAGGGCGGTCGCATAGACTTCGACCTTCGTTCGCTGAGCGCCGCCTAATAACTTGTAGATCGGGAGGTTCTCCGCTTTTCCTAGGATATCCCACAAAGCGGTGTCGAGACCGCTCAGCGCCACGACGCCGGCGCCTCTGGAGCCGAACTGCCGTACGCCGGCACCGAAGTAAGCCTTGTCCCACACCTCTTCGATTTTCGTTGGGTCCATTCCTAACACGGCCGGCTTGAGGACGTTGTCGATAATAAATTCGACGATCGTCCCGTTGCCGGAGCAGGAGCCTACGCCGCTGATCCCCGCGTCGGTTTCGACTTGGACCAGCACAGTGGTGCGAGAAGTTCTCAGCCCGCTACGGCTTGTCAACTGAGCTTCGCTAGGAACGTCCGCCTTGAGCCGGATCGCCCGTACGTCGGTGATCTTCATACCTCTAGCGAAAATATTTGTGATACTCGTTGTTGAAGCGGTTGTAGTCCTCGCTCGAGGCCGGATTGAGGACCAGGAGCTTGTGCCCTTGAATCAAATTCGGCGGATCGGGAAGGACATCTTTTCGCGCCGGAATCCGGCTGAGCCCCCGCATCACTTCTTGTCCTTCTTTCGAGAGAACGAAATCGACAAACAGCCGTCCGGCCGCCGGGTGCGGCTGCTTCGCAGTCGTAGCCATCACGATCGAATAGACAAAATGCGGCTCAAGCGGCACCCACTCGATCGGCGCGCCAAGCTTCTTGTACTCCTCCACGCTGGTCGGATACTGCGAGACCACCAAGGGAAACTCGCCCGCCACCAAAAGCTGTCCTGTGATGGTATTCCCTTCGCGCGCCTGAATATCTTGCTTGGCGAGCGCCTCCATGTACTTCTTGCCTTTTTCCTCGCCCAACATCTGCAGCATCGCCGCGTACCATTCGGTCTTGTTGAGATCCATGCCCATCTGGCCTTTCCATTTGGGCAGCAGCAGATCCTGATAGCCTTTCGGCACCTCCTCATGTTTTACCAGCCGGGTATTGTAAGCAATGGTCATCGCATTTAAGTACACCGCGGTCCAGTATCCTTTCTTGTCCTTCAGCGCATTGGCATAAGCAACGCGCTCGGTAGAGAGATATTTGCCCAGCAGCCCCTTTTGCAGCAGGGTCATGATCGGGAAGATACTCGACTGGTACACGTCGGGCAGGAACTGACCTGCCTTGACCTCGGTGAGATATTTACTTAGAAGCTTGTCCTTCCCCGCCCGGAAATACTCGAACTTTATGAAGGGATACTTTTTCTCGAAGGCAGCTTTAAATGCGTTGGCGTCGGACGCCGAATAAGCGGCGTAAATGACAACCTTGCCTTCTTTTTTGGCCTCCTCGATGAGCTTGGCACGGTCAGGCGGGACGGCCTGCGCATGAATCAACTGAGAAGTGAAAAACAGATGAGAAGAAACAGCCAGAAAATAAATGAATCGTCGCATGATTTCTCCTCGCGCTACGGCTGATCAAAGCAATCGCCAAACCTTGCCTTCTACTATCTCGCCGTCTACATGGACATACTCCGTCGAGTCTTCGCTCCTGGTTTTGCCGGCCGCGTCGATCCTGGTGACCGCCGGTTTTGCTTTGCGGGACGAGAACCTGAGCAAAACCAGAGCCCCGGCGCCGGTATTCTGGAACCAGTAGTACCAGCCTTCGGGGAGCATGATGCCCTGGCCTTTTTTAAGCACCGTCGCTTTTTCATTTTTATCATAAAACGTCGCCTCGCCATCCAGGACGACAAATGCATGGTCTTCGCCGGGATGGGTATGGAGAGTATTCTTGCGCCCCGGCGTGTAGTAGTTTAAGCCCACAGAGGTTAGCTCCGTGCTTGATAACGGCATATGGCTTCTTCCACCGGTTAAGACCGGTGTCGATAACTCAAAAACGCGCGCGTCCATCATAGTTCCTCCACTTCTCCAAAGATCAGCCGTCATGTAGATGAACCGTAGTCTGCTGTCAAGCACCGCTGCGCTCGTCCGAATGCTTTTGCATTAATCGCCGCAGCTATGCTTTGATAAGAACACTCAGCGCGTGAAAACGAAAGGAGCCTGCAATGCCCAATGTCGGTCTCTGTCTGATAAATCCGGCGCCGCAAATTAACCCCGGCTATGTAACGGGCGCAGCCAAAAAGTGCGAAGAGATGGGACTCCATTCCCTCTGGGTGCTGGATAGAGTCGTCTACGACAATTTGGAGCCGCTCACGGTTCTCGCCGCCGCCGCCGCGGTCACGTCCAAGATCAGGCTCGGAACTTCAGTGCTTTTGGCGGCGCTGAGACATCCGACGTTGCTGGCAAAAACCATAGCAACTCTCGATTTTCTCTCGTCGGGACGCGTAACATTGGGGATCGGCTTTGGGAGCAGAGAAAACGATTTTACTTCAGTCGATATACCCTACGAACACAGAGGCAGCCGGGCGGTAGAGCTTATAGGATTGATCAAGAGGCTCTGGACGGAGGAAGCCGTAACGCACAAGGGAAAATTCTACCAGCTTGAGAATGTCACTGTCGGTCCACGCCCGATCCAAGCTCCGCACCCTCCTATCTGGACGGGCGGCAGCGCCGAGACCGCGCTCAAGCGCGCCGGTCGCATGGCGGACGGCTATATCTGCGGCAGCTCGGCCATCCAGGAATTCCCGGCATTGTGGGAAAAGATATCCGGCTTCGCCTCAGCCGCGGGTCGCGAACCGAGCAAGATGGCTAGGGCCGGCCTCACCTTCATGGCCATCGACGAGGACAAAGCGAAGGCGGTTGCTGCATGCGAGGCCTATCTGCAGCGCTACTACGGAAAGGTCCGAATGGATGTCGAGAAGCATCTGGTCGTCGGCGCGCCTGAAGCATGCGCCGAGCGCATTCGCTCGTTCTTTGCCAAGGGATTGGATACGCTGATCGTCGGCGCGGTGCGCGCCGACTTAAAGCAGATCGATCTGTTCGGCGAGAAGGTCCTGCCGCTGGTAAATCAAAAATAGCGGAGAGGAAAAGGCGCTCGATCTATTTTTTCCCCATGCTTTTAGACCATTCGTAATCACGGTTGGTGTAGGCCTCGGCCGGCATAATCGATTTAACCCCGCGCTTGGCCAGCTCTTCTTCGAATTTTTTCCGGATGAACGAATCCTCATCGGCATATTCGATCTGGTCCTTCGCCCGGTCCTCGATCTTTTCCGCGTGACCGTGGAACTGCATCGGTGGATGGAGCGCTAGGTATCGCGCCGGACCGCCGCCGGCATTGAAATGCTGGTGGAACCATTTATTCGGCGGCACCAGCATACTGCACTCGTGCCACGGGCAAACGATCTTCTCTTTTCCTTCCTCCCACATGATCGAGTAGCCTTCGCCCGCGGGAATGACGATCGCGCGGCCCGGCCCATGGCGATGGGCTTTCTTATAAGTCAGCGGCGCGAAGACCGACATGTGCGCCGAAACTTCGGAGTTCGGGAATTGTATGTAAACGCTCTTGCCGCCGGCGCCTCTTCTCTCGTTCGCGTCGAGTTTTTCCCATGCCTTCATATCCGGAAAAAAATTCCCGTACCAGAAAACGCGGAGCCCCAAGGCCTCGTCCACCTCCGCCGCCTGAACCATTTTGGCTTCGGAATAAAATTCTTCCTGCTCCGACAGATCGTCGGCCGAGGCGCGCGGGTTATTGAAAAAAAAGTCGGGATCGGGAACAGCCGACAATCCCAGCGGCAGATAGCTGTAGTGCAGCAGCCTGACCGGTTTGTCCCCCTGCATGTTGCTGAACGTGTGGTGCATGCCGTGCGGAATCAAAAACATGCTGTGCTGCTGCCACTCGAAGCTTTTCTTGGCGCTGCTGCCGTCGTACCAGACTGTGGTGAGACCTCTTCCCGACACCACATAGACGACTTCATCGAGAGAAAACTTAAACGGCTTGGTCGTTTCGCCCGCGGGAATCTCGCTCAGTCGCGTCGAACTCACGCCCTCTTGTCCCATCAACTGGATGAACGCGGTCTGAACCTGGCGCTCTTCCCACCAGCCGAGCTTGGCGGTTCGGAGATCGTCGATAAAAAATCCTGTAATGATAGGAACGCCGGTGGATTCCATCCAGTAGTCGTAGGTAAATTTTTTGCTCCACATTTGGCGCTGTGGTTTGAATGGTGCTTTGGCCATCTCTTTCTCCTTAACCGCTCGGTTTTAATTCAGCTTGGTTCCAGGGAACATCAGGGACTTGACGGTGACCGGGATGACTTCCGTTATCCCCATAGGCTCGCCGATGTCGATGAAATCCAAATCTCCCACCTCGATGCCGTCGATCGCAATAATCTCCCGCTCCAGCTTGAGCTCCTCTTTTAAGATCGCGCCAAGAGATTTCGCGACGTCGAGGTCGAGCGCGAGATAGAGCGGACTGCGGCCATTTTCAGAGCTTTTGCAGATTGCGGCGATTCCCTCGGCCACGGCTCTGATGGCCTTGTAATCCAATTCTCCTTCGAGAGACACGGAGAGCGCGAGTCCGGAAGCCCAGGAAGTTAGATCGAATTTCGCCAGCGACTGCTTCAACGCTTCGAGCACCGGGCGACCTTGCTTCAAGGTTGCGCGCACGACCTTCAAACCAAAAACCGGCAACACCGCGGGGTCCGAGATATAACTCGTGTTGCCGCTTGCCTGCACCGTGTATTCGCCGGCGCCGATGACCGTAGCCCGGATGCCTTCGATCGGCTCCCTGAGGAGGTTCTTGTTGGGGATTTTTTTGAGGTACTCTCTGACGCATTTTCCCAAGATCGGCCCGACGTCGCCGTAGGAATTTCGGTCGCGGTCGTAGACATGCTCGGACACGCCGCCGGAGAAAACGAGGTGGTCGATCTGATCGAATCCGTGGTAGTGGCTGAACGGCGGCGTCACCATAAGCTGTTTGGCCAGAGGAGAAGACGGCTCGCGCTCGATCAGCTCGAAGAGAATTTTCGCCATCAAAGCGGCGAACTCTTCTTTTTGCTTCTTGGTTATTTTTTTCCCCAGCTCGACTCTATGGCCGAGCTCTGCCATGAGGATTTTCCCGGCGTCTTCGATGCGCGTCACGACATCCACGTCGTCGAAGGCGATCAAACGCGCGCCGATATTCACCGCAGCCGTTTGCGTGACCGCTCCGTTTTCGATCAGGGAATATTTGGTCGTTCCGCCGCCCATATCGACGTTGAGAACCGTCTTGTGCTCGGACTTCGATAGATCGACCGCGCCGCAGCCATACGCGGCCAGCAGCGCCTCGTGGTTGTGTCCCGCCGCCGCGCAGATGAATTTGCCGGAAAATTTGGCGAAATATTCTACGATCGGCTGCGCGTTTTCTTTCTTGAGAGCTTCTCCGGTGATGATGACGGCGCCCGTGTCGATGTCCTCCGGCCTGAGCTTGGCTTGCTTGTAGGCGTCCTCGATGAAGCGCTTGATCTTCTCGATGTCGATCACGGTTCCGGAAATATAGGGCGTCAGCATGATGTTGGAGCGGAACAGGACTTTTCTCTCCGTCACTCTGAATTTTCCCGAGAGCGACGCGCCTTCGCGCCTCAAGGTCAACTGAGAAAAAACCAGGTGGGAAGTCGAAGAGCCGACGTCGATGCCCACGCTCTTGAGCGTGAACATCTCCAGCCCTTCGATGTCTTCGACAATGGCGTCCGGCGGAACTTCGAAATGTTCGTGGTCTTCGTCGAGATCGTGCATGAAATTACTTTGCTTAAGAGACTTGGATATTATTGCTTGCCCATGGCTTTGGACCACTCGAAGTTTTTGTTGGTGTAGGCTTCGTCGGGCATGAGCGAGGTGAGTCCTCTCCTGGCCAGCTCCTCTTCGAACTTTTTTCGGACAAACGGGCCTTCGTCCGGATACTCGATCTGGTCTTTGGCCCGGTCCTCGACCTTTTCCGCGTGACCGTAGAACTGCATCGGGGAGTGCACGGCCAGATACCGCGCGGGCGTTCCGCTGGCATTGAAGTGCTGGTGAAACCACTTGTTCGGAGGCACGAACATACTGCACTCGTGCCACGGGACCACGACTTTTTCTTTGCCCTCTTCCCACATGATCGAGTAACCCTCGCCGGCGGGGATCACAATGACCCGACCCGGGCCGTGGCGGTGCGCCTTCTTGTAAGTGCGCGCCGCAAAGACCGACATATGGGCGAACATCTCGCAGTTGGGAAACAAAATGTATACGCTCCTGCCGCCCGCGCCTCTTCTCTCGTTGGCGTCGAGCTTTTCCCAGGCCTTCATGTCGGGGAAAAAATTCCCATACCAGTAGACCTGCCGTCCTTTGGGATCGGCGCCCTGCGGCAGATGGACCATCTTCGCCTCGGAGTAATATCCTTCGTGCTCCGCCAGCTCGTTCGGGCTCTGGTATGCATTGTTGAAGAAGAAATCCGGATCGGGAACAGCCGACAGCGCCAACGGAAAATAGCTGTAATGCAGCAGCCTGACCGGTTTGTCGCCCTGCATGTTGCTGAACTGATGGCGCGCGCCATGCGGAACTAGAAACATGCTGTGTTGCTGCCATTCGAAACTTTTCTTCCCGCTGTTGTCGTACCAGATATTGGTCAGCCCGCGGCCGGAAACCACGTAGACGACCTCGTCGAGGGCGAACTTGAGCGACGGCAGAGTCTGCCCCGGAGGGATCTCCGTAACTCGGGCGGCGCTCACGCCCTCCTGGCCCGCAAGTTGGATAAAAGCGCTCATCGCCTGGCGCTCTTCCCACCAGCCGAGCTCGATGGTTCTCAAGTCCTGGATATAAAACCCTCGGTGGATCGGAATTCCGACCGACTCCATCCAGTAGTCGTAAGTGAAGATCTTGCTCCACATCTGGCGCTGAGGCTTGAACGCGGGTTTAGTCATAAAATCATCCTCTTGCTGATTCTATCTTCTCGCCTCTCTGCTTGCTACCTGCAATCGCACCAGGGCCCGCTTGAGCGCGGCCTCGCAAGCGGCGAATTCGCGGTCTTCCGGGCCGAGCGCGGTAATTTTTTCCTCCGCCCGCTCTTTCGCCCGATGAGCGCGATCGATATCGATTTCCTCGGCAAACTCCGCGGCATCGGCCAGCACTGTCATGACATTGTTCAGCACTTCGGCATAGCCGCCGCCGATGGCGAGGCGCGTCCGCTTGGCGCCTTGTTTATAGCTCAACTCTCCCGGCGCAAGGAGAGTTAAAAAAGCGATGTGATTCGGGAGCACGCCGAACTCCCCTAACGCGCCGGGCGCTGTGACCTCATCCACTTCCTCGTCGATGAGTAGACGGCTGGGGGAGACGAGT
This sequence comes from Binatia bacterium, assembly GCA_041494945.1. GTDB lineage: Bacteria > Desulfobacterota > Binatia > UBA9968 > UBA9968 > JAJPJQ01. Next base: position 3,402 of record JBGQBP010000053.1, on the reverse strand, counting down.
CTAAGTCTGATTTTGTCCACCATTGCTACATCAATGTTGAATTTTAAATTTTGAATGATGAATTAAAATTCAAAACTCAACATTCATCATTCAACATTCTGCTTTAAGCAGAAGCCATCTTCTTGGCTTTTTCCACCGCCTGCTCGATGGTGCCGACCATGTAAAACGCCTGCTCCGGGATGTCGTCGTGCTTGCCGTCTACAATTTCCTTAAACCCCCGGATCGTATCCTTCAACTCGACATAGGCGCCCGGCGTGCCGGTAAACGCCTCGGCGACATGGAACGGCTGGGAAAGAAACCGCTGGATCTTGCGCGCGCGCGCGACCGTGAGCCTATCGTCTTCGGAAAGCTCGTCCATGCCCAGAATCGCGATGATGTCCTGCAAATCTTTGTAGCGCTGAAGAATCACTTGCACCTGGCGCGCGACCTCGTAGTGTTCCGCGCCTACCACGTGCGGATCCAAAATCCGGGAGGTCGAGTCCAGCGGATCGACCGCGGGATAGATTCCCAGCTCGGCGATCTGCCGCGATAGAACCGTTGTCGCGTCGAGATGGGCGAAGGTCGTCGCCGGCGCCGGGTCGGTCAAATCGTCGGCCGGGACATAGATCGCTTGCACCGAGGTAATGGATCCTTTGCGCGTCGAGGTGATCCGCTCTTGCAGCTCGCCCAGGTCGGTGGCCAGCGTCGGCTGGTAGCCGACTGCCGACGGCATCCGGCCGAGAAGCGTGGAGACCTCCGAGTTCGCCTGCGTGAAACGGAAAATGTTATCGAGGAAGAGAAGAACGTCCCGCCCTTCGTCGTCGCGGAAATACTCCGCCAGGGTCAGCGCCGTGAGCGCGACGCGCGCGCGCGCGCCGGGCGGCTCGTTCATCTGGCCGTAAACCAATGCGGCCTTGTTGATGACACCCGATTCTTTCATTTCGAGCCAGAGGTCGTTGCCTTCACGGGTGCGCTCGCCGACGCCGCCGAAGACGGAATAACCGCCGTGCTTCAGGGCGACGTTGTTGATCAGCTCCATCAGAATGACGGTCTTGCCGACGCCGGCGCCGCCGAACAAACCGACTTTTCCGCCGCGGGCGTACGGCGCCAGGAGATCGACGACTTTGATGCCGGTTTCTAAAGCCTGAACTTTAGTGTCCTGATCGACGAACTCCGGAGTTGGACGGTGGATGGGATATCTTTTTTTGGCATGAATCGGGGCGCCTTCGTCCACGGGCTCGCCGATGACGTTGATAATCCGCCCGAGCGTCTCCTCCCCGACCGGAACCGTAATTCCCTCGCCGGTGTCCATCACGTCGATCCCGCGGACCAGCCCCTCGGTCGCATCCATGGCGACGCAGCGCACCGTGTTCTCGCCCAGGTGCAGCGCCACCTCGAGAACGAGATTCCATTTCTCCTCGCTGATCGCCGGGTTGCTCACCTTGAGCGCGTTGTAAATCGGCGGCAGCGCGCCGTCGGAAAATTCGACGTCGACGACGGCTCCCAGCACCTGGGTAATTTTGCCCATACTCATAAATACCGATCCTCCGTTCAATTCCTCACTTCAATGCTTCCGCCGTCCCAACAATCTCCATCAGCTCGCGGGTAATGGACGCCTGCCGCGCCCGGTTCATCTGCAGCGTGAGCGCGCCCATCATCTTCGAGGCGTTTGTGGTCGCGGAGTCCATCGCCGTCATGCGCGCGCCGTGCTCGCTCGCCGTCGCTTCCAAAAGCGCGCGGTAAATCGCGACCTGAACCACTTTGGGCAGAAGGCTCGCCAGCAGGGCCTCGACGCCGGGCTCGATCAGATACTCGACCAGCTGTTCGGTTTTTTCAGTCTCGGCCACGGACACGGGAAGAAGCTTCTCCAGCGTCGGGACCTGTGAGAGCGCCGAGCGAAAACAGCTGTAGAGAATATAGACGGCGTCGGTCTCGCCTCGGATGAATCGGCCGATCGCTTTTTCGGCAATCTCCCCCGCCAGCTCTTCGGCGGCGACCGATAAAATATTTACGTACCGATCGGCGATCGTGGCCTTGCGCCTGCGAAAATGGTCGGCGCTCTTGCGTCCGACGAGCACTAGCTGGATCTCTTTACCGGCGCCCTCGCGCCGAATAAAAGCTTCGGCCGCGCGGATCAGATTGGCGTTGTAACCGCCGCAAAGACCGCGGTCGGAGGTCAAGAGCAAAAGATCGATGCGCTTTTCATCGCGCAAACCAAGCAGTGGATGCGCCTCTCGAGAAACTCTGGCGGCAAGATTTTTAAACAAGTCGGTCATTTTTTCGGCGTAGGGACGCGCCTCGACCGCCGCCTCCTGCGCGCGCCGCAGCTTGGCCGCAGAGACCATTTTCATCGCCTTGGTAATCTGCTGCGTATTGCGGATCGAGCCGATCCGCTTGCGTATGACCTTGAGAGTCGCCATTTACGCCTTGAACGTTCCTTTGAACTCTTGCAGCGCCTTGTTGATCTTGGCGCGGAGATCGTTATCCAACTCGAGCTTTTTTAGAATATCGGCGAAGATGTCCGGGTGCTTCGACTCGATGAACGAAAAAAGCTCCTGCTCATATTTTTTGAGCGCGTTAAGCGGCAGCTCGTCGATAAAGCCATTGGTGCCGGCAAAGATGATCACCACTTGCTTTTCGACCGGCAGCGGCTCGTACTGACCTTGCTTCAAGAGTTCGACCAGCCGGCTGCCGCGATTCAACTGCCGCTGGGTTGCCTGGTCCAAATCCGATCCGAACTGGGCAAAGGCCGCCATCTCACGATACTGGGCCAGCTCGAGACGAAGGGTTCCGGCGACTTGTTTCATCGCTTTGATCTGCGCGTTGCCGCCGACGCGGGAGACCGAGATGCCGACGTTGATCGCCGGCCTGACGCCGGAATAGAAGAGATCACTTTCCAAAAAGATCTGGCCGTCGGTGATGGAGATGACGTTGGTCGGAATGTAAGCGGAAACGTCGCCCGCCTGCGTTTCGATGATCGGCAACGCCGTGAGCGAGCCGCCGCCGCGCGCGTCGCTCATTTTAGCGGCGCGCTCCAATAGTCGCGAGTGAAGATAAAACACGTCTCCGGGAAACGCCTCGCGCCCCGGCGGCCGGCGCAGCAGCAAAGAAAGCTGGCGGTAGGCGACGGCGTGCTTGGAAAGATCGTCGTAGACCAGAAGAGCATGGCCGCCGTTGTCGCGCATGTACTCGCCCATCGTGCAGCCGCTGTAAGGCGCGATATACTGGAGCGGCGCCGACTCGGAGGCCGTCGCGGCGACGACGATGGTATACTCCATGGCGCCGGATTCCCGGAGCTTATCCACGACCTGGGCGACCGTCGAGCGCTTCTGGCCGATGGCGACGTAGATGCAGGTGACATTGCCGCCTTTCTGGTTGATGATCGTGTCGAGCGCGACGGCGGTCTTGCCGGTCTGGCGGTCG
>JBGQBP010000052.1:0-17326 GCA_041494945.1 Binatia bacterium | reverse complement strand
GGGGCGCCCCGACGAGCGCGAACTCTTCTTTCATCCAACCCACTCCCAATCCGACGATGACCCTGCCGCGCGAAAGATAGTCCAGGGTTGAAAGCATCTTGGCGGCGACGACCGGATGGCGGTAAGGGGCGATCATGACGCCGGTGACGAAACGGATGCGGCGCGTGGCGCCGGCCAAAAAGGACATGGCGGAGAGTTGTTCGAGGTGATGGCCGGGGCCGCGATACTTCCCGTCGAGAGTGTAGGGATAGGGCGAAGCAATGTTTCTGGGAATGACGATATGATCGGCGACGGTGATGCAGAAAAAACCCAGATCCTCGGCCCGCTGCACGTAGCGGATCAGCTCTTCCGGCTTGACTCCGGGATTCGAGACGGCGAGGTGAAGCCCGTATTCCATCAAGCTCTCATGGGATCGTCTAAGGTGCCGCGGCCTTTGGTTGCTTATATCTTGTTCTTCTTTCCGTTTTCATTTTTCAGCTTTCATCTTTTATCTTCGACGCCATCCCTAGCAGAGACCCGATTCGGAATTCAAGGGCCGAACCGATGTCGATAGCGCGACGTTTGACAGCGCTCCCAGCGCGGAATATTTATCTGGTTGAGTACGAGTCCGCTAAAAACAGATGAGGAGGGTTATCATGGCAGGACGTGACAAGATCATAGTGCTGAACCCCACGGGTTACCCGCCGAAGGTGACCTACCAGTCGCTGGCTCCGCGGCTCGACGCTCTAGACGGCAAGACCATCTACCTGGTGGACTGCCGCTTCGACGACTCGGAGCTTCTGCTCCGGGAGATACAGAATTGGTTTCATGACCGGATGCCCAGCGTGAAAACGGTGTTGACGCGTATCTCGAGCGTCTATACGAAAGACTCTCCGGAGACCTGGGACGAGATCAAGGCCAACGGCGACGGCGCGATCATCGGCGTGGGCCACTGAAGCACCTGCGCGCCGGCGGTCGCCGCGCACGGGATGAGGATCGACCATGATTACGGCGTCCCGACGGTCGCCGTGCACACCTCCGTTTTCCAGTGGGTGGTGCGCTCGGTGGCGCGGGCGAACGGCATGCCCCACATGCGGCAGGTGTTCGTGCCCCAGCCGGTGATCGGCAAGTCTCCCGCCGAGCTACGCGCCTACATCGACGGTAACGACCCCATCACGGGCCGGCCGGTGATGCAGGAGGTGATCGAGGGACTCACCGCGCCGTTTGGTGAAGGGGAGCTGAAGGATGCCACATTCGAGCGCTCGACGCCCAGGTCGGTCGAGCCCGAAAGCGAGGAGGACCTCAACCGCCTCTTCCAGGAGAACCGCTGGACCGATCAACTGCCGATCATCCTTCCGACCGAGGAGCGGGTGGCGGCGATGCTCGCCCGCACGAGCCGCAAGCCGGACGGAGTGGTCGGCCATATGCGGCCCACCGATTTCCGCGAGTATTGGGAGTACACGGTCGAGAAGGTCGCGGTCAACGCCGTGATGGCCGGCGCCAAGCCGGAATATTTTCCGGTGATCCTGGCGATGGCGGCGAGCGGGGTCAGCGCGCGCGGCAGCTCGACCAGCTCGATGGCCAGCATGGCGGTCATCAACGGCCCGATCCGCAACCAGATCGGGATGAACTGCGGCACCGGCGCCATGGCGCCGTACAATCATGCCAACGCCACGATCGGCCGCGCCTACAATTTGCTGTCGCAGAATCTGCAGGGCGGTTCGGAGCCCGGACATACCTACATGGGATCGCAAGGCAACGCCTATGCGTACGGCAGCGTAACCTTCGGCGAGAACGAGGAGGGAAGCCCGTGGGAGCCTTTCCACGTGCAGCACGGGTTCAAGCCGGCCGAGAGCGCCGTGAGCCTCTTCACCGGCTGCCGAGCTACCGCTTTTTCATTGGGGCTGCGCGAGAAGCATTGGCGCGAGCACGTGCGCAACCTGCTGCGCGGATTGGATCCGCGCACGCCGCCGACGCTGCTGCTCGATCCGATTGCAGCGCGGATGTTCATCGACCGCGGCGGCTTCGACACCAAGGAGAAGCTGATCGCGTGGATCGACGACAACGCGCGTATGCCGGCCGGCGAATTCTGGGACTACCAGCTCGCCCAGAACTACCTCTACCCGCGCGCGACTTTCGGCGAAGAGCCGTGGGCCACGCGGCTCAAGGCGGCGCCGGACGAGCCGATCCAGATGTTTCTCAGGAAAGACATTCACGTGGTGGTCGTCGGCGGCGAGACCAACCCGTACTGGCGCATCATGGGCTGCACCTACCAGAAGACCGTCTCGGTCGACGAGTGGAGGTAATCAACCGCAAACGTGACTTCGGCATATGCCGTTACCACGCTTTCTGAACTCTCGCCTGTTGCCTGTTTTAATTTCCGCGTTTCATCTTTCAGCTTTCATCCTTGTTAGTGTTGCCCCGTGCCTATTTGTTTTAATTGTCCGCGTCGCTGTCCGGTTTGTCGGACTCCCTCGCCGGAGCCGAGGATTCACTTTGCCTGGGAGCGGGTCTTACTTTCTGCGGTTTTGGCGGCAATTTTTGCGGCGGAGGCACAACGGTAGGCTCCGGGACGGGTGTCGGTTCGGGGGTAGGTTCGGGGACGGGCGTGGGGGTAGGGACAGGGGCCGGCGCAGGAGCCACCGCCGCAGGCGGAGGCGCGTCGGGAACACGTTCGGAAAAGAAATACCAGACCAGCGCGATGAGGAATACGAACACCAGGATTCCAATTCCCAAACCTGAGGACCTGCGCCGCGGTTTTAACAGGTCATCGAGATCCGATCGCCTTCTAAAAGGGAAATTCATGGTTCCGACGGCGCTCTAGTCGACTTTGAAACTCTGGAGCTCCTCCTCGCGGACGTCCTCTCTATTGTAAACTCGAGATTTTACGAACCACATGACCTCGGGGGCATACCAGTAGTCGTTCAGAAGCGTGCCGGTACGAGCGTTATAGATCTCTATCTTGAAGGCGTCGAACATTCCGGCGGAGACTTCAACCTGTTCCAGCTTCGTCACGACGACCCGATGCTCGAAAGACTCGGAAGATTTTTCTTCCAACCTCTCCACGATGTATGAATTACTCCATTCCTTCCCGACTTCCAGCGGCCACGAAAGCGCCTGGAACGGGGCCGTTCGCTTGACGGTGATCCGCCCGCCGGACATGGTTCCGAGCAAGCCCAGAACATCCTTGGTATAGAAGTCTTCGCTTTTGCCTCGTTTCAGCACGAACGAAGGAACGCCGGCGAAAGGCTCCTCCCTGATTATTTCTTTCGCAAGCGTCCCGTTGCCCGAATGATCTTTCCAGGAGTATTGCCACTCGTAGCCGACTTTCCACTCCGGCCGATCAGCTTTCACGGCAGGTGCGCCGGCTTTCGCTTCGATCCGCGGCTGCCGGGTCGTCTCGACCGCTTGCGGACCCAAGATTGCGGTAGGGTCGCACCCGCTTAGCGCGCCCAAAAGCGCCAGCAACGCCAACGCGGGCGTTCTGAAATTCACTTGCTTAGTAAACATCGCGAGCTTCATTGTCGAAACGTGGTGCGCTACGATCGGGCCCGGAACCGCCATCCACTGTCAATTTCCGTACAAACGCTTGACAAACCCGCTGTCCTCGATCTCTTTCAGGATCGTCGGATCGATGAAGTCGTTCGGGTTCAAGTTTTTGATCTGCGGGCGGCTCTCGCCCAGCTGATCCAGAATCGTCTGGATGCCTTCACGGTCCGGATAGGGAACCCTGCGGATCAACCGGTTCGCGAACTCGTCATAGGCGTTTTGCATCAGGGAAAGGTCGTCCACGCGCGTGTACTTTCTGAGGACGCTCAAGGCGAGTTCCTTGTTCGTCTTGAACAGATAAATTCCTTCGAGATAGGCCTTCATGAAGCGGACGGCCACGTCGCGGTTGGCGCGGATGAGGCTTTTGCGCGTGCCGAACCCGTGCATGGGAACAGGAACGCCGAGCCGGCTCAGATCATAGAGGACCGACAAGCCGGCTTTTTTTGCGACCGTGGCGTAGGGCTCGGATAAGACCGCCGCGTCGATCGCTTTGTTCTGGAGCGCCAGGAATTCCTCCTGCTCGCCGCCGACCTGAATGATCGCCACGTCCTTGTCCGGCAGAAGCCCCCAGTGCTTGAGGGCGTAGCGGGTCGCAAAGTCGCTCGCTCCCCCAAAGCGGGAAATTCCGATTTTCTTCCCTTTCAAAGCCGCGGGCTCCTTGATCTCGGGGCTGCTCAGAATTTTGAAGACGAAGGTGTTGAGCGTTGCGGTGAGGCCGACGAAATCGCCGCCGCTCATGTTGGCGTTGATGTTGGCGACGCCGGCGCTGGTGAGAAAGTGAATCTCGCCCGCGAGCGCGGCCTGAATCGCCCTGGAGCTGACCGGAACATAGAGCAGCTCCGCATCGAGGCCGTGCTTTCGAGGCAAATCGAATTCCTTCATAATGTAGATCGGGTCCATCTGAATCGCGATCGAAGTGTAGGCGGCGCGGACCTTCGGAAGACTCTGCGCCTGTGCCGTTCCGGCTAAAAAGAAGCAGGAGAGAAAGAAACAGGACCGAAGAAGTGAGCGTTTTGACATTGCTCGTCCGGGTTTAGGCGGACAGTGCCTTGTGCCGCAAGCTTATCTCCTCGGCCCCGGCAAACGCAAATCCGGCCAAAGCGTCGGGATCGAGATCGATGCCTTTAGGTATTGGAGCGCAAGTTCGGTGATTTTATTTTTCTCCCCATTCATATTTTACCGCCCCCAGCTTCAAGCTAACTTCCAGTCTCTGAATTTCCGGATACCGATAGTTGCGGATTTGCGCAATTGAGCAAATGTGGCATCAATGATGTTTCGTCATTTCGGCAATTACCGACGAGAAGCCTGACTCCGCGAAGTTTTCCCGTGAACGGTTCACGGCGTTCTTCTACTTGTAAAGGCCGTCGATAAAGCCGCTCTTGTCGAGCTTCTCGATGATGCTCGGGTCCGCCACATCCTCGTACTTGAGACCCGACGCCTTCGGCACCGACTTGGCGACTTCCGCGATGATGTTCGCTATCCCCTCCCGGTTCGGGTAAGGCTTCTTGAGCACGTAATACTTGACCAGATCGTCGTAGGCCGTCGCCGCTTCCTGCTGAGACTTGAGCGCGAGCTGAGACGTGAGGACTTCGATCATCCGCGCGCGGTGGGAAGGATGGAGAATGTAGGCGTTGGCTTCGAGCAGCGCCCTGGTGACCCGTTCGATCAGGTCGCGCTTGCTCTGCATGTTCTTCGCGGTCGTGATCACGGAAGCGGTTTCCCAGGAGATATTCAGCGTCCGGAAGTCCGCCAGCATGTTGAGGCCCAACTCGCTCAACTTGGCGCGAAATTCCGGCGAGATGACGGTTGCGGCGATCGCGCCGGCCGACAGTCCGGCGATTCGCTCCGGCTCCTGCCCCGCCGCCACGACGGTGATCTGGTCTTTCTCCACGTCCAGGCCGAAGCGTTTCATCCCGACGAGCAGCGCCAACCGCGAGGCGGAGAGCCCCAGTCCCGACGAGCCGACTCTCTTTCCCTTGAGATCCGCCATCGTTTTCACGCCGGGAGCGCCGACCAGCAAATAAGGCATGGTCGGGGTGCCGGCGAAGATATCGACGACCTGAACTCCGCCGGCCGTCGCCGTAATGCAGGAGATGGGGTCGTCATAAGAAACGTCCAGGCTTCCGGCGACCATCATCTGGGCGCCCTGAGTTCCGCCGGCGATATTGACGGTTTTCACTTCGAGCCCCTGCTTCTTAAAAAAGCCTTCCCCCTCGGCGATCCAGAGCGGAGCCAGGCGGGCGTTACGAAACGTGACGCCAAAATTCGCCGGGATGCCCTGCGCCCGGCCGCTCTCGATGCCGGCGAGCGAAGCCACCGCCATGAAAAAAAGAATCAAACCGTTGCTCGGGATCTTCATGCCGTCCTCCCTTCCTTCCCCTGACGATTTTCGCTACACCGAGGGGGATGCTATCTGATTTGCCGGTTTCGTTACAAGAAGGAAATGCGAAAAACGATCCATGCGATAAACACGGGAACAGCAGCGACATGGCTCATGAGGGGAAGCCGTAGCGCGATCAGATCGTTTCGACGTTTCGACAATTGTCGAAACGTGGAAGCGTCCGCGTGAAGTTATCGTCTCTTATCGGTGACGAGCACGAGCCACGATCACGATTTTTTCTCATGGGCGATAGATAAACGCCGGCGGCGCGCTTTCTTTCTTTTCCTCCCGCCGCTCTTTCTCCAAGTCGCGTCGCGGCGTTGACCGGCGCAGGCAAGGAGAAGCGCGAGGAGAAGAAGCGGGATCATCGCTTTAGCTATGGTCATGTTGCGCTCCATTCATTTCGGCGTTTTGAGAATTCTAAAAGGTGGGGTTGTCGAAGAAAGCCGGACGGCGGAGATTTTGTCGAACATCGAAATTCAAGATTCGAGCCTAATGACTACGCGGAATAAAATTCCACGTCCTTCATGGGGTAATGCTTTTTGTCGAGAGTCCACAGCCTGAACCCGTGAACGTGAGCCGTCGCGGCGATCAGAGCGTCACCGAGCTCCACCCCGTGCGATTTCGCGTAGGCATGGAGATAATTGCCGGCCTTCTTTCCGATTTCAGCCGACACTGACAAAGTCTCAAGCACAAGAAACAAATTCTCGATTGTGCCTTCCTCTCCCCTTCTAACACCGGCATAAATTTCCGCCACCGAGACCGGCGTCCAAGCGAAAAGGTTGGCCTTCGAAACCAATTCCGGAATCAGCTCGGCAAAAGGATGGTAGCCCCTGAGCCAAGCGATGATCACATCGGAGTCGAGCAGGATTTCAGTCAAGCCCCAGCCTCTTTATTCGCGTTCCTGCGCGCAGCCTGCGCAACGCCCTGTCAATGTTTTTGAGATCTTTCCGGTCGCGCCAGATACCGGCAAGCTGCCTGGCCAGGTGGGCTTTATCGAGATCCTTCCTGCTCATATATCTTTCCTCTACGCTCTCGCGTACAAGCTCGGAGATTGTCTTGCCCTTCTGCCGGCCCAACGCCGCGAGGGTTCGCGCCATCTCTTCATCCAGATAGAGCTGTGTCCGCTTCATGCCCATGACGGTGTATAATATACATCACCCACCGGCAGCTCGCAATCCCGAACCCGTCCCCGGCTTCCATGTCTCGTCTTTGCGCGATTGCGCAAACGTGAAAGCGGCTCATTGCGACGTTTCGGGAATTCCCGAAACGTGGAAGTGAAGTCGTTTGGAGGTTTTGAGAATTTTTAAAAGGTGAGATTGTCAAAGAAAGCCAGGCGGCGGAGATTTTGTCGAATATGAAAATTCAAATTCGACCCTGACGACGACTTCGCCTCTATGCCGACTTCAACCGGTTTTCGGCTGGGACGAAACGAATCTCGACGCGGCGATTGAGAACGGCCGCTATACGGTTCAGCATCGCTAGAGAGTGACCTTCGTAATCGGCATCTTCAAGACGGCAAATGACGGACGCGGTGGTGCCGACCATTCGCGCTAGTTGTCGTTGGCTAAGGCCGGCTTTAGCCCGCAGGGTGGTAATTTTACGAGCGACATGGTCGTTGGCCCGTGCCGTCTCGAGATCAGCAAGGCGTTTCGGCTTCCCTTCATAATAGCGGCGATGGAGAATTTTCACCGCATCAGTGGTCGGTCTTTTTTTCGCCTTTGGCATGATCAGCCCTCCTTGTAAGTATGCCGCCTGGGGTCCAGTTCGAACTTGCGTTTTCTTCGGAGCGCTTCCTCGATCTCGCGCGGCGGCACTTCGCGCTCCTTGACTAGACCGTGGGCAAGAACCGCTGCGATGCGCCCGTGAAAGAAATAGAGCATGCGATAATTCATGCCTCCAAGTCCGACACGCAGCTCATAAATACCGTCCCGCAAATAATCCGCTTCCGGTCGGCGCAATTCATGGCCGAGATCCCGCAACCGCTCAATGCGCACACGGCACTTGTCCTGGGCTTTGGCAGGGAGACGGTCCAGCCAATCGAGCACGGGAACGGTCTCGGCCGTCTCCTGATAGAAAACAACATCAATCCTAGACATGACACCGCTCGAGCATGTTCGCATTATTGCGAACGCCGGTCAAGAGCGGTCGAAATATGCGATACGCAGTCACCATGGTTGCACGTTTACGTTATTGCGAAAACGTGAAAGTGGCTCATTTCGACGTTTCGGGAATTGCCGAAACGTGGAAGTGTCGGGCTGAGTTCGAGATCCAACGTTGAATCCTAAATCGGCTCCTCACGAGCACGAGACACGAGCACGAACACGATCAGTTAGATTCATAACGCGCCCTCATTTCGGCGTTTTGAGAATTCTTAAAAGATGAAAGAGTCGAAGAAAGGCGGACGGCGGATATTTTGTCGAACATCAAAATTCAAGATTCGACCCAACTTTGACTGACCTTTCAATATTACCTCGCGTTACATCTCACCGCGCATTGTGCTATAATTCAATTAATGAGTAAGCCCCTGATTGAAACCAACCCTTACTTAATAGACCCTCAGAAGCGGGAAAAACTGCTTTACACTTCGGTCTGTACCTCGACTGCCATTGAAGGGGTAAAGGTGACCTTGGCCCAACCCAAGCCTTTCACGGAAAATCCCGGCCAGACTCCGTTCGTAAAGCAGCCCGCCGGGTCCTACGGACGACGTCGCTAAAGATCCGCTCCATCGGCTCATAATCTCTGCCGAGGCCGGCGCGCACCGCCGCAAAATATTGCCGCCTTTTTTCCCCTTTGATCCCGCTAAAATCTAGCGGCGGCAGTTTGGCCTGCAGGCCCATCAAGATCGCCAGCAGCCGTCCGGCCCGGCCATTCCCTTCGCGAAAAGGATGTATCAACATCAACTCTGTGTGGACGGTGGCCAGAGCTTTTACCACCCGCTCGTCGGAACCGGAGCGGCAAGGCGTGAACTGCCGAAGCGGTCCGCTTTCCAGCTCGGCCATGAGCTTGAGAATTTCCCGCGCCGCCGCAAAAGGAAAGTCATTCTTACTGATGTTGACCTGTCGGTATTCTCCCGCCCAGGAATAAATGGGGCCTAACCAGGTCCGATGAATCTTGCATACGTCGGTGGCCGTGAAGACATGAGCCTCGTCATAAATGGCGATAAGCTCCCGCAGGGCGCGCAATTGTTCGCGCGCCTCGACTTCATCCATTTGGTTTTTCCGCTTAATGCCGAGCAGGTTCTTCAGCACCTTGCCGCGAGAACCCGGCTCGAACTGCGCCTCCGGCAAATGTGACGCGTCGTACCGTCCCGTTTTTTTTATTTTCGCCACGTTTATGGCCGATAGGTGAACGTCGGCGGGGCGCTTTCTTGCTTTTCTTCCTGACGATCTTTCTCTATGTCGCGGCGCGAGAGCGCGCAGCCGAGGGATTGGACGACGAGCAGAAACAAAATGATTTTAGTTAGATTCATATCGCGCCCCATTTCGGCGTTTTGAGTTTCCCCATCTCCAGTCATGCTCGCAATCGGAACAATGCGGTGGAGTAATTTCTCGTTGAAATCCCTCAGACGGTCCTCCCGTCCAGGCTATTTGATTATCACCTTCCCCGGACGAAGCGGCCGAGATCGGCGGTTGCGTAGGCAATGTCTTCCGGAGTCAGTCGCGTCGGTTCGTTTTCGAGAAACTTGGGCAACTCCCGCAGGCTAAGCACCCACATGGATTTTGGTCTCGGAGCCCTGTCGTTTACAAACCAGCCGGGGTAAACGAGCACCGGCCAAACTTCAAATTTGTGCGTGCCGCTTCCGTTGAGTAACCCGCTGAGCCAGGCGGCCCCCGCTCTGGCCTGGGCGACGGGGTTACGGTCGGGCGCGTGACCGTCCACCAAAATTCTCTCACCATCAAAAACAATCTGCGCGTCGCGTCCGATCGGTTTACTATGCGTTTTGGTTTCGACTGTGAAAACTCCGGCGGGACCAATGAGCACATGGTCAATATTGAACCCATCGGCGACGATGTCATGAAAAGGGTGATATCCCTGCGTCCGCAGTCCTTCCAAAAATTGACCGACGAATTTCTCCCCATCCCGTCCGAGTTTTAATGCGCGCAGATGCGGGAAGACGTTGTAGCCACGATACGCCGCGTACGTGACGGCGACGATTGCGGCGAATGTGTAAAGATATGGAGAAGGAGGTGCGTTAAAATAATACCTCCACCATTCGTGGACAGCCATCACCGCGAGAAACCCAGCGAATAAAAAGGGCCCGACAAAGTAATCCGTGACGAGATCCCGGATGTGCTCGTCCAGCCCTTGCCCAGGGTTGCGTAAAGGATTGTTTCTTAGCGGTGAGCGAGTGCTTTTATTCATTCGTGTGCGAAGCGCATTTCATGTTGCCGGCGAACGGTAACTCGCCGGGGAACGTCAATGACTCCCGACCCTTTTTCTCAACTCGCGCTTTTTCTAGCAGCGTTCTTATCTGGTAAGAAAAGCGCTTAGGCATACTATCTACCGGTAATTATTTCGATAGCTGATAGCATCGAACTTGCCTGCGAGCGGGCCATTATGCGCCAGGAAACGACACAACCGCATTCCCCAAGACTCCTCAATCCAACCGCCAACACCAAATGCAAGGTCTCTTATACCATCTGCCGACGGCCACTCATCAAGTTCCCGTCTCCACCACAAATTCTGATCTGGGCAGGGGATTGGGTTGGCATACGGATCGTTGTAAGGCGCCCAGCCTGAGCCGAAACCACCGAGCATTCCGTTTTTTGTTCCTAGTAACACGATGGAGCATTCCCATGGCCCGTTGATCTTAAAGCGGTCGATACATTCGCGGTAGAAATGAAAGACTGTCCACACACAGCCGATAATCCGAAGAAGCAAAAAGATACGTCGATTATCGTCCAAAGGTGCCGCTCCATCTCGCCCCAAGCCCATATCGAGTCCACCGTGGCGATAAAGTGCGATATAAGAATCCCACTTCCACGGATCATCCGAGAATGAGCGGCGTCGAACTGCTGCACTCGTTGTCGGAATGATAGGTCCCCACTCCTCCGGCAATGCATCGAACGGCGGCTGTTGATCAGTTTTCCACCAGGACCAGAAGGTATGATCAAACTCGATGAATTCGTTCAGAGGATCGCCGGGCAGGATTACTACTCTCACAGTAAGGCTGGGCAGGTGTCGCGCGATACCTTCCTTCGCGAATTCTTCTTTCTGAATGTCCAGAAAACCCATTTTCTGACGCTCAGCGTCCCATCGAGACCGATAAATTTGTCTGACGGCAGGATCGATCATTGTCTCATTCTCCTGCTGATAAGAGCGACGAGATCTTCGGCAAGCGCCTTTGAATCTTGCTTGAGTGCTGCACGATAACGACGGGCGGGATTCAGATGCACTACGGCTGCTTCATTTGAGAGCCGAACGGTATAAGAATGTGGACTGCTATTGTGTTCCGCTTGCGTACGTAGCGTTAATGCACCATCGAGTGCAGCTACTGGAACAACGTCTGAGATTCTTTGGACACGATCCACATGATCGAGGAGCCAGCTTGAAAAGTGCAGCATGCGCTCGAGGGTCTCTTCAACCTGCTCTTGGATAGCCACCCCGGCTGATCCAAATGCGCGAGCTTCGTCAGCGAAATCCACTGGGACGATGAGTCGAACTGTCCCTAACTGATCCAGGTATATTGATCCCTTTTCTTGCATGACAAGAAGCGCGTCATCGCGAATTTCGCTCTCGGTTCCAAGTTTCCGATTTAGGATTTTGCAGGGGCCGAACAATGCCTCCTTGGTGATCGCTTCTTCGAGGTCAGGAGCTTCCAATTCCTTTGGTCGAAGCACCTGTTGTCTCGGGCCTCCTGCCACCACTAACGTTATGGCGACGCCTAGCGAGTGACGACTATCGGGTAGTAGCGCTTTCGCCCGATTCAGCATTTCTTTCTCATCAACTGGTCCAGTTGCACGAGAAAGTTCGATGTCCCGCAGCGCAGCCGTTACCTCATCGCGAAGATCATCTACGCTGGAAAATCGGGCGGTAAAATGTCCCGTCGACCAATCCTGTACTTCTCGGATAAATGCTTCCTGCGCGGGTTCAAAATTCTTAGCCTGTTGGACAAATACTAAAACGGGGCGGCGCTCTCGTGCCTCGCGATATTCTTCATGTGTCGCAGAGAGACCGGATGCTTGCCGGTCACCATAGCGAGCGCCAAGTATTAAGATGACGACTTCAGCCCACCGAACACCTGCGAGGCAAGCTTGCTGAGGGGTGGCCGCTGAAGCAGTGAAATCTTCTGCACGCTTGACTTCATGACGCAGAGCACGAGCGGCTCGATTCGCCGCGTCGCGGTGGGCCTCAAGATCACGAATGACCGAACTGATAAAAACCTTCATAACTACTTATCGCCGTAGTTCGTCCAGAAGAACCCAGCCGCCAGGGATACGGAGATATTTCCAGGCGTGCCAACCATCAACAGGCCTGCATGTGATTGCACTGGCCGCTGAGGACGGCGATGTGTAGCTTTTGCCGCGATGGTAAATCGTGCCGTCGCGTCGGACCTGTGCTTTGTAGAGCTTTCCTTTGTAGCTCATGCGAATCGTAAATGGCCGCCTTACATGCTTAGCCAGCGTTGGGATGCGGCCGTTGCTTTTTACGCGGGCTGCTACCCGCTCAACTTCCTTCGGTGTGGTAAGCCCCAACATTCTAGCAAGTTCAAGTTTATGAAACGCTGCTATCTGCCTACGAAAGCGCGGGCGTAAGTCTTCAGATTCAGAAAATTGACCGGTTAACCTATTTCCTTTAGGCGAGGCGATTCGAAGGACCAGCGATTCCAGCTCTCGTAGATGTTCGTCGGTTACTGTGAGATAAACGCTAAAGCTATCCCAAGTGCCTGCGTGGCGATCTTTTAAATGGTGACCTAGGCGAGACCGTAGGTTAGAAGCCAGGCCAACGTATTGAAGCTGACTTTTCCGATAGAGCGCGTAGATCCCATGACGGCGCTTGACGTACTCACGGATTACGTCCTTGTATTTGCTAAGAACGTCACCGGAAATATTTTCCAAGTGCTCGCAGACCAGTGGTTTTTGTTTCGCCATATGTAATTAGTTCTGGTTGCCTTCTACAACTTTAACCTCTTCCTCTGTAAGCCCATAAAGTCGGTAGACAATAAGATCGATCAGCCGGTCGGTAGTGGCGAGCTTGCTCTTTAGTGGCGAGAGTTTGGTCATGCTTTTTTGAAACGCCTTTTTGAGGACTTCATAAAAGTCCTTACTGCTCGGATTCTTTTTGAGAGCCTTGCTGTTTTCTTTCAGAACATCCAACAGATTGTCCAAAATGCCTTCGTGATACACCCTTATTTTTGTCTTATTCTTCAGATCATCCACCTTCGCGCCGATGGCGGACTCCAGCCATTCTAGGAATCCCTTCGTCTCCACCTGCTTCTCTCTATTCATCTCGATCATTCGTTCAGCGAGAAATGCGAGCAGGTCATGTACGACATCCGCCTGCTCATGCTTTTGCTTCAGGCACTGATCAACGAAGCCGGTGACCCATAGTAAATCGTTCTTTGCCAAGCATCGGTCGTAAAGAGATTTACCTTTATCAACGAGTGAGCGACGTACTTTTCGCTCGGTGGTGAATTCGACACGCCGGATGGGAAAGTTTCGCGCTTCTTCCAGTGATAATTTGGGAAAATCATCGCGTTGAGCGAGCTGCGATCTTTTGACCTGAAAATACGAGAGGAGCCGCGAGTTTAATATAGCCAACAAAAACAGGAGGCTGTACTCCCGATTCTCCGCGATAAGATTGAAGGTTGACGAATCGTTAGCGAACTTGGCTTCGGAATACATGGCCATTAACCTGAACTGCCTGCTAATGAGTCGCCGTAACAACACGCGTGGTTTTTCAAAAAATTCTAGATCGGGATACTCGGCGAGATGGGGTCCCCATTTGACCCATAACTCGTTCTCATCAACGAGAACGTACCGCCTTAATTCGCCGTTGAATTGTTTGATATAAGAACTATCAAGCTTGCTGGCCGCGTGATAAATCCTTCTTTGAATATCCTCTTTCGAAAGACGAAACTTACTGTAAGCTTCTAACCCGCGGTCGACCTTCACCACATCCCCGAGCGGGAGTGCATTCTGATTTACTCTTGCCTCCAGCGAGTAATCAGTCGGCGAGAGCGAAACTCGAAAGGCCAGGTATGGATCTTTCCCCCAAATACTGTAATCGAGGTTGACCCGCCTAGAAACGTGGCTGCTGATGTCAGAAACGTGTTCCCTTTTGCCAAAGTTCAGGATCCCCACTTGACCAAATTGCGGATCGTTGGACTTTTCATGCTTTTCGAAAACTATCGTTACTGTATCGACATATGCATCCGGGAATACATCGTAAGGCAACTTTACTAAATCGATAAGTGCTCCGTTCGTGAGCAACATTTTTCGGATCGGAATGTAAGAAACTCCGGTCAGCCATGCGTCAGGCGTAATGTAGCCCAATATGCCGCCGTGCCTTAGCAAACCCACGTCCCTTTCGATCATCGCGACGTAAGTATCGAAGTTTTTCGCAGTAGCAGGATAGTTTTCATATATGTACTTCTTCTCGGTACTCTCCAAAGCGGCTCCCCAGGGTGGGTTTCCCACAATTCCATCGAACCCCGGATTTTCTTTCTCCCGAGCGCTGTCATAAAAAACCTCGGGAAACTCCAGCTCCCAATGGAAAAGATGCCTTGCGCGAGCAAGATTTTCGGTATCACTTCGAAGCTCTCGAATTTTTTCAGGCGCTCGACCGTTGCCTTTTAAAAAAGTCTCCACGTCGCCTCCGCGAGTCAGAAATTCTTGTGCGCCTGTGTTTCCAAAATATTCACTCATCCAGAGGTCGAGTATCAGCTTGAACGGTTTTAAGGCATCGGCTGCCGATTCATATTTGTGTTGGCTTTCCTGAACTTCCTCGAATGTTGAGTCTGTGAGTTCCCCGACTTGGCGCATCAACTCGGTAGCCGAGAGAAGTCCAGCAAATTGTGATCCAAAGAGGTACAAGGCCCTTTGTTCGGGTACGATCTTTTCTCGTCCTTCCGAATCGACGTATCGGCCCTCTTCTCCCACCGTGACCTCTTCCATACTTCCTTTGACCTTCTTGACAGTCGTGCCAATCAGGCTATTGCCGCACTTCAGATGGTGGTCCAGAAAGGACAGGGGAGCGCCGAGCGTGAATGAATGGAGCCAAAGGGAAAGCTTCGCAAGCTCGACAGCCATCGGATTGAGGTCCACACCGTAAATGCAGCGCTTCATCACCATGCGCCTGACTAGGTTTGTCGGTGTAAGCTTGGCATCGTCAACCCGGATGCCTTTCTTTTTGAGATCACTGAGGATGATCGCTCGAAGCCTTTCGATTTCTTCCAGAATAGGGTTGTCTGGGTGGTCGTGCAAAAACTTGATGATATGATCGGACAGGAAATCGACGGTCTCGACTAGAAAATGGCCGCTGCCCATAGCTGGGTCTAGGATTCTCAGAGAGAACAGTTCGTCTACAGCTTGTTGTTTCTTGGCCTTCAAGTGTTCTGCTTCGGCCGCTCTCGATGTCGTAGCTCTTTTAACTTTCGCCTGGAGCGACGCGATTTCAGTGAAAAGCTTCGCCACATTCTTGAGCTTTTCGTCCAATACAGGGCCGACGGTATTCTGGACGATGTACTGGACAATATAGTCCGGCGTGTAGTAGCTGCCGGTGCTTTTCCTCTCGTGCTTGTCATTTTCCAAATACAGATCGCCTTGCTTGACGATCTCCTTCGGAGTTTTTACTTCCGCAACAGGTTTATAAACTTCGCGGCCTTTTTCTTTGACGACTGCTTTGTCTTCGGCGGCGATTTTCAGGTGAAATTCCAACAGGCCTTCGTAGATGCTTCCGAGATGGCGCACCTCAAGCTCGCTATAATCTACAAACTGTGGCTTGCCCGTTTCTCTATCAAGCTCGCGAGTTAGATGATCGATCGCCTCTGCTAACCAGGGATCTGGAACTCGGTTGGCTTTCAGGAAGTCGTTCTTGGGATTCTTGTGACTAAATAGGCCGCCATTGTACGCGGGAACATTTAGCTTCGGGTCACCAAGATCGATAATCCTAAAAAGCGTTTCAAGATCGCTCCAGAGATCCGTAGACAGTTCGGTTAGGGTCGCTTTCTTGTCGCGGAGGTTTGCCACTCTTTGCTTCAGGCTCGCCAAGCTGTAGTGGTGATAGGCATCTTCGCTACGGGGTAAAAGGTCGCGGTCTTCGGCATATAAGATAAAAAGTAGTCGGTAGAGTAATGTAAGCGTTCCGTTGTAGATTTCCTTGAGACTGTCGTCAGTTTCTGTCTTGATGCCCAGTGCGCTTCTTCGATAGTGGAGAAAGCCTCTAGCTAGGTGGGGGAAGATATCCTCGAAGACATTGGCCTTTAACCGATAGCTTAGTTCGGCGGCGTACTCCGTCGAGCTTGCCAAGACATGATCGAGAAAAGTCTTGCCGTGCGAGTCCTGGACGAAAGCGTCCTTCCGAAAGAAGAGGTAGAAGTATAAAAAGTCTGTCGCGTTCTTCTTGAGTAATAAGTCCTCAAGATCGACTTCGTAGAAGTTCGACGAGCGAGAGCTGGCTTTTTGATAGTACAGACGCCACAGCTTTCCGTTCGTGAGAATGCCCCAATCGACGTTTGCGCCGACTAGGTAGTTAACGATTTGAAAGCTTGGATTAACGTTCGTTAGTGTATCTTTTTTGTCGGAGAGTTTGATGTCTAAGGGTCGTCCCCAATATTTCGCGTCGCAGATGGCGAGAGCTTTGCCGTAAAAGGCTTCTTGTTCTTTGACCTTAAAACCGGCTTCTTTCTTAGTCTTATCATCGGCGAAAAGAGCGTAATCCGGTTGATTAAATTTTCCATGATGTTTGAGCGAGGTCTGAACGATGTAAGAATAACCCAACAGGTCCAGCACGGGACGGATGAAGTCCTGCTCGGTCTGTGCTTCATTCGCACTTTTATAGCTAGCTTTGAATTGCTTGTGCTGCTGAATAATCTTTTCGAATGCCGCCTGTGCAGCGACTTTTTCACTGCTCCAAAGCGAGGATTCGGCAGGCAATCTCTTGGTTAGAAAATGATCTGAGAAGAGGCTGACATTGTGGAATGGAAAGAGCTTACCAGATTCAGTAGCCATATGAGAAGTTTACCGATTTTAGTCGAGTGCGGGGAATCTGGCAAGCGGTTTTAATGCAGGGGATAGGCGGGGGTGCAAAAGATGAAACATGAAAGATGAAAGATGAGAAGGCAACGGAAACAACAAAAAGATGAAAGATGAAAAATGAAAGCTGAAATGGGACTATTTGCCGGCTTTTGCTTTAGTATTTCGGACCATCGTCACAAATATAGCGGAGAGTTCGTTGCCCTCTCGTTGCAACGGC
>JBGQBP010000051.1:0-17702 GCA_041494945.1 Binatia bacterium | reverse complement strand
CGATCTCAGAAGCTTCATCGAGGCGAGCAAGCAGGTCGGCGACTGGAAGGAGATCAAAGGGGCGGATTGGAATTTGGAGATGGGCGCGCTGATCGAGAGCACGGCCGAGCTGATCACGCCGCCGCCGATGCTGTTGTTCGATGAGATCAAAGGCTATCCGCGCGGCTTTCGCGTCGCCGCTTTACTCTTTGCTAATTACAAGCGCGTCGCTCTCGCGTTGGGGCTGCCCCACGAGAAGAGCAAGCTCGAGATGGTTCGCCTCGCGGCGCGGAAGATCAAATCGTCGCAGTCGATTCCTCCGGTCGAGGTCAAGAGCGGTCCGGTGATGGAAAACGTCATGCGCGGCAATCAGATTGACCTGCTCCGCTTTCCCGCGCTGCGCTCGCATGAGAACGACGGCGGCCGCTATATCGGCACCGGCGACACGCTGATCAATAGAGATCCCCCCGCCGGCTTCGTCAACATGGGCACCTACCGCATGCAGCTTCACGATCGCGACCTGCTGGGTCTCTGGATGAGTCCGGGGCAGCACGGTCGGCTGATAGCCATGAAATACTGGGAGAAGGGCGAGAGCTGTCCCGTGGTCGCGACCTTCGGTCCCGACCCGCTCTGTTTTTTGGCCGCGAACGCGAAAATTCCCTGGGGCCAGTCGGAGCTCGATTACGTCGGCGGACTCAGGGGCCGGCCGCTCGAAATCATCAAGGGCCCGGTCACCGGGTTGCCAATTCCGGCGCATGCGGAAGTTGCCGTCGAGGGCGAGGTGCCGCCGCCGAGCGTCGAGTCGAGAGACGAAGGTCCGTTCGGCGAGTGGCCGGGATATTATTCGGGCGGCACGCTGGGCACCGGCGAGCGCCAGCCGGTAATCAAAGTCAAAGCGGTTTATTACCGCAACGATCCCATCCTGCAAGACGAAGCGCCGCTCTGGCCCGGCGCGCCGCGGACGGACTTGAGCCTGCGCGCCGGACTTTTATGGGACCAACTGGAGAGCGCTGGCATTCAGGACGTGACCGGAGTCTACAGCTTTACCAATTACATCTACGTCGTCGCCATCAAGCAACGCTACGCCGGCCACGCGAAGCAGGCCGGCATGGCCGCCGTCGCCGCGTCCGCCTCCGCGCGCCACGGCCGTTACGTCGTCGTGGTCGATGACGACATCGATCCGACGAATCTCAAAGAAGTTCTCTGGGCGATGATGACGCGCGTCGATCCCGCGACCAACATCGACATCGTGGACGGCTGCTGGAGCACGCCGCTCGACCCGCGCATGCCGCCGGAGAAACGCGCCGCGCGCGACCACACCAACAGCCGGGCGATTTTCTACGCCGTGCGGCCGTTCGAATGGCGCGACAAGTTTCCCAAGACGAGCCGCGTGAGCCGCGAGCTGCGTGAGAAAGTGATTCGCGACTTCCAGAACATTATTCCTTTCCCCAAAGTTTGAAAACGCGCGCTCCGCAATTAGCTCCTGCTGGACGTCATGGCACTCGACCCGACTACCATCATCGTAGGGGCGATGCTTCTGCTCGCCGCCTTCGTCAAAGGAACGACGGGATTCGGCTTCCCGCTGATCGCGACGCCGATGGTGGCTCTTCTTCTCGACATCCGCACGGCGATCACGATCCTCATCATCCCGAACATCCTCATGGACGTCGCGCAGATCTTTCGCGGCAGTTTCCCTGGGGCGATTATCAAGCGCTTCAAGTGGTTGCTGGTTCTGACGGTCCTCGGGGTCTTCCTCGGCACCAAAGTTCTGGTCATGCTTCCCATCTGGGCGCTCAATCTATCGCTCGGCGTCATGGTCCTCGTGTTCGTCGTCTCCAACTATCTGCGCTTCGAGCCCGCGATCCCTCCCCGGCTGGAGCGGCTTTCCTCGCCGATCGTCGGCCTGGCCGTCGGCTTTCTCAACGGGATGACCAACGCGGCCGGTCCGGTGCTGGCGAGCTATCTCTACGGTCTCAGGCTCCCTAAGACGGAGTTCGTGCGCTCGATCTCGACGATCTTCATGATCACGAAAATAAGCCAACTGGCTGCTGTCTCGACGTGGAACCTCTTCACGTTCGAGACGCTGCGATTATCGGCGGGCGTCACGATCTTCGTGATGCTCGGATTTTTTTTCGGTTTAAAGACTCAGGA
This sequence comes from Binatia bacterium, assembly GCA_041494945.1. Classification (GTDB taxonomy): domain Bacteria; phylum Desulfobacterota; class Binatia; order UBA9968; family UBA9968; genus JAJPJQ01. The sequence goes on along the minus strand of JBGQBP010000051.1, from coordinate 15,572 downwards.
CCGGGTGAACCAGAAGACTTTCAATCGCGGGCTGCTCGTGATCCTTTTTGTGATCGGCGTCATGCTGGTCGTGCGCGGGCTGCGCTAGGGCAAGCTCAGCGGATGGCGGTCGTCTCGATCTCGATCAACTTCCCTTCGGTGGAGTAACCGTCGACAAAAGAATATTCCATTTGTAGAATCTCGGTCGCGACGCTTTTTCGGAATAGTGTCCGGTGATCTTCGACTTTTTGGCTGCGGTGGAGATAGCAGGAGAGGTTGACGACCTTGTTCCATGAGCTGCCGGCGTCTTCGAGAGAAGACGAAATGCGCGGGAGAATGTCCGCCATCTGGTCTTCGAGAGTCGGGAGGACCGCCGTGACTCCCGATAGAAAAATCACGGAATCGTAAACCAGGTAACGGAGCGGCGTGATCGGCGGGTCGTATTCTTTGAGAATTTTTTCCACGCCGGCGCGCGACGGCCTCATGGCAAGCAGGTCCAAAGCCACCGCAGCGTCGGAATCGAAATGATCCGGAGCGATGTAGCTGGAGCTGACCGAGCGCGCTTTGCCGGACAAAACTCCGACCCTTTCGTTGCTGCCTAGATTGCGGCTCTCCAGGTCTTTGCCCCACAGCCGGGTCCGAACCGTGTTGTCTAGGGAGATCCCCAGGGTTCTCAGATCCCGATCGAAGCGTTGAAAAATTTCCCGAGCTTGTTCCGTCGCCGTCGCTCCCGACTTAGCTTCCGACGAAAGCTCGACGAACTCTTTTCCCAGCCACGAAGAAATTCTTTTCGTCATGGGCTTTTACAAGCCCGGCGCGTAGAGCGTCGGAGAGAGGCCGTCGATGTAGTCGAGCGTCTCTTTGAGGGTGACCACGTCGGCGTACTTCATGTTCATGTCGAAGAGATTGATCTTGTGTGAGGACTGGCCTCGGTCGAAGACGCACTCCTCCACGACCGAAACTTTAAAATTATACGAGAAGGCGTCGATCACGCTGGCGCGCACGCAGCCGCTGGTAGTGCAGCCGGTGACTAAAACAGTATCGGCGTGCAATTCGTTCAGCATGCTGATAAGCGGTGTGCCGAAAAACGCGCTGGGCTTTTGCTTCCGGACCAGCACGTCTCCAGGCTGCGGCGCGATCTCTGCTACGATGTCGTTGCCTTTTGTCCATTTGTTTCCGATATCTTCCGCGCCGCGGCTGTTCTTTCCATGCCAGCGGCCGTAGGCCACCGCGCTTCCGCCTTCGTGGCCGGTGGTGTAAAAAGTCGGCAAGTGTTTTTTGCCCGCCGCTTCGAGCAGCTCGCGGATGTGATAAACGCCTTGCCAACCCTCTTCGCCGCAACTGTTGCGGAAGCGTTCCACTGATTTAACGATCGGCTCCGGTTTGTCGCCGACGAAGTTGTAGTTCATGTCGATGACCAGCACCACGGGCCGCGCGCCGAAGCCGGCCTTCTTTCCGTAGCCGGATTTGGCGAAGACTTCTTTGTCGCGCTCGGTTAGAATATCGTCCCAGACGGCCATAAGTCCTCCTTCAATCTATCAAGCTTTTAGATAGGCGGGGCGGTTGGCTTCTGTCAAGAGTTGACCGCAAAGTTGTCTTTGCCTTATAAGAACGCTTCACAATGAAAAGATTCGCCTCCGTAAAGATATTGCTCCTGTCCTGCTTTCTAACCGGCTGTTTGCCCGGCTTGCCAGTGTACACGGCGGGCGAGGTGCCGTTTGTTCCGACTCCGCCGGAGGTCATCGATCGAATGCTGGAATTGGCCGAGGTGAAGCCGAGCGACGTGGTTTACGACGTGGGCAGCGGCGACGGCCGGATCGTCATCCGCGCCGCGAAGAGATATGGCGTCAGAGCCGTCGGCATCGAGATCGACCGCGAGTTGGTCGAGACCTCGCGCGCGCAGGCAAAAAAGGAGGGTGTCGATCATCTGGTGGAGTTTCGCCAGCAGGATGCCTTGACCGCGGAAATCTCGGAAGCCACGGTCGTGACGCTTTATATGATGCCGGAGTTCAACGCCAAGCTGCGGCCCAAGCTACAGAAGCTCAAATCAGGCGCCCGCGTAGTTGCGCACGATTTCGGCATAGAGGGTTGGGCGCCGACGAAGGAGGTTAAGGTTGCCGATAAAAATCGCGGCCACACGCACACGATCTATCTATGGAAAGTGCCGTAAGGTCAAAATGTCTATGGGATTCTCATTCCCCCACAGTTACCGGTACAGCCTGTCGATGAAACCGTCCGACTCCAACCGGCGGACGAAGCTGTCGTTGAAAAATCTTTTGGGATCTTCGTTCAGCGCTTTGGGATTTCTCGGCGCCAGCTCGTCGAGCACCGCTCTGACCGCTTCCACGTTCGGCACCGGGACTTTCAGCAAATATTTCTGCGTATAGATGTCGTAGGCTTCGGAGAGAAGCTCCGAGTCGCCGAGGCGCAGGTATTTGCCCATCACGCTCATCGCGTAAGGCTTGTCGTTCTTCATGCGCGCGATCGCCTCGACTTGGGCCATGACGTAACGCCGGACCATATCCGGCTGCTCGCGGATCAGTTTGCCCGTGGTCGTGATGCCGGTCGATGCGTAGGGAATCCCCAGCGCGGCGATATCCAGCAGCACGCGATGGCCCAACTTTTTCGCTCGGCCGATCGAAGGATAAGAAAGAATTCCGGCCTGGACTCGGTTCCCCTGCATCGCGGCGACGATCGATTCGATCGAGCCGATCTGCATGATAGCCACGTCTTTTTCGGGAACCAGACCAAAATGGCGCAGCGCGATGCGAGCGCCCGTGTCGATCGAAGTGCCGAAGCGACTTATTCCCAGAGACTTGCCGCGGAGTTGCTCCGCCGTTTCGACCTCGGGCCGGACCACGAGGTTCTGGACGAGCGTGCCGATCGTCGTGGCTACGATCATCACGTCGGCGCCGCCCACCGCGGCGCTCACCGTCGTGCCGCCGGCGATTTGCAAAAATTGAACTTCGCCGGCGATCAGGGCGTTCATCCCCTCCACGCCGCTCGGCGTGGCGATGACTTCCACCTCTAGGCCGTGCTTGTTGAAGATCTTCGCCTCCCTGGCCACCCATGGCGGAGCCATGGACCCCGATAGAGAGGTGAAGGCCATCCGGATTTTACGGAGTGGCTCAGCCGCACCTACAGGAGCGACAGAAAGAGAAATGAGAGCCAGCAGGAATGGAAAAAATGCTTTCGGCTTCATCACTGACCCCAGCCGTAAAATCTCATGGCATTCTCTCCAAGAATTTTCTCCTTGGCGCTGTCGGAGATGTCTTTTCGTCCGCGAATGGTTGAGACCACATGGGGAAACATGCCGTCCCAATGAGGATAGTCCGAAGCAAAGAGGATCTTGTCATCCCCGATGCGCTCGATGACGTAGGGAAGCATTTCTTCTTCCGGCTCGGCGGCGAAGAACCAGTTGCCGTGGCGAACGTATTCGCTCGGTTTTCTTTTGCACAACGGCGTCTCGACCTTGCCGCGTTTCTCCCATTCCTCGTCCATCCGCTCCATCCAATACGGTACCCAACCGGCGCCGCACTCGAGGAATCCGATTCGGAGCTTGGAGAATCTCTCGGCCACGCCGCCGTAAATCAAACCGGCGAATTGGATGAACGTCTCCACCGGCCGTCCGATGGTATGCATGTAGAGAAAACTGTCGAAGCGGTTCTCTCCCGCCGGTCCCACGCGCCGGTTGTGAACGCAGAAAGGAACGTTTAGACGCTGGATCTCGTCGTAGAGCGGCCAAAACCTCTGCGAGCCCAAATGCTCTTTCATCCCCTGTGTTGCGACCGCGACCGCAACCAATCCCAGTTTTGTGACCGCACGATTCAATTCGTCGACCGACGCGTCGAGGTCTTGAAGCGGAAGTAAGGCGATTCCTTTGAGACGAGGGCTCTGCTTGCAGATATCGGAGATGAAATCATTGTAGGCGCGCGCGTAGGCGACGGCATAATCGCGCTCAATGAACTTGGTCAAAGAAAAGCTGCCGGTGGGGAAAAGGACGGATATATCGATCCCTTCGCGGTCCATGTCTTTAAGGCGTGTCGGTATGTCATTGTTCTCCAGCCCGCCGAGGCGTCCGCCCATGCTCGTGTCCAATCCCTCCGAAGGCAGGAGCGCGCCTTGCCGGCTGCAATGAGGCTCAGGGAGGTAGGCTCTGATATTTTTGTCTTTTTCGACAATGTGGCCGTCGGCGTCGATCACCTTCATTGGCTCTCCTTCCCTTTTCATCGAACGATCAGAGGGCAGACTATTTGTTTTCGACAGGCTATGTCAAACGGTGATCCGCTTCATTCTTTTGTTTTTCGTGCGGAGTCGGAAGACGGCGAACAGGTCTTGCAGACGAAATTGACGGCGAGTTCGAGTCTTTTTAGGGGGAATTTTTACGAGTCGAAGGTTACGGAAGATTTTAGTTGACAAGGTCGGCCGGGTGGTTTCGGCCGAGAAGCCTAGCGGGTTGATGAGGGAAATGGAAAGGATTGGGTCGCCACCGATACGACCCCGGAAATGATTTCACACCCCGAGACCCGCCATGCGGCTCCTTGTTTCGGGTTGCCGAGGCGCGCTTTCCGGCGGCTTGGGCCTCGCCTTCTTATTTAGTTCGGGCTCCAGTTGAATACCGATTTTGGAAAGCTCGGCGATCCTTCGTTCTCTCCACCTGAGTAAACCCTGGCGGACATACTGCGGATCGAATCCGACAACATCGCAAATATTGGAAAAGGAGAACGGCCGGCCGCTATCCTCGCGAAAGATCCACTCCTCGGTCTCGCGGAATAGTCTGAGGCCTCTGCCACCACGGCATGAAAAGTGCTTCTGAAAGCAGGCGAGCGCGTTGTCCAACACTGCCAACATGAGCCTTTTCTCCGGCTCCGTCTGAACTTTCCTGCAAAAATTCTCGAAGTACTGAACGGGGAGAAGGCAGTCGGGCTGAAACAGAGAAGCCGTTTCTTCTAGGGCCGGGTGATTCGCGTCGCCTGCAGAAATCATATAATCCTTTCGCCGTGCGGCTCTGTTGGGCCGGCGTCAGGCCGGCTGTATCCGGAATTAAGCGAGGCGAAGAAACCGATTTGAATTTTTTCGCTTCGCGTCGATGGCATCCTTTCTCCAATACCGTTGGCTACCTGCTGAAATGACGGGGATGGGGACCACAATCGCGGCAAAAAAGACAACCACTCAGCCCCTGCGCCGAAGTAGCCATCAGAATGGCCAGCATGGCTCCCATCAAAACCTTTTTCATTTTGATCCTTTTCATTTCACCCTCCCCTTTCTGCCGACAGCCTTCCTCAGTCGGCGGCAGAATTTGTGCTGCATCTGGAGAAGCAGTCGAGCAACGGTCATGCCAAATTAGACCAATAGAAAAATCAAACAGTTACAACGTGACGGCCGGCTGAAGGCAAGTTAAAAAGTAAATGGGGTAGGGAAAATTTACTTGATTTCCCGCAACGGCACGGCGTGAGGGGCTTGCATGTTTTGGCCCTCTTTGAGATTTGGCCGCGAGCTTTAGAAAGAGTCACAACCCTCCATGTTGAGAATACGAGAACGGACCGTTCGCCGGCGGTGGAAGGTCGTCCTCTTGAGCGTCGTTGTGGGTGGTCAAGACCGCCTCATGCTGCGATGCACGGAACTTTTTCCTCTTCAGCTCGTTCCCAGTCGCATCCCTGTAAACGAGATCGTCGGTATCCAAATCATATTCGGGGATGTCGGGATTTTTCCATCGCGTCAGGAAATATTGGTAAAAGGGAGTGTAGAGACCTCCAGGGTTATGGTCGTGCCTAAACACATATTCCGGCATTCTGTGGACGTCGAAGACCGGATGATAGTGCTTGAGCCAAACGTAGTCGCCCAGAATAGCCAGCTTTAAAAACGGGGCATCCTCGTAGAGCTTGAGCTTGATATTTTTCTGGACGGCTTTAAGGCCTTTGAGAAAATCTATGCTTTTTCTGATCTGTTCGCTGAAATTCTCCGGAGTGACATCGGGGTCGAGGATGCTCTTGGCTCGGACGCTCGCGCCTTCGCTGTGCGGATTCAGGAGCATGATCTTCGCCTCGCGGCAGTTCTGCAAAACGCCGTGCAGGTCGCCACGGGGGTCAACGAAGGTGCGAAAACCCGTTGAAGAGATAAACATCACACCTCGGGCAAGACCCTGCCGGTTCTTCAATTTCCTAATTCTTCTCTGTGCCAGGAGTCCTCTAATCGGAAAAAAATGGACCAAGCCCGCGGATCTTGCAGTCTTGGCAATTTTCCGATCCCTCCAACTTCTACCTACGTAATTGAACAAGAGCATGAGCCCTATGGCCAGGACTATTTCGACCGACATAAGATAAATTTTTTCCCTCTCAATGAGAGACCAGTAGGGCCAGAAATCTCTCGCTATGAAGCTGACCGCAGAGGGCAGGGAAAACGCGATCCCGGCGCTCAGGGCGACTACCAAAGCATGAAACAGGACTCGCGCCACGCCTTTAAAGAAGTATCTCGGGGATCTCTGGTCGATCCGCGTTACCCCGGAAAATTTTAGATTTTTCACGCCGGCCTCCTTAATATTCGATTCTCGTCGTCATTCCTCGCGATTTCGAGGCGCTAGTTGTACGTCGGCGATCCTGACACGTGTTGGTAGGATCCGTCTATGTAGTCTCTTTTTGGTCAACGTGTTCAGAAGCTGCAATACCTCCTCAGCGGCGCGCAACTGAAATCGCGCCTTAGTCGGACTCAATCCGACGCGAATCGAATAGGCGCTGTCCGGCAGCACGGCAAACATATCCTCATCGGTCTGGTCGTCGCCGATCGCCAGAACAAAATCAAAGCCGCCTTTTGCGAGCCATCTTTGACCGGCTATTCCCTTATGGATTCCCGGATTCTTCAATTCCACCGCTTTATTGGTCTGGAGCACCTGGACGTCGATGTTTGCCGTAAATGCGAGCAGATCGTCGGACAATTCCCGCGCTGCCAGCGATCCCCGTTCCGGATCGGCGTTGCGATAATGCCACACGACCGAAAATTCCTTCTCTTCGACGAACGTCCCGGCGACGCGGTCGGCATACGATTTCAGGATCGGGATGAGTTTCGCTTTCCAATCCACCGCCAACGGTTTGATCATCTCCCATGGCCGGTTGAAGTCTTTGATCCAGGCGCCGTGTTCGGCCACCAGATCCATGCGAACCGAGCCGAACCAGTTTTCGAGCGTTGCCTTGTCCCGGCCGCTCAGAAGGACCAATGCATTTCTCGGATCGGCGCCAATGCGATCGAGGAGATTCAGCAGCTCCGGCTCCGGCTTGGCGAGATGGGGATGGCTGGCGAAGGGCACGAGCGTGCCGTCATAGTCGAACAACAACAGCCGCTGCGCGCTCCGGTCATAGTGGCGGAGCATCGCCGCCCTCGCGGAAGCGCTCAGAGGTCTGGCGTAGGACCCTTCGCGGCTTCCATCTACGGAAACGAGCTCTCTCACAAAGCCCGCCGCCCAATGGGCCACGTCGGAGTGTTGCAGTCTGTTCTGCATCGTTCGATTGCGCCGTATCTGTTCTTTGCAAGGCATCTCGAGCGCAAGCTTCAACGCCTCGGCTACGTCTTCCCGATGGTTCGGATTCACGATGATCGCTTCCGCCAGCTCCTTGGCCGCGCCCGCCATTTCGCTCAGAATCAACACGCCGGTACGGTCCGTTCGGCTGGCAACGTATTCCTTCGCTACCAGATTCATGCCGTCTCTCAGAGGCGTCACCAAAGCGACGTCGCTCATTGCGTACAGCGCGACCAGGGTATCGAAGGGCACGGAGCGGTAACGATAGTTGATGGGCACCCAATGAATCGCGCCGAATCTTCCGTTGATCCTCCCGACCAGCTCTTCGATCTGTTTTTTCATGCTTTCGTAGTCCTGAATGCCGATCCGCGAAGGCACCACGATCATGAGAAGCGTGACCTTGCCGTGCCACTGCGGATTTCGCTCTAGCATAGCCTCGAAGCCCTGGAGCCGGTGGATGATGCCTTTGGAATAATCCTGCCGATCGACGGACAGGATGATTTTTGTCGCGCCGAAAGATTTCCTGATCTCGGCTTTTTTCTTGAGGCACTCGGGGCTCTTCGCCGCGGAGTAAAACTTCTTAAAGTCCACGCCCATCGGAAAAGCGCCCACTTTCACCGGCCGGTCGCCGATCGCGAGATGGCCGATCTTGTGCTTGTAACCTAAGATGCGCTGAACGCAGCGGAGGAAATACTCCATGTATTCGTGCGTATGGAAGCCGATCAAATCCGCTCCGAGAAGGCCTTCCAAGATTTCCCGTCTCCACTTGGCCGGAAGGAGCCGAAAGATTTCCAATTGCGGGAATGGAATGTGGAGGAAGAAGCCGATGCGGACGCGCGGCAATTTATTCCGGACCAGATTCGGCAACAACATCAAATGGTAGTCGTGAATCCACAAGATATCGTCCGGCTTGGCCACTTCCAGCAGCGACGCGGCGAAGACATCGTTGACTCTCTTGTATTGCAGCCAGAAGTTCTCCTCGTATCGGGCGTTGGCGGGAAAGTAATGGAAAAGCGGCCAGATGGTCTTGTTGCAAAAGCCCTGGTAGAAATTCTCGAAATCTTCTTCGGATAAAAATACCGCGTGGGAGCGAAACTCCGCGCGCGCCCTGGCCTGGACTTCGCTCCGTTGCCGGTCGCTGACCGCTCCGCCCGGCCAGCCGATCCAGAGATAGTCGGGCTTGACGGACAGAAGCGGCGGCATCGTGTCGAGAAGCGATTTGAGGCCGGTCGCTACTCCTCCCGCGCTCTCCTTAAACTTCAGCTCGCCGTTTTCCTGCTCGACGGTAAAAGGGAGACGATTGGAGACGATGACGATTCTCCCGCCGGGTATATTGTCATGTTTCATCGAGCGGCCTCTTTTGATTGAAGAAGAGTCTCTTCCATGCAGTGACGACACAACCGAGACGATTCTCCCGCGGCTCTTTTGTTAAATACCCAGTTTGCCGGACCCAGATGAGGCACTGCTTTGCCGTCCCTGCTCTCGATAATTGTGGGATGCGTAGAGGACCTTTCTTGCATAATCCAACGGCAGCGCTGTGTTGCTTTCGATCATTCTCTGCACCCACGTGGGACCCCGATTGTAAGCAGTCAAGGCAAGTTTTAAATCGCCGAATTTCTCTTTTAATTGACCCAAATAGTAAGCCCCGAGCTTAATGTTGGTGACGGGGTTGTGCAGGCTCTTTTCTCCCTCCCATACGTCCAAATCCGCTTCTTCAGCCAGGGCGTGAGCCACATCCGGCCGCAATTGCATCAGTCCCCGCGCGCCATACGCGGAAACCGCGCCCGATTGAAATTCGCTCTCCACTTTGATGACTGCGAGGACCAGCATGGGGTCGAGCGAATACTTTCTGCTCTCTTGCCAGATAGTCTCCGCCACCGCCCGCGTCAAGAGGTGGCTTAGGCCCATATTGGACGATTGCAGCATCGAGAAGATTCGCGAAGTTTCATGGAGCCGCCGCGCTTGGGACTCCGCCAACGGCAGGCTGGGAAAGCACAGCGACCATAGAAGCAGGAACGACAGAGCCAGAGGAAACGTCTGCCCGGGAGGATTCAATACGACCGATTTTTTGTTCATGGGAACCTAGGAACTCAGGTGCCTGGAAATCAGCCGGAGAAGTTCCGTGTCGCCGGGATCGATATAGCGCCGGACATTTACGATTTGCGCGTCAAAAACCGAGTAGGCGGCGCGACGACGGACCTCGCAGTTTCCAGAGTCGCAAGTGGCGTTGAAAATGACCACCGCCAGCTCGCGCTTGTCCTGGCTCACAAAGAGCGCGGCAACGTAATGGTCTTCAATGAGCGCCGGGCTGTCGGGGATCAACGCAAAGTCGTTCAGGAATTGCCCAGGGGTCCTCCTCGCCCGCAACGGTCGCCAGCGGGGCAAGTACTAACCCCAAGAGTAAAAGAAGAACTCGCATGGGCTTTTTTGACCGCATGCATCACCTCCCGAGCCCGATGCAAAATCACGAATTCTTTCGTTGCTCATCGATTATCTTGAGGGCTTTTTTGCGAAGTTGCTCGTTGTTGTTCACTGCGGTGTAGAGGCGGTTGTACGACTGTGGCGTGAGCCCCTGCTTTTCCAATGCTTTGCTTACTTTGGAGTCTCCCTCGCGCTGGAGTTTCTCTTTTTCCTTGGCATCCTGGACGTTGCCGATTTGCTTTTCATACGACTGGCGCAGCTTGTGATATTCGACGTACGCCTTGGCGAAGCTCCGGAGATCTTTGTCGCTCACGTTGGTTTGCGCCTGAGAGGTTGCCGTCTTCGGCGATTCCTGGGCCGCAGCCGGCAGACTCCACAGGCCGATCAGGACGGCCAGTGCGCCGAACAAAATCCTAGACGAGAAAAATATAGACATAGACATGACAGCCTCCTTGAGCGGGCGAGATTCCAATGCGCTCACCCTTTTTTTATAGCCGGCCCTTTTATCTCCGGCGTCTTTTGTTGCAGCTTTCTAAGCAGCTCGTCGAACGAGGCGTTGGCCAGAATCCGGTTGAATTGCGACCGGTAGTTATTGACCAAGCTGATGTCTTCGACCACGACGTCGTAGACTTTCCACTCATTGCCGACGCGGTGGAGCTTATAATTGATGGAGAATTCTTCGCCCTTTTTAGTAAGGATTTTGGTAAACACCTCGGCGTTGTCGCCATCGACTTGCTCGCGCGTATAGAGGACTTTTTCCCCGTTGTAACCCTCGATCTTGTCAACGTAGGAGCTCTCCAGGAGGTCGGTAAAAAGCTTGACGAACTCCTGTTGCTCCTGGGGCGACCGGCGCGACCAGTGCGATCCCAACGATCTCTTCGCCATCTCGGGAAAATCAAATCGCGGATAGATAGTGTCGCGCAATTGCTGCCGCCGTTGATCCCCGTTCGCGCCCGATTGCAGAATGCTAAGAATTTTATCGACCGTCTCTCGGGTCTGATCCGTGGGCAGACCTGCCGTAGCCAAGCCGGGAAATTGGAGACAAAGAATCCCAACGAGCAACCAACTGAGCTTGGTAAATTTATAATTCATCGACACAACTCCCAATTCGCTTCGCCTATCTCTCGTGGCGGCGCTATCTTCGAGTTGAGCGCGAAGGCGCGCTTTCAGCCATCGCTACCGATGGAATATCGGCCTCGGTCACCTCTCTCGTTTTCTCCACCTCCGCCTGCCGCGCCGTCAAGACGCGAATTTGCCCGACCTGCTTTGCGTAGGTTTTGATCAGCCAAACTTTTCCGGTCAGGCGATTCATTTTGTAAGCGGTATCCACCGGTCCGTTTGGGGACGTGATCGTGTAGAGCCCGCCGGAGAGCAAGAAGAGAAAGAAAAGAACCATGACCCCGAAAACCGTCCACAGGGCTCTTTCTCTCATGACGGAACTCCCTCGCTGGGCAAAAAACGAGTCGGATGATTCCATGTTAGTATTCTCCTCGCTGGCGTCTCAGGCGATCGATTTCCGCCTGGTTTCTACGGATCTCGCGCTCCTGCTCGTAATCCCGATTCTCCTGATCCTGCATCTGGTCGCCGATCAGCGCTCCCGCACCCAAACCCAATCCGCCGCCGATCAGAGCCCCTGCGGCGGGATGGCCCACGGCGCTGCCGATGATGCCCCCAGCGGCAGCTCCCCCGAGGGCTCCTATACCGGCGCCCTTTTCGCGCGTGCTCAAAGGCCCGCCGGCGCAGCCCACTCCAAGGACAGCTGCAAGCGTAAGTGCTGTAAAACTTTTGGTGAGTCTTGTGTTTGTGTTCATTTTGTTTCCTCCTTAAAAAATCGAAAACTATCGCGAGGTCAGAAAAGCGGTCAGTGCCACGTACCCGAATGGGTTAAAAGGTCGCTTAGCATGACGGCAACCAGCGCGTTGGCCTCATTTTCGTCTTCGGCAACCAAAAAGGCCTCTGCCGTCAGCGCCGCGACCAGGTCACCCAAAGTGGTCTTGATGATCCTTCTTCTTTGAATGTGTTCCATTTTTAATACTCCCAGAGAATGGCCGTAGTTTTGCCTCTAGGACTCTCCATCCGATTTTGGGAAATCCCGGTACCGCTCTTCTTTTGAAGCTCAGGGCGCTCCTCCATCCGAATCCAGCCGCGCGCTGGGTCGGCAAACCATTTGTTACTATTTTCCATTCCCTTATCGCTGTTGTTCACAGGCGAAGTCGCTTTGGTTTCTCTGTTGCCATTTTCAGCTGCCCGGATGCGCTGACCTGTGGTAGCGAGCAACAGGGCCAAGCTGAAAAAAATGATGCTAAAGGCAACTTTCCAGGGCACGCTCGTAATCATCTTTTTTTGGTATTCTCCAAGTCCTCGCAGAGGAGGTTGGAGCAACGGGCATGCCATTTGAATATGGCGGTAGTTTCAGCTACTTGGGCAATTCGCTACGGTGCGAGGCGAGTAAAAAGGTTGGGGGATAGGGGAAAATTACTTAGCGGCCTCTGACCCGTAAAGGGCCAGCTTGGCGTTGAGGGTCTTGGGGGTAATACCGAGAAGTCTCGCGGCTTGAGTTTTGTTGCCTCCGGTCGCTGTCAAAGCGCGTTCAATTGCCTGGCGCTCCGCCTCGGCGAGGGAGACCGGCTCGCTATCTGTAGATTCTTCCAGGACCGTGCTGAGACAAAACTGTTTTACGTCTGCTGCGGTCAACGTCGGGCCGGGCGCGAGCACGGCTACGCGCTCGAGCGCATTGCGCAACTCTCGCACATTACCGGGCCAGGAATGTTCCGTGAGAGCGGAAGTGAAGTCCGGAGCCCATGGCAAAACCGGACGGCCGTATTTTTCAGCAAACTGCTCAAGAAAATAGCGCGTTAAAAGCGCGATGTCGTCGCCTCGCTCGCGCAGAGGCGGAAGCTCCAGGTGAAAGACGCTGAGCCGATAAAAGAGATCTGATCTCAGTCGTTCTTCCTTGACTGCCTGCGCCGGAGAGCGATTGGTCGCCGTCACGACGCGCACCGATAACGGCACGGAACTGGCGGCGCCGATGCGGCGCACCTCTTTTTCTTCCAGCACGCGCAGAAACTTCGCCTGCACCTCCGGCACCATTTCGGTGATCTCGTCCAGGAACAGCGTGCCGCCGTCGGACTGCTCAAAACATCCCAGCCGGCGCTCCAAAGCTCCGGTGAAAGCGCCTTTTTCGTGTCCCAGAATTTCGCTTTCCATGAGAGTCGGCGGGATGGCCGCGCAGTTGAGGGCGAGAAAGGGACCGTCGCGCCGGGGAGAGAGATCGTGCAGAGTGCGCGCGACGAGCTCTTTTCCCGTGCCGCTCTCGCCGCTCACCAATACCGGGGCGTCGGTTGCGGCCACCTGAGTGATGCTCTGATAGAGCTGGCGCATCGGGGGAGATTTGCCGATCAGCCCGCCGTAGGATCCCAGAGGAGATTCCAGCCGCTGGCGCAGCGCGTTGGCCTCGCGCGCAAGCTCTACTTGCCGGAGGCCTTTCTCTAATGCGGTTCGAAGCCGGTTGGCTTCCAGCGGTTTGGCGAGATAGTCGTAAGCGCCGAGCTTGATCGCTTGCACCGCGCTATCGATCGTCGCCTGTCCGGTAAGCATGATCACGGCCATCTGGCGCACCCGTTCTCCCAATGCCTGCACCAGCTCAAGCCCGGTCATCTCCGGCATGATGAGATCCAGCACCATGGCGTCCGGCAACGATTGTTCGCAGGCCTTGAGAGCGGCCTGTCCGTTGGCCGCGGTCAAGCTCTTGTAACCCCATCGCTCCAACAGAGAAGCGAGGCCGTCCCGGCTCGCCACATCGTCGTCAACAACCATCACCGTGGAACGCGGGCGGGTCAAAAGGCGCCCCCGTTAAGCGGCAGGGTCAGTCGAAAGACGGCGCCGAAGTCTGCGGCATCTTCGTATTGCAGCGTGCCGCCGTGAGCCTCGACAATCAGTTGACTTAAGCAAAGTCCGATGCCGCTGCCGCCCGGCTTGGTGCTTTGGCCGAAATCGAAAATAGTAGTGAGCCGCTCTGGCGGAATCCCCGGGCCGGCGTCTTTGAAACACAAGGTGATCTGGCCGCCGTTGCGCCGGCCGGTGATCTCGATCGCGCCGCCATCGGGTTGCGCTTCTACGGCGTTGCGCAGCAAATTATCGAACGCTTGCCTCAAGCGGTGCGAGTCTCCCTCGAGCACCCAGGGCCCGGAGGGGATATCCATGGTGATGGCGATTGCCTGAGCGGTGCATTGAGCCAACACCGCTTCCACGCTCGCTTCGAGGACTTGAGCCATGTCGAGCGGTTGCCGCTCCAGCGTGACGGGCGTGCTGTAATCGGCGAAATCACGCAGCAGTTGATCCACCTGCCGCGCACTGGCTTCGAGGACTTCCAGCGAACGCTGCTGCGTCTCCTGCGCTGCGTCGTTGGGGTTGTCCGCAGTGTGTCGCAGCAGCTCCAGATGTACGGTCATTGCATTGAGAGGAGTTTTGACCTCGTGGACTAAAGTGCGCGCGGCCACCGACACTCGCTGCAACGGCGCCGCGAGTCCGCTGTTGCCGCGCTGTTTCATCACCAATCGGTCGATGAGATCCAGGCTGGTTCCAATTTCGTCTTGGCTGCCGTAGCGAGGCCTTGCTTGGTAAGTGCCGGCTTCAGCTTCGCGCAGAGCCTCGCTGATCAGCCGAAAGCGCCGGGTGTACAACGCCGTGGTCAGAAAGGCGCTGAGCAGGGCCACATTAGCTCCGAGGAGAAACAGAAGAGTGAATTGCCGCCATAAACCCGAGACGAGATCGGTCCAATCTGAAGGGTTAATCCATAACCTAAGCCCGCCTGGACCATGTACACCTTCCGGCATCTCCAGCGGCACCAGCACGTCGTAATAAGTCAGCTCTCCCTCGCGGTGAGAGTCGATCGTTGTGATCCCTTTGCCAAGATTCTCGCGCAGCGTCGGTTCGGTGAGCGTGCGGCCCTGTTCCTGGCTGCGAGAGGAGTAGAGGATTTTACCCTCCGGGTTTAGCACCCACATGGCCTGGATGCTGGAGCTGCGGTCTATGTAGGCCTTGATCAATCCTTGCACCTGCGCGCGCCGGGAAGCTGGAGGGGCGATTTTCTTCGGCGGATTGATTTCTGCCGGAGGATTGCCGGGAAAAAGTCGGCCGAGAAAGTCCCAGAATTTGGGAGCAGATGGGGCGGTCTGGGTCTGCGGCGCCGCAGGCGGCGTCGCGGGTGGTTGCTGGAGGCTCTGGGCCAGGGCGATCTCGACCTGGCGTGCCATCAGCAGCGCGGTCTGCAGCGTCGCCTCTGTAGTCAGCCGCTTCGCAACCAACAGGATGCCGGTGGCGAACAGACTGAAAATTACCACCACGGTTCCGACAAAGACCAAGATCTGCTGCTGGCGTAGGCTCATAGGATGTCAAATACCATAGCAGATCGACTTGGGGCGTCAAAGTTGGCGCCCTTGCGGCCCTCATACCTTTTATGCATAGTAAAGTCGATGGTACGCGACGTTTACAACCGTCCGGTGAAAGACCTGAGAATTTCCGTGACGGATCGGTGCAACTTCCGCTGCACTTACTGCATGCCGGAGGACGAGTACGAGTGGATCGACAAGAGGGAGATTCTTTCTTTTGAAGAGATCGCGCGGCTGGCGCGCCTTTTCGTCCAGTTGGGCGTGCAAAAGAT
>JBGQBP010000050.1:0-17832 GCA_041494945.1 Binatia bacterium | reverse complement strand
TTCGGCATGGACGAGCTGGCCGTCGCGGGAGGCCTGCGGGGAAAAGCCGTCGAGGTCGTGAAATGTAAGACCTCGGATCTCGAAGTGCCCGCGACAGCCGAGATCGTCCTCGAAGGGGAGATCCCGGCGGGGGTCCGGGAAGAAGAAGGGCCGTTCGGCGAGTACGCCGGCTACATGAGCCGGGGAGGCCCGTCGTTCGTTATCGACGTGAAATGCGTGACCACGCGGCGCGATCCCATCTTCCAGGCGTTCGTGAGCCAGATGCCGCCGAGCGAGAGCAGTTGCATCCGGGGCTTCGGCTTTGGCGTTCCGATTTACAAAAAGCTCAAGTACGATCTCGGCCTCCCGATCACCGACCTGCACTTTAAGACGGCGGGAGGGAGCACGGCTTATCTCGTCATCTCGATGAAAAAGGAAAACGAAGCCCAGCCCAAGCAGGCGATCTGGGGCGCGTGGGCCGTGCTGCCGCGGTTTGCGAAATTTACCGTCGTCGTCGACGACGATATCGACGTGCGCGACTCCTTCGCGGTCGATTGGGCGATGAGCTTTCGCGTCCAGCCGGCGCGCGATGTGTTCATCGAGCCCAATACGCTGAGCGTGCCGCTCGACCCGTCGGTTCAGATAGAAGGCCCAGTCTCCGACGACAGCCGCGCGCTCGGCTCCAAGATTGGCATCGACGCCACAAAGAAGCATGAGTTTCCGCCGATCGCCTTTCCGCCGAGAGAGCACATCGCCGAGGTGGAGAAGCGCTGGCGCGAATATGGGCTCGACCGGATCTCCTGAGAAGGTCTGCAAACTGAAAGCGCGAGGAGATGAAGCGCAGCACGGAACGAATCCTGGTGACGCACGCCGGCAGCTTGCCGCGGCCGCCGGACCTGTGGGAGATGCTGGTTGCGAAGAGCAACGGCCGGCCCTATGACCGGGAGCTTTTCGGCGACCGGTTACGGAGCGCCGTCGCCGAAGTAGTCAAGAAGCAGATCGACTCGGGCATCGACATCGTCAACGACGGCGAGCTCGGGAAGCACAGTTTTTCGGATTACGCCCGGGAGCGTCTTGGCGGTTTTGAAGAGCGCGCGGCCGATCCCGAGGAGCGTCCGCCGGCGATCTTCGGCCGGGACCTCTTGGATTTTCCGGAGTACTTCGCGGGCAAAGGAGGGCGCGCTACAATCGGCCGGCACGCAACGCGTTTTTTTTGCAACGCGCCTCTCAAATATGTCGGCCACTCCGCGCTCAAAACGGATATCGAAAATTTCAAAGCGGCGCTCCAGGGCGCGAAGGCCGAGGAGGCCTTTCTCCCCGCGGTCGCGCCCGGCACGATCGAGCATTGGATGAAGAACGAGTATTACCCGAGCGACGAGGCCTACCTCTATGCGCTGGCCGATGCGATGCACGAGGAGTATGAGGCGATCGTCGCTTCCGGCTTCGTTCTTCAGATCGACGATCCGGACCTGGCGGACGGATGGCAGCTCAACGCTCATATGAGTCTGCCGGAATACCGCAAGTTCGCCGCGCTCAGGATCGACGCGCTCAACCACGCCCTCAGGGGCATTCCACAGGACAGGGTTCGCTTTCACATGTGTTGGGGCAGCTATCATGGTCCCCATAAACACGACATTCCGCTCCGAGACATCGTGGACCTCATCTTGAAGGTGCGCGCGGAGATCTATTCCATCGAGGCTTCCAACCCGCGCCATGAGCATGAGTGGAGGGTGTGGGAAGAGGTGAGGCTTCCGGACGGGAAGGCGCTCGTTCCGGGAGTAACGGGCCACTATAGCGACTTCATCGAACACCCGGAGGCGATTGCGGAGCGGTTGATCAAGTACGCCAGGCTTGTCGGCCGAGAAAATGTGATCGCAGGCACGGACTGCGGGCTCGGCACGAGAGTCGGCCATCCCACGATCACTTGGGCCAAGTTCGAGGCTATGGCCGAAGGCGCGCGTCTCGCCACCAAACGGCTTTGGGGGGGGCGGCAGCAAGAATTTGAACGCGGTGCACAGCGACGGCGGCCCGCGTAGCCGCAAAGACCCGGGCAGAGAGGAGAAATGGGCCATGCGTAGTTCGATCAGGTTGGTTGCATTGGCGCTCGCGCTGCTCTCGGCGCGCGCAATTCCCGTCTCTGCTCAGACTCTGATACGGGTCGCAACCCCGGGAGCGGTGACCGGCGCGATGCCGATTTTCGTAGGGATAAAAAAAGGAATCTTCCAGAAGCACGGACTGAACGTGGAGGTCATCGCGACGCGCAACGAGCAGATGAACATGCAGGCGCTTGTCTCCGACAGCGTGCAGTTTTTGACTTCCAGCTCGACAGGGCTTTTTTACCTCGGCAGGCAGGGCATCGACGTCGTGGGCCTCTGCTCCTGGAGCAACGCCTCGCCTTACAGTCTGGCGAGCAGGTTCAAGATCAAAGAGGTTAAAGAACTCAAAGGCAACAAGATAGCTTCGAGCGGCGCGGGTGGACGGGCGGACGCCTTTATTCGCTTCATGCTCGCCAAGGCCGGCCTCGATTACAGAAAGGACGCTCAGATCATTCCTCTCTCAGGCGGCTCCGGCATCCGGCTGGCGGCGGTCATCTCGGGCAACATCGACGCGACCTTGATCTCGCCGCTTCAGGGGCGGCATGCCGAGAAGCTCGGCCTGACCGTGATACCGATCCCGCTCGAGTACATCTGGGGGATCAACTTGACGCGTAAGTCCTTCATGGAAAAAAACCGGGGGGTCGTCAAGGCCTATATCCGGGCGCTGGCGGAATCGGTGCGGGCGCTGATCGCCGACAAAGAGACGACGATCGCCGTGATGCAGCGGGTTTTACGAATCGACGACCGCGAAAGTTTGGAATATTCCTACGGTCTCCTGAAGGCGGGAGCGCGCCCGGATCTCGTACCCACGGAAGAGGCGATTGTCAACGTCCTCAAGACCATGAGCTACGAGGACCCGGCGTTCGCCTCAATTCCGCCGTTCAAGTATTTCGATCTTTCTTTCATCGAAGAGCTCAAAGCCGAACTACGGTAGGAGAGAGTTCGTGGAGCAAAGATTCGGCCTGCAAGAAAACCGTCCGGACGTTTGAGAAAGGGATCCGCCGTGAAGAAGAATTTTTGCCTGCGGCTTTTTGTTTTCATCGTATCGATCGGTTCCGTCGCCCGGCTGAACGCAGAGCCGTTGCAGAAAACGATCGATGACGCCAGGAGAGAGGGAAAGCTCGTTTTTTACACCGTGCTGACTTTGCCGGACAGCCAGGCGCTGCTGAAAGGCTTTCAACAAAAATATCCTTTTATCCAGCCCGAACTGTTCCGGCTCGGCGCCGAAAAGATGCGCACCAAAATACTCACTGAGGGGAGAGCCGGCCGACATTTTTTCGACGCGACCTCGATGGACGTGGTGGAAAACGGCGTGCTCCAGGCGCAGCGCATCTTTGCTCCCTATAAAGCGTCAGGGAGGGACGCCATCCCGGCGGGATTGAAGGACGACGAGGGATACTGGACGGCGATCTATGTGCGTCAGTTCGTGCTCGCTTACAATACGCGGCTGGTATCGGAGAAGGAGGTTCCAAAAGATTGGCCGGAGATTCTCGGCGCCGCATGGAAGGGAAAAATAGGCATGGATAGCGAGGAGACCGAATGGTATGCCACGCTCGCCGAGTATTGGGGCAGAGAAAAGGCGCGCAAGTTTCTGCGGGGCTTGGCGGCGCAAAATCCGGGACTGCACCAGGGTCATACGCTCATCGCGAAGCTCACTCTTGCGGGAGAGTTTCCTTTGTCGATCGCGCACGCGAGTCGAATCGAGCAGATGAAAGGCCAGGGCGCGCCGCTGGATTGGGTGGAAACGGTAGATCCTGTGGTGACCTCTCCGAGCGTCGTTTCTCTTTCCGCCCATGCGCCTCATCCCAACGCCGCGCGCGTTTTTATCGACTACGTCCTTTCTTATGAAGGGCAAAAGATCATGCGCGATAGTTTCCGCGTGCCGGCGCGCTCGGATCTTCCGCCCTTGGCCAAAAAACTCGATCTCAAGCGGCTGCGCGTGGCTTTCGTCAATCCGAGAATCGCCGATCGATACAGCGAGTTTCAAAAAGACTATCAGGAGATATTCGGACACTGAAGCGCAAACATCAAAAGAAGAAAACCGTGAGAAGAAAACCCGGTTCCGGCGCGGCTGGGCGAAAAAGATATGCCGCCGCGTTCGTTTGTTGGCTCTCCGTTTTTGGATTGCTTTCGCAATTTGCTGAGGCGAAGGATCTCCGCATCGTTTACTCATCGATCACGGCCAGCCAGTCGGTGGCTTGGGTCGCCTATGAGACCGGCATCTACCGGAAATACGGGCTGAACGTCGAGCTTGTGTACATCTCTTCCGGCTCCAGGGCGATGAACGCTTTGATCGCGGGAGAAACCCCGCTCCTTTTTTCCGCCGGTAGCCCCGCCGTTTCCGCCGCGCTCGGCGGCGCCAAAGTAAAAATCATCATGGGTCTCCTCAACGTTTTTCCCTATTATCTGGTGACCTCGAAGGCGATTACCCAGGTCGAGCAGCTCAAGGGCAAGCGGCTCGCCATCAGCCGTTTCGGCTCTTCCGGCCATGCCGCCGCAATTTACGCTCTGCGCCGGTTCAATCTGGAACCCGGGCGCGACGTGGCCTTGCTTCAAGTCGGCGGCGGCGCCGAACGGGTTGCGGCGATGCAGAGCAACGCGGTGCAGGGGACGCTGCTCACTTCTCCGGAGGAGCTCCTGGCCAAAAAGCTCGGATTTAACGTGCTCGCCGATCTCGCCCAACTGGGAATCCCCTTTCTGCACTCGGCGGTGATTACGCGCGAAGACGTTATCAAGCAGCAGCCGGATCTCCTGGCGAATTTCACCGGCGCCGTGTTGGAAGGCATTCATTTTCTGAAAACCAAACCGCGGGAAACCATAAAAATTTTTCAAAAATATTTCCGCACCAACGACATGGAAGCGTTGCAGGACTCGTACGACGAATACGTGAGACAGATCGGCAAGCTGCCCTACGCTGACCCCAAGGCGGTGCAAACGGTCCTGCGGGCGACGGGCGAGACCCTGCCTGCCGCTCTCAAGGCAACCCCGGAGCAATTCATCGACGATTCCCTTCTGCGGCAGATCGAACGTTCCGGATTTTTGGAGAAGCTCTATGGCAGATGAAACAGTCAAAATAGCTGAGAATGCTTACGAGGCGGCGATGGCCTATCAAGACCGCGTCCTGGAACGCGGCCGCACGGGAAAAATTTTGGTCCGGGACGAAGACCGGCCGTGGGAAAACACGCGCCAGGGAAGAATCCGTTATTTTCTGAATTCCGCGATGTATTCGGATACGGCCTTGCAGGAGTGGCGGGTATTCTCGCAGGAGATCGGGACGCAATCGGGCAAGCACCGCCATCAGGGCGGCGTCGCCATCTATATCTTAGAGGGCAAGGGCTATACGGTCGCCGACGGGACGAGGTACGACTGGGAAAAAGGAGACCTGCTCACGCTCCCCGTCAAGCCCGGCGGCGTCGAACACCAACATTTCAACACCAACCCCGATGGGCCGAGCCGCTGGATGGCCTTTGTCTATGTCCCGCTGGCCAATCACGTGGCGCTCCATCTTAAACAGTTAGAGGTCGCTCCCGGCCATTCTCCCAAAGCGCGAGGTGACAACGATGGCTGATCGCGCGGCGGAGCAGAGAGAGCTGACTCGCTATGAGGAACTGATCGAGCTGCGAGACAGGGAGCGGACGCGCATCGCCGCCGCCGGCGTATGCGTGAAGGGCGCGGGACTGCCTTGGGAGGTCAATCCACAAGGCGTGATGAAGTGGTACATGCATCCGCAAATCGATTCTACGGCGCACAAATTTCTCATCTTCTATGCGCAGGAGCTTCCGGCCGGGAGCCGAAGCGGCAGGCAGAGGTGCCAGGGCGGCGTGGTTTTCGTGATCGTTGAAGGGGCGGGGCACACGATCATCGACGGGGAGCGCTACGATTGGAAAAAAGGGGATCTGCTTCAGCTGCCGATCAAGCCCGACGGCGTGATCTTCCAACACTTCAATGGAAGCGAGAGAGAGGCGGCTCTGCTGATCGCGGCGGAGCCGAATTTAGTGGCGACGACCGGAGTGGACCGCGCGTGCGGCTTCGAACAGTTGGAGGAGGCGCCGGAGTAGGAGTCGGGTCGAACTTCACGGTGTGGCGCGTCTGGGTGCCGAGATGCTTCCCGTTATTAGACGGCGACAGGTTCGAGCCGGGGCAGACGATGCCACTCAGAGAAAAGGATATAAAATGAAACGCCTATTCGCCTTCGCCGCCGGCTGGCTTTGCTTCGCTCTGGCGGGCGGAGCCGCGGCGGCCGAAAAGATCCGAGTCGCCTTCGTCTCACCCAGCCCGACGCAATCGCCGCCGTGGATTGCAAAAGAAGCCGGCCTCTTTGCGAGGCATGGTCTGGACGCCGAAATCATCTTCCTCTCCGGGAGCCCGCGCTTGGTCCAGGCGCTCATCGCCGGGGATGTTGATTACGCCGTCGTCGGCGCGACGGCGGCGATGCGCGCCCGCATGCGCGGCGCGGACGTCGTGATTCTCGCCACGACGGCGAACTTCAGCAACATGAAACTTCTTACGGGCCGCGATTCCGGGATTCGCCGGCTAGAGGATTTAAAGGGCCGGACCATCGGCGTCTCCCAGTACGGCTCGGACGCCGACGCCTTCGCGCGCCTCGTGCTCGACAAGGTCGGCTTGAGGCCCGACAAAGATGTCCCCATCCTCCAACTGGGCGGACACCCGCAAGTGGCCACAGCGCTGGCGGCCGGAAAGATCGAGGCCGGGGTTATCGGCGGGCTGGCTGTCCTGGCGGCGCAGAAATCCGGGGCCGCCGTTCTTACCAGCGGCGCCAAGCTCAAGACGGCGGCGATCAGCGGGACCCTGGCTACCACCGGCGGCCGCGTGCAACGCAACCGCGATGGCGTGATGAGATTCATGCGCGCCTTCGTGGAGGCGGTGCATTACTTCAAGACCAACCGCGACGGAACCCTCCCGATTTTGCAGAAGTACATGGGCGGGATCAGCGCCGAGCAGGCCCGCGTCGTTTACGACGAAGCGCTGGAAGTCTTTGAAGATCTCCCCGTGCCGGCGGAAAAGGGGCTCCAGGCGGTGCTGGATCGCGAGAGCGACCCGAAGGCCAAGACTTTTAAGCCGGCGAGCTTTATCGACTTGAGCTTTCTTAAAGAAATAGATCGAAGCGGGCTGGTTGAGAAGTTATACCGGAAGTAAGCGATGTCCATCGCCAGTGGCGGAAAAGCTTTGAGGTTGATTCGATGAGTCCATTACCCCTTGAAGGGACCAGAGTGCTGGAGTTGGGCCATATCGTGGCGGGGCCGACGGCGGGTCTCATCCTGGCCGACTTGGGCGCGGATGTGATCAAGATCGAGGATCCGTCCCGCGGCGGAGATCAGGCGAGGAAATCGCCCATGGGCGCCAGCACTTTCTATTTTCTCAACCGCAACAAGCGCAGTTTCGCGGTCAACTTGCGGCAAACGGAGGGAAAGGAGCTGTTCCTCAAGTTCGCCGCCGGATGCGACGTCGTCCTCGACAACTATGCCCCGGGCGTCCTCGAGCGATTGGGAGTCGATTACGACACCGTTTCCAAGTTTAATCCGCGGATCGTCTATTGTTCGATCAAGGGATTTCTCCAGGGCCCCTACGCCCACCGGCCGGCGCTCGACGAGGTGGCGCAGATGATGGGCGGGATCGCCTATATGACCGGGCTCCAGGACCAGCCGCTGCGTATCGGGGCGTCGGTGACCGACATCAGCGTGGCCACGTACGGCGTCATCGGCATCCTTGCCGCGTTGCTGCAAAGAAATATAACGGGACGAGGGCAGCGCCTGACATCGGGTCTGTTCGAAACCGTAGTTTTTTGGGTTGGGCAGCATTTAGCCCACTACGCGATGTCCGGCGAAGCGCCGCTTCCCATGCCCGTCCGCAAGATGGGCACACGGTTTCGCTGGGGTGTCTTCGATCTGTTCCGCGCCGCCGATGGGAAGCAGGTTTTTATCGGGATCACCAGCGACCGCCATTGGGAAGCGTTTTGCCGCGAATTTGCCGAGAGCGAGCTTGCCTCGCGTCCCGATCTTCAGGACAACGAGGCGAGAACCCGCGCGCGAGGCTGGCTCCTCCCCCGCATTCAGGAAATCGTCGGGAGTTACGGCTGCAAGGAAGTGATGAGCAAGCTCGACCAAGCCGAGGTGCCCTACGCGCCCGTAAACACGCCCGCCGACCTCTACGAAGATCCTTATCTGATGGGGCATCCAAATCGTTTGCTCCCCGTGAATGCGGGCCAAAAAACGGTGCGGCTGCCCGCGCTGCCGTTTGAAAGCGGCGCCTTTGAGTTCTCCGTGAGAAGGCAACCCCCGCGCCTCGGCGAGCACACCCGCGATGTCCTGGAGGAGTTGGGATTGTCCGACGCCGATATCGATCGGCTGGCAATAAATAATGTCGTGATGATCGCCTGACGAGGGAAGAACGCAGGGCGCGCTTTTTTGCAACGACGAACCCATGGGAAAAACGATCGCGGAAAAAATCCTCTCGAAAAAGTCCGTCGAGCGACGCGAGCTCAACGCCGGCGATTACGTCGGCGTCGGCATCGATGGCTTGTTGCTTCCCGCCGCCGTTTCGCAAGTCAATCAAACGGCCGTGGAAGCCGGATTGCCGGGCGGATTGCCGCGGCTTTGGGACCCCGAACGCGTGTACATGATGACCGACCATCACCAGCCTCCCACCAATGAGCTGCAGGCGCGCCGCAACAAGATCGCTCGAGAGCTGGCGGCGCGGCTGGGGGTTAAGTACTTTCATGACGCAGAACCGGGAGTCTGTCACCAGATGATGTGCGACTACGGCTACGTGCGGCCGGGCGAGTTGATCGTCGGCCCCGATTCCCATTGCACGATGTACGGCGCGCTCAACGCCGCCGGCGCGGGCATCGCGGAGCCGGACGCGGCTTACGCCGCAGTCTTCGGCGAGTTGTGGTTCAGAATTCCCGAGACGGTCAAAGTGTCCATCGAGGGCCGGGTTCCCAAATCGTATCCGGTCGCTAAAGATCTGGTCTTGTACCTCGCGGGTCAATACGGAGACGATATGGCGCAATACATGGCCATCGAATACACGGGACCGGCCGCGCGGGAGATGGATCTGTCGAGCCGCATGTGCCTGGCAGACCATGGGGTTGAGCTTGGCGCGAAGTTCGCCCTATTTGAGGCGGATGAGAAAACTCTCGCTTACGTTAAAGAGCGCACCGATAAACCTTTTGAGACGGTTTCTCCGGATTCTGACGCCCACTACGCCCGCGAAATCACGGTTGACCTGAAGGATGTCGGAATCCAAGTCGCCAAGCCCCATACCTTCGACAACGTCGTCCCGGTGGAGGAGGTGGCGGGACAACGAATCGATCAAGCTCTAATCGGTTCATGCGCCAACGGCCGGTTGGAAGACATCGAAGTCGCGGCCAGGATTCTACGGGGCAGGAAGGTCGCCAAGGGAGTCCGTCTGATCGTTTCTCCGGCCTCCTATACGGTTTACCGCCAGTGCCTGGAGGCGGGTCTGGTCGAGCCGCTGCTCAGCGCCGGCGCACAGGTTGTCGAGCCGGGTTGCGGAGTCTGTACGGCCAGACTCGGTTACATGGTGGACGGGGAGGTCAGCATCACCTGCACGACCCGAAATTACCGCGGCCGCAAAGGCAGCCCCAATTCCGAAGTCTACCTCGCCGGACCGGCGACCGTGGCGGCATCGGCGGTAGCCGGCGTAATCACGGACCCACGGGAGATGTTGAATGCTGCATCTAAGTGATTTCGTCATAAGAGGGCGGGTGTGGAAGTTCGGGGAGAGCGTCGATACCAACGTCATTGCGCCGCTCCACGTCATGCGCAAAGGAGAAATTGAGGAGATCGCCCGGCACACGATGGCGGCGGTGCGGCCTGAGTTCCCGGAGCAGGTTCGCCCCGGCGACATCATCGTGGCGGCCGGAAATTTCGGCTGCGGCTCCCATCGCGAAGAGGCGAATCGAGTGCTGGAAAAAGTCGGCATAAGGGCGATCGTAGCCGACTCCGTGGCGCGGATATTTCTCCGGACATCGATCAATCTCGCTTACCCGACGCTCGTCGCGCCGGGAGTTTCTTCTCTGGTGGAAGACGGCGACGAGCTGGAGGTCGATTATCCGCGCGGCAAAATCCGCAATCTGCGCTCGGGCCGTGAACTTACGCTGCCGAAATATCCTCCTTCGGTGGAAGATATTTTCAAGGCCGGCGGAATCCTGACCTTGCTTAGACAGCGCTGCGTCAGGGAGGGGCTGGTCGATTTGTGAACGCCGGCCTTTATCTACGAAGGGTGCCGTGTGCTTCAGAGGAGCAAGGGGCGAGCCTATGAGCGAGCTGAAGGTCGAAGCCAAAAAGAATTGCGCGCGCAAGGGCGGGCAAACCGCAGCCATGAAGATCGCCGCGGAACACAAACTGAAACTGCGCGTGGGGCTGTCAATCTGTTGTTTCCTGTTTTCCCTCACGCCCGGGATTTTTGCGGCGGAAAAGATCCGGGTCGCCTTTGTCTCTCCCACGCCCGTGTTCGCGCCCGCCTGGATCGCCAAGGAAGCCGGCCTTTTCGCCAAGTACGGGTTGGATGCCGATGTCATTCTCCTGACCGGAAGTCCGAGATTGGTCCAGGCGCTCATCGCCGGCGACGTGGATTACGCCATGGCGGGGTCCACCGCCCTGATGCGCGCGCGCATGCAAGGCGCCGAGCTGGCGGTGCTGGCGGCGTCAACCAACATCTCCATCATGAAACTCTTGGTAAGCCGCCAATCCGGGATACGCCGGCTTGAGGACCTTAGGGGCAAGACCATCGGCGTCTCCCAGTACGGCTCGGACGCCGACGCCTTCGCGCGCATCGTTCTCGACCAGGCGGGCTTAAAGCCCGACAAAGACGTTCCGATCATGCAGTTCGGCGGCCACCCGCAAGTGGCGACCGCTCTAGCAGCCGGCAAACTCGAGGCGGGCGTGCTCGGCGGGTTGGCCATACTGACGGCGAGAAAATCCGGCGCGGTGGTGCTGGCGGACGGTGTCAAGCTCAATTCGATCGCCATGGCCGGGACCCTCGCCACGATGAAGCGCACCATGCAGCGCAGCCGCGATTCCGTGCTGCGATTCATGCGCGCCCATGTAGAGGCATTTCAATATTTTCGCGGCAACCGCGACGGCGCCGTCGCCATCATTCAAAAGTATATGGGCGGTCTCGGGCTGGATCAGGCGCGCTTTCTCTATGACGAATACGTGGAGCTTTTCGAGGAGTTCCCCGTGCCCAGAGAAAAAGCCTTTCAGGGGGTGCTCGACCATGAGACCGATCCCAAGGCCAAGAACTTCAAGCCCGCCGACTTCGTCGACTTGAGTTATTTGACCGAGATCGATCGCAGCGGGCGGGTGGAGAAGATTTATAAAAAGTAGGCGATTCGCTATGAGCCGTGAGCGCAAGATTCGCAAGGGTTGGCCCGGCTGCTTCGCATTGAAAGCGTGCGCCCGTTCTCGATAACAAGGAGGAAAGCATGAGGCAGTGGCCCAAAGTGGTGTACAAAGAGGAGTGCATGCGCGAAGGCATGCAGATCGAAGACGTAAACATTGCGGTGGAACAAAAGGTCAGACTGCTCGACGCCATCTCCGAGACGGGACTGAAAAACATCGTGGTGGGCTCGTTCGTAAGCCCGAAGTATACGCCTCAGATGGCGTGCATCGACGAACTGCTCCGCCGCTTCCGGCCCAAACCGGGCGTCACCTATACGGCTCTGGTGGCGAATCCTCAAGGCGAAGAGCGGGCGCGCGCCTATTCGCCGCCGTTGACGCTCGAGCGCGAACCCGTTCCGTATCTGAGCTGTAACTTATGCGACGTCTTCGTGCGGCGAAATTTCAACCGTTCCCAGGCGCAAGAGATCGAGCGCTGGCCGCAAATTATCGCGCGCGCCAAAGAACGAGGCCGCGCGGCGGCCGGCATTGCGATCCATTCCGCCTGGGGATCGAATTTTCTCGGCCCTTTCACGCTCGCTCAGCGGACGGAGATGCTGGAGCGGGAGCATGCGCTGTGGGGCGAGGCGAGTATCGCGGTGACTCACGTCAACCTCGGCGACCCCATGAGCTGGAACACTCCGCATGAAGTCGAGGAGACGCTCGTAGCAATTAAAAAGCGTTGGCCGGCGATCGTTCACTTCAAGCTCCATTTTCACAACGCGCGCGGCATGGCGATGGCGTCCACTTATGCCGCGCTGCGCGTGCTGGAGGCGACCGACACCGTCTATTTCGATGGTTCCATCGGCGGAATCGGCGGCTGCCCCTACTGTGGAAACGGCCGGGCGACGGGTATGGTTGCAACCGAAGACCTGATGCATTTATTGGCGCGGATGAGCATCGAGACCGGGGTCGATCTGGACCGCGTCATCGACTGCGCGTGGATGCTGGAAGAGATGCTCGGGCGACCGACGCCGGGCCATGTTTCGAAGGCCGGCCCCTGTCCGATCGACCCCAAGGATTGGTACGATCCCAATATGCCGTTCGTGGAGACTTACGAGCAGGCGCGCCATTTTCGCCTCGGGCCCAAGGCCTACGGAAATGCTCACAGGCCGTGGAAAGAGGCGATCTCGCGGCCACGCGTCGCCTGATCCGGAGCAACCGGACATGAACCGCACGCCGGAATTCTTGCCGGCGAGGGCGAAACGATAGTAGACCATAGAGGGGGTGCGTATGCCGGCATCATTGCTCAAAGTTACATGGGCCGTCTCGATTCTCTGGGCTCTGTCGTGGCACTCGCACGCGGTCGCGGCCGACAGCAAAAAAATCACGCTCGGAATTCTCCAGACCGGGGCGCAGGATTTCGTCCACACCGTGATGGAGCAGCAGAAGCTCTTGCAGAAATACAATTTGCCCTACGAGAGAGTGGGGAGTCTCAGTCCTCCCGCGCTTCACCTCATGATCGCAGAGAAGGCAGTTGATATCGGCTATGGCGGCCTTACGGCTATGGCCAGGGCGCGGGCCGAAGGGAAAGGCATGCTGGTGATCTTCGGCATCTTCTCGCCGGTCAACGCCCTGCTCGTGCCGAAGGACTCTCCCGTCAAGACGCTGGCGGACCTCAGGGGAAAAAGAGTCGGCAACTTCGGCGGGCCGGGCGCCGCCACGACGAGCATTTTCATGGCCATCGCGAAGAGGTGGCACGGACTCGATCTTCAGCGCGACCTCGAGTTGATCACCGCGCCGGGGCCGGCGTTGATGGGCCTGTTGGACAGGGGAGAGCTGGCCGCCGCTCTCATCGGGACCACCGAGTCCTTGAGATTTCCCCTGACCGGAAAGTATCGCGTCATTATGGATCTGAGCGGGGAGTGGGAGAAACGGGTGGGGCGCGCGCCGGCCCACGTCACGATCACCACCAACGAGGAGTTCGCCAAAGCTCATCCCGACATCCTCAAGCGCTACCTCGGCGCTTATCTGGAAACAGTGAAGTACATCCGCAGCCACCCGGAGGTTTGGGACAGCTACGCGAAGCAGATCAGGCTGACGGAGCCGGGAGCGGCGGCGGCGCTGAGAGACAACATGGGGCCGAGGATCGTCGATAAATGGGACAAAGAGCAGATCAAGGTCCAGCAGGATTTTCTTGAGGTCACGCGCGAGATCCTGGGTCCCAAAGTGCTGCGGGAAGTTCCGAAAGGGCTGATGACGGATGCATACAATCCTTAAGATTTACTCGATTGCGGTCCTGGTCGCCGTCTGGGTCGTCCTTTCGCTGCTCTTCTCCGCGGACATCGTGCCGGGGCCGATTCCGGTGTTCGAAGCGATCGCGGACAATCTACGGTCCGGAGACGGTTGGTTTCACCTCTACAAAACCGTCTCCAGGGTGCTGCTCGGCCTGCTGATCGCCATGTTTCTCGGGAGCGGTCTCGGGCTCTGCATGGGCCTCTCGGTCAAGGGCGAGAAGTTTTTCGAGAGCTGGGTGATGGTGGGGCTGACGATCCCGGCGGTCGTGTACGCCATCATCTGTCTCTTGTGGTTCGGCTTGAACGATTTCGCGGCGGTGATCGCCATCGGCGTGACCGCTTTTCCGGCGGTGGCGATCAACATGTGGCAGGGGGTCAAAGACATCGACATGCAGCTCATCGCCATGGGGAAAGCCTTTCAGCTTCCCACCCGGGACTTGATTCGCAAGATCGTCTTGCCCCAGACCGTTCCCTACGTTCTCGCCGCCACGCGCTACGCTCTCGGAATCTCGTGGAAGATCGCCACTACGGTCGAGCTGATCGGCATGAGCAACGGCGTGGGGTACATGCTCCACTACTGGTTCGGTCTTTTCTCGATGACCCAGGTGTTCGCCTGGACGCTGACGTTCGTCATCGTGCTGTTGTTCATCGAGTATGCCTTGATCAATCCGTTCGAAAAGCGGGCGACGGCCTGGCGCGCGGTCGTGCAGGTCTAGTCTGGAGTGGATCGGTGAAAAAAATCGTCGTCAAAAATCTTACCAAGCACTTCGTTCTGGCCGACCGCAGCCGGATCGACGTCGTCGGCGGTTTGAGCTTCGACGTGGAGGACGGCGAATTTCTCTCTATTCTCGGCCCGTCGGGCTGCGGCAAGTCGACTCTGCTGAGCATTCTCGCCGGCCTCGAAACTCTGTCGGGAGGAGAAATCTCGATCGACGACAAACGGCTGGTGCCGGGGGAAAACGGCGTGCGGCTCGGTTTTGTCTTTCAGCAGCCGCGCCTTTTGAGCTGGCGCTCGGTGCGCGACAATATCAAGCTCCCTCTGGAACATGGGACGCTGACCCGGGAGGAGCAAGTCAACCGGGCGCAGCGCTATTTGGAGTTGGCGCGCCTCCAGGGATTCGAAAACTATTTTCCGCTGCAGATTTCCGGCGGGATGCAGCAGCGGGCGGCGATTGCGCGCGCCCTGACCATCGAGCCGGAGGTTCTCCTCATGGACGAGCCGTTCAGCAGCCTCGACGAGCTCACCGCGCGAAAGATGAGGGCGGAGCTGATCCGCATCTGGCAGGAGACGAAGAAGACGATCATCTTCGTGACCCACGACATCAGCGAAGCCGTCTATCTTTCCAACCGGCTGCTGGTGGTGACCGAGAGGCCCGCGCGGGTTTATGAAACCGTGTCGATCGAGGTAGGATACCCCAGAGACTATGATGACGACCGGCTGTTCGAAATCACCAAGAAGGTAGGCCGGCTGTTTTTACAGATGGAGGCGGCTCATGCAACCTGACCGATCGCCGAACGCGGCAGCTTTTGACGGCAAAGTGCGTTCGCTCCGCGAGGCGAT
This sequence comes from Binatia bacterium, assembly GCA_041494945.1. Taxonomy (GTDB): domain Bacteria; phylum Desulfobacterota; class Binatia; order UBA9968; family UBA9968; genus JAJPJQ01. The sequence goes on along the minus strand of JBGQBP010000050.1, from coordinate 2,537 downwards.
GAAGGAACAGAAACTTTCCGCGCTGCTCTTCTACTCGACCGGGCAGTTGAGCATGCTGGAAGTCAATCCGGTGCTGTGGATCTCCGGCCTGCTCCCGATGGGACCGCACACGGGCGTGTTGGTCACCGATGCCGGCGATGCCACGATGCTCATCAGCCTCGCGTGGGACGAGGGCAGGGCGCGCGAGCGGACCTGGATCGAGGACGTGAGAGCGACGGATCACTTTTCGGAAACAGTCAAAGATCTGGCCGTCGAAAAAAGAATCGCCGGCGACATCGGGCTCGTCGGTTGGGCGTTCATGCCCGCTGCGATCTACCAGGCCCTTGGAAAACAGTTCGGCGGCAGGCTGAAAGTCGCGGACTCGATCCTCAGCTCCCTTGCCCGGTTTCCCGGCGCTGAATCCTTACCCGCTTTGATTCGCGCGGCCGAGATTGCGGACCGGGGATTCGACGCCATTTTAGCGAACGCCAGGGTCGGGATGCGCGAGTATGAGCTTGCGGCCGAGGTGGAGTACGCCATGCGCTCTCGCGGCGCCGAGGACAACTTCGGCATGGTCACCGCTTCCGATCATAGCCACTGCGCCCATCCGCCGCAGGACCGCAGGCTCCGGCCGGGAGACATCATCATCGCTGAGATCACGCCGGCGGTCGAAGGCCATTTCATCCAGCTCTGCCGCACGGCGGTCATGGGCGCGCCTTCGCCGGTCGTGCGGGAGAAATTCGCCATTCTCGAAGAGGCGATGGAGAAGAGCCTCGCGCAAGTTCGTCCGGGAAAAAAGGTCGGGCCCGTCTCCCAAGCGATGAACCAGGTTTTCTCGGCCTACGGCTACGAGAAGTATTGCCGGCCGCCCTACATGCGCGTGCGAGGTCACGGGCTGGGCTTCCAGTCGATGCCGTTTTCGGAGATCGTCGATGAGAATGAAGCGGTCATCCAAGAGGGAATGTGTTTCGTCGTCCACCCCAACCAGTATATTCCAGAGACCGGTTATCTCATGTTGGGCGACACGGTCTATGTGGAAGCGAACGGGCCCCGGCGTTTGACTCAAACGCCCATGAGGCTCTTTACAATCGAGGCTTAGATGATGGATACGCTCCATACGGTTCTCAACCGCGGCTGCAGCACCTGGGATCGGGAAGGCATCTCCGAGCAGGAATTTCACGGCCGTTTAAGCCGCCTCAGGCAAGGCATGAAGGAGCGCGGCGCCGATCTTTTGCTGATCTACGGCGACTCGTGGCGCTACGGCCACCTGGCGTTTGTCTCTCATTTTATGCCGAAGAACCGCGGCGCGCTAGCCGTGATTCCTCTCGAAGGCGAGCCGGCGCTCGTCGTGCAGGAACCGAGCCGGAACAATCCCTTCTCCAAAACGCTCACCTGGATCGACGAGGTTTGGTCCGTGGGACAGTTCGCTCAAGGGCTGGCCGAGGCGCTCAAGAAGAGAGGGCTTCAGCCCAAACGGGTCGGACTGGTCGCCGTAGAAGAGCAGATGCCCGCGCGCGAGTGGGAAAAGGTGAGCCAGGCGCTGGCAGGGGCGGAGTTTCTCGAAATGAGCGATGTTGCGACTTCGCTCCGGCTGGTCAAGTCGTTGTCCGAACAGGCGCTGCTGCGCAAGACGAGCGGGATTTTGGAGCATGCCCTCGCTCTCGTCGCCAAGGAGGCGCGGCCGGGACGAAAAGAATATGAGGTCATGGCCGCCCTCGACCGGGAAGCCCGGCGGCGCGGCGTCGAGGATTTCAGGTTCATGATCGCGCGCTCCTCCGACCCGCGCGTAGGTCTGCGCCCCGCGGGTGTGTCTCCGCTTGAGCAGGGAGAGCTGCTGCTCATCACAGTTGCGGCGTCGTATCAGCGCTACTGGGCCGAGCTGGGCCGAACGTTTTGTCTCGGGAAGCTCCCGCCGGAGGCGGCGAAGAGCCATAGTCTCGCCAACGGAATTTTTCGCCAGCTCGCGGCAGGCGGCTTCGCTCAACCGGGCGACCTGCTCAAGGAGATTCCCTCGTCTTCGGCTCGCGAATCCGCGCTGGCCTACGGCTTGGGAAACGGCATTGGATTGGAGCTGACCGAAGAGCCTGTGTTGGGAAAGAACGGAAGAGTCGCAATCAAACCGGGAATGGCGCTCACGCTGCGGATCTGTTTGCAGGGACGCGAGTGCGGCAACGCGCTGATCTCCCAGCCCTTCATCGCCACGGCGCAAGGTCTGGAATCGCTGGCTAAGCCGGTCGGCGATCCGGTGTGCGTCGGGAGTTAGAACTTTCATGACGGCTTTGACGAGCAGAGAATCGATTGCGGCGCATCAGCTCGAGAAACTCGGCCGGATGCTTGCGGCCGTGCTTGCGACGAACGAATTTTACCGGCAAAAGCTGCTCGACAACGGCTTTTCCAACGTCGGGTCGTTGGAAGAATTCAAGAAATTTCCTTTCACGACGAAGAGCGAGCTCGCCCAGGACCAGTCGGCTCACCCACCCTACGGCAGCAACCTTACGTTTCCGCTGGAGCGCTACGTCCGAATTCACCAGACGTCGGGGACTACCGGCAAGCCGATG
>JBGQBP010000049.1:0-17879 GCA_041494945.1 Binatia bacterium | reverse complement strand
TTGCCGGTGAGGAAAGCGGAAATGTTAACGGGGAAGCCTACGGTGTCCGCGAACAAAAAAATTCGCGTCACGCGATCTTTCGCGAACCCGCCTTTGCCAGGATTCTCGCGCGGACGATTTTTGGGATAGGAACCGTTCTAAAATGATCCTCACGGCCTCGAATACAAATGGTCCTGAGCTGGCCCCGGGCCTTCACTCCGTCTTCGTTCTCTATCACCACGCTGAAACTCAGCGTGCGCTGCGTCATCTGTCTTAGTTGTAGGCGGACAGTCACCTTTTCATCCACCAGAATTGGGCGGAAAAAGTCAAAGGCGGCATGGTGTCTAGCCCAACCCAGCGATTTCTTCCCTCCAGAGGCCCAATACTCCCTTAGCGGCAGCCCCAGGGAACGGAAGAAAGACTGCTCGGCCTCCTGCATCCAGGCGAACAGTTGATGAAACTGGGCGATGCCCGCAGGGTCCGCCTCGTGAAAAAGAAGATATCGCTCGATCGAGTGCTCAACACGGAAGCCCTTTTTTCTTTTCAACCTGTTCTACTCCGATGCCGTTACTATGCGCGACCGATGGGAGGCATATCAAACGCTATGCCGCGCTTTTTTAATTCCGCCTGATAGGTCCGCCGGATCTCAGGGTCCTCATCCTCGTACTCAATCAGAGTGCCGCCTTCTTTCACGCTGATAAAAACTCCGCCGTCCTGTTTCTGCGCGGCCACATAGAAGCCCATCTTGTGTTTTTTGCTCCCATATCTCAGGGCGAGCTGGCGCGCCTTCACCGTCCCGAGATTGAAGTGCTGGTGAAACCAGCCGTTGGGCGGGCCAAACGCCGTGCCGGGTTTCCAATCCACCCGGACGACTTTATCGCCATGGCCATTCTGATAAGGATGGATCCCTAAGTCATTTGGCCAGATCAGAGTATACCCTTCAGACTTGAGGATCACTAAAACAGCTCCAGCTCCATGATAATGGGCTTTGTGGTATCTCCCCACGGGCCACTCCACCAAGTGTCCCACGAGCGTATTGCCGGCAATCTCAAAACCGGTAAAGCCGCCGCCCGCTGCTTTCCACTCGTGGGCATCAATATCAGCGTTGGCCACGTCCGCGATAAAGTTCGTATCCCAATAATTGCCTCGTCCCACTTTGTAGCGCTTCTGGCTGACCTCGAAGTAATTTTCTTCGCCGTTATACCGGTCTTTGAACCGGTAGTCACAGCCGAAGACAAAATCCAGGCTGTGGAAGAGATCGATGATCATCGGTCCGTTGGTCACCGCCGCCAGAAGCGCCCGCTCGCGCCCGCCGTTCACCAGGCGGTGCGAGCAATTGAGCGGCGGCGCGAACAAACTTCCCGGCGCCCATTCAAAAAACCGCTTGGCTTCTCCCGGCCGCCAGACCTCCGTGGAGCCGAAGCCCTCGACGACGTAGAAGACGCTTTCGTAAAGATGCTTCTCAGGCTCAAGCGCTTTTCCCGGCGGAATCTCCACCACCTCCATTCCCGTCCATCCCTCCATTCCCCTCAACTGGACGAATGCCCCTCGACCGCCTTTTCGGCGCCAAGGTCCCAGCGGGACCTCCGCGAGGTTGACACTGTGCCCCTCGACAATAGGCACCCCCTCCTGCTCGATCCACGATGCATAAGATGTTTTGGTCTCCTGAACTTCAATCATTGCAATCGCCTCCCTTATCGATTTTTTCCTACTGCCATTCTACAAAGTGAAAATTAGGCGGACACGTCAGCCATTTAAGTATTCTTGCCAATTGTCCTCGATTTTTTTCATGACCTCTTTGGAGACATCGCAAACCTCAGGGTACGCAACGCCCAGAGGCAGAGTCGCATCCATCCCCAGCTTCGAGGTGAGAAGGCCCGTTTTCCTTTTGAACGCTGAAGATGGGTCGAGATGAATGGGCGTATCGTTGAGAAAAAAGGAATCTCTGTCGAACTGGAAGCGGGTGGCCATGGCCCATTCCACCTCGTGCGGATCGTAGATATCGACATCTTCGTCCACGACGATGGCGTGCTTCACTCCAATCCGATGGGAGAGAACCACGCTCAGGGCGAGTTTGGGTTCGCCTTCGAACATTTTTTTCATCGAGATGACGGCGTGATATCGTCCACAACCGCCCGGGGTGAGATAGACGTCCTTCACTTCCGGCGCGACTTCTTTTACCGCCCGGTAGAGATCCGCCGCTTTAGGCAGACTGGTCAAATAGACATTGTCACGTTGGCGGCGGCCTAAATAAATAGTTTGATAGATAGGCCGGTTCCGATGGCAGAGGGCGGTAAACTCGACCACGGGCCGGTTGCCTTGCGGGCCGTAATATTTTGAAAATTCGCCGAACGGTCCTTCCGGCTCCCGTTTGTGCGGAAGGATTTTTCCTTCGAGAACGATCTCCGCGTGAGCCGGCACTATCAGATCCACCGTTTCGCATTTCACCGTCTCAACCGGTGCTCCACGCAACGCGCCGGCGACGGCATATTCATCCAGGTCGGGCGGACCGGTCACCACCGACGCCAGATAGAGCGTCGGGTCGCAACCGATGATGACGGCGATCTCTAGCGGCTCGTTTCGCTCCTCTGCTCTCTTGTAGTAGAGATGGAGATGCTGCAGCTCGCTCATGTAGATGCCGGCGCGGTTCTTTCCTTTGATGTGGAGGCGATGAAGCGCGAGGTTGTAGCCGTACTCCGGGTCTTTGGCCACGATGATGCCGGAAGAGATGTATCTCCCGCCGTCTTTTTCGTTCACCACGGGTATCGGCAGCGTGCCGGGAATATCGAGCTTGTTGCCCGTGACGATGTTTTCCTTGACCGGGCCGTCGCGGACGAGTCTCGGGGGCTTAAGCTTTTCCAGCCGCTTCAAATATTCCTCGATCGGATTTTTCGTCTGGAGGGCGAGCGCCAGCTCGATCTTTGCACGATCGGCAAACAGGTTAGCGACCACCGGAATATCGTAGCCTTTGACCTTTTCGCAGAAGAGCGCCGCGGCCCCGGCCTTGATGATCGCCGCCGAAATTTCCTGGTAAGGATCGACTTCCTTTTTTACTCGTACGAGCTTGTCGGAAGCCTCGATCTTCTTGAGAAACGCCCTTAGATCTTTAAAGGCCTTACCCACGCCTTTCTCTCCAATCTAAAATCGGCTCAGCCAAAAAGAGAGGTTGATCAGTCCTTCGGCTGAAATCGAAAATCTAAAACCTGTGGTGAGCGACCTCGAACCATTACTTGATCACCTTATCCGCTCTCGCGTTGTGGGGCCGTTACCGCATATTCCCCGTGTGGCCGAGAGAATAGCGGCCCGGCTGCGGCCAGACGCAGAGGCCGTGAGGTTCCTTTTTCACAGAGATGCTTCTAACCTCGCCCGTGGCGGTGTTGATGGCGTACACCGCGTCGTCAAAACGGCTCGACAGCCACAACGTCTTTCCATCGACGCTGACGTTCCCCATATCGGGGCTGCCGCCGGTCGGGATCAGCCACGTGGTGATGAGCTTGCGCGCGGCGAAATCGACGACCGACACGCTGCCCTTGCCCTTATGCGGTCCGAACACGTGCTGGGAGCCGCGGTTGGACACGAACAGCTTCGTGCCGTCGCGGCTTACGCTCAGACCGTGCGCGCCCACGCTGGTCTCGATGAAGCCGACCTCGGCGAACTTGTCGCCGTCGACCAGGAACAAACCGTCCGCTTTCATGTCGGCGACGTAGAAGAGCTGCCCGTCGGGCGAGATGCGAATATCCTGGGGCATGCCCCCCTTGGAAAGTTTCAGATAGCCCACCACCTTGCGCCCCACCAGATCGATTTTTGCGAGCGTCCCGCCGAATTCACAGGTGAAGATCGCGTAACGGCCGTCGATGGAAAAATCCGTGTGGTTGATGCCGGCGCAGCCGGGCGCAGGAATACTGTACTTGAGCGCCATGGTTTGCGGGTCGCGGAAATCGAGTCGTTTCAACGCCTCCGCCACGACGATCGCGGCGCTGCCGTCCGGAGTGAAATACATGTTGTACGGATCATCCACAGGGATCGATTTTCCCGGCTTGCCCGTTTTCGGATCGATGGGAGTCACGCTGCCGTCCTTGCGGCCCTCCGCGTTGTTGTTGACCCAGAGAGTTTTGAGATCCCACGACGGGATCACATGTTGCGGGTTTGTGCCCACGTGGAAACGGTCCACGACCGTGAACGTGACCGGGTCAATCACCGCCACGTCATTGGACTGCCGGTTGGGCACATAGACGCGCGACAACGCCCCGGCGGCCGCCGGACTCAAGTTGCCGGCCCGAATCTCGCTGTAAACGTTCCGCGGATCGACCACCGGCGGCATCCCCGGTACGGTTTGGATGGAACCGGGCGGAACACCAGTTCGATTTTGCGCTTGTGAGGCGGCTGACTCCAAACCCACCACAAGCAATGCCGCCGCCAACATATAACTCACAAGACGACAAGCTAAGTAAACCCGTTGCATGGTTGCCTCCCTTGACGGTATTAAATTTTCGACGCTCCCCACTTAAAAACGTTAGAGTCCCAACTCCTTCCGAACCTCCCGCACCAGCCGGAAATCCACCACCTGCTCCAGCGGGATTTCTTTTTCGACTTTACCGCTTTTTCTCCGCGCCTCGATGACGCTCTTCAGCGTCGCTTCATCGGCCTCGCCGTCGCGGCTGAAAGAGCCGACGATCAAATCATAGGAATCCGCCGCGATCTGGGGCGACTGATTCAGCCATTTGACCATGACTTTTTTTGTCGCGTCGGGATTCTCCTGAATCACTCGGAGAGCCCGGACCAATGCCCGGATCAGCTTGCGGACCAGGACGGGTTTTTCTTTCACGGTCTTGTCGGTGACGGTAAGACCCGCGGAAGGAGAGCCTATTTTTAAATCCTTTGGCCCTCCGAGGATACGGAATCCTTCGCGCGCGAGCTCCACCGGACCCGGCGGAGAGATGGCCGACGCTTCCACCATCCTTTTCCTGAGCGCCTCGCGGCGGATCGCTTCGTCTCCCAACGCGATGGATTTGACCTCCTTCGGATTCAACCCCAGCGCTTCGAGGATCGCGCCGGCGGCAAACTCGTCGGTGCCGAGAAGCTGCGATACGCCTAACCTCTTCCCTTTGAGATCCTGGACCGTCTGAATCTCCGGCACAGCGACCAGGTAGTGGATCGGTTTGACGGTGAGAACGGACTGGATCTTGAAGGGAAAGCCGGAGACGATAGCCGCTACGGTGCTGCCGAAGGTCAGTGTGGCATGTACATCGCCGCTGTACAGAGCCGGCGAAGAAATCCCCGGCCTCATCTGGATAAGCTCCACATCCAACTTCTCATCGCGGAAGAAGTCGTTCGCATAAGCCACATAGGCGGGGAGAAAGGCGTAGCTCCGGCTCGAGTAAGAGACGAGAACTTTTTCTTGCGCGAAGGCGCCGCTCCCGGCAGGCACGACGCCGAGCAACAACAATAACGGGACGATGCGCTTAAGCGATTTCATGTCCGCTGCCTCAGCGCCTCGAACCGGCGGCGCGTTGGACTTCGTTGAGCAAGGAGAAATCGACGATCTCTTCCACGGCGAGGCCCTCGCTGCGGAACATCCCCATGTCGCGGGCCACGTACATGGGGAAAAAGGGAATCCCCTTGGTCGGCGAGGCGGCCCGCACGTTCTGGAGCGCCTGGCCGTTTGCGGGGACGGCTGCAAACATGAGTACGGCTCCGAGTGCGATCGCCGCCGTCGGCCAGCAACGCCGCCTAACGTTTTTATTTCTCATGGCTCACCTCTGCATGCGTTGCGCCCTGTCACGAACGATTCGGAGGCCGTTTTTGTAGGGGCAGGCCCCCGTGCCTGCCCGGTGTTTTGGGCGACCACAGGGGGTCGCCCCTACAAATTTTCGTTTGGCTGCCGAACGGGGACAGGCAACTTTTTCGGGGAAAAAGTAGCCAGTCCCCTATCGCCCTCGCTTGCGCCTGGTCTTCTACCGTCACCTCTTCCCCGCCCGCGCCTTGCGCATCTTTTCCAACCCGGCCGCGACGTTCGGATTGGCGCGGTTGTGCTCTTCGTGAATCGCGATGTTGGTCTGCATCGCCTGATCGTAAGTCGCCTGGTCCATGCATTGGTACACGGACTTCTTCGTGTAGTTGAGCGTGAGGCCGTCATACTGCGCGATCTCTTCGGCCCACTGCTGTGCCGTTACTTCAAGCTCGCTGTCCGAAACCACACGGTTAATCAAACCGATTTGCCGGGATTCCTCCGCACTGAGGTTCCTTCCCGTGATAAGCATTTCCATCGCCGGCTTCACGGCGATGGTCCTAACGAGAGCGCCGACCACGTAGCGCGGGGGAAATCCCCTAAAGATCTCCGGCAAGCCGATCTGCGCCTTGTCCGAGGCGATGGCGAGATCGTGAGAGAGCAACAGCGTCACGGCGCCTCCGAGGCAGAAACCGTTCACCGCCGCGATGACTATTTTGGACGAGTTCCGAATCATGTCGTTGAGCTCAAGCCCCGACTCGTCGGGCCTGGACGAGTCCGCGTGGATCAGCCCCGACAGGTAATCCATGTCGTAGCCCGCCGACCAGGCGATCTTCCCCGCACCAGTCGTGACGGCAACTTTGATGCTCGCGTCTTTTTCGATCTGCTTCAGCGCCGAGATCATTCCCTGAATGACCCCGCCGCTGATCGCGTTGCGTTTTTCAGGACGATTGATCGTAATCCTGGCCACCGCGCCTTTCTTGTCCAATAGAATCGGATCCGCTTCACCCATGCCTATTCCTCCCTGTGCAATCCCATTCGTAATAATTCTTCCGCCATCATATTCTTCTGCACTTCGACGGTTCCGCCCGCGATTTTCCGCCCGCGGGCAAGGCGGTAAAGATATTCAAGCGGATGCTCCCTCATGTAGCCGTAGCCGCCAAAGATCTGCAGGGCGTCGCTCACGACCCTTTCCACCATCTCGCTCGCCGTCGCTTTGGCCATCGAGCTTTTTAAGCGCGTCGGGTCCGCCGCCGCCTGGTAGGTAAGCAACCGCGCGGCCTCAATTTTCATCGCCATCTCCGCCAGCATCCAGCGAATGCCTTGAAATTCGCCGATACTGTGGCCGAACTGTTTTCTCTGCCGGGTGTACTCCAGGGCGAGATCGAAAGCGCAGAGCGCGATAGAGACCGCCCACATGGCGCTCAGGCACCGCTCGGCGTTGAAGGCGCGGATGAGGCGCTTGAAGGCATCCTTGCCCCGAATGAGAATATTCTCCGTGGAAATCTCACAGCCGTCGAAGAACAGCGTGTAGTGCCGATGGCCCGCCATGCTGATGTCGGGCTTGCCCAACTGAAATCCCCGGCTTCCCTGGTCGATCAGCACCGCGCCGATCCCGTCGTCGAACCTGACGAAAGTCAAAAAGGCCGCGCAGACATCGGCGTGGCTGATGAAAAGTTTTCCCCCGTCGACGACGACTTTCCCTCCCTCAACCTTCGCCCTGGTTCTGAGCTCGGTGACCGCCGAGCCTGCCTCGGTTTCGGAGATCGCGATGCCGATCTTTTTTCCATCGCGGCAGAAGGCGGGAAGATATTTTTGCTTGAGGCTTTCGCCGCCCAGCTCCGCGATGATCCGCGGAGGACCGGCCAGGGTCAGCGCCGAAGCGGTGTCGGGGCAGACCCTGCCGACCTCTTCCAAAATCAATAAATCTTCCAGCAGCGTAAGGCCGCCGCCGCCGTACTCTTGCGGCAGGCTCACGCCGAAAAAACCCTGCTCACGCAGAATTTTTTCGTTCGCCGCGGGATACTCTCCGTCCCACTTGAAAGCCGCAGCGCGAAATTGCTCCTCGGCCAACTTGCGCGCCGTGCTTTTAAGCAGCGCCTGGTCTGAAGTGCAGCGGAAGTCCATTTTGACAACTCGTGCTTGATAGCCGCTGAAACGTCCCGTCAACCTGTTCCCTGGTCGAGGGGCTCCAGCCTGAGCGTGACGCCGTTCCTGTCCAACTCGTTGTAATATTCCTCTCTGATCGACGGATCCTCTTTGTCGTAGCGCAGCTTGAACGCCCACGCGTTGGGATCGTCACTGCGGGCGGCGCCCACCGCATCGTATTTCCCCTCGTTGGTAACCGTCGCCAGCCCTTTGTCCCATCCCTTGAACGCAAGTTGCCTCAGCGGCCCTTTGCCGCTGTTGAAGTGCTGGTGGTACTCGTTGAGGCGGGGAGCGATCACCCCGTACGGTTTGAGGGGGACTCTGGTTCTCTTTTTCGGATTCACCTCGTCGCCCGGCATGAACAGATATTCATAGCCCTCGCCTTCGATAACGATCACGTGCGCCCCCGCCCCATGCCTGTGGGCGGTTACATAGGTCCCTTCCGACACTTCCAAAATGTGCATTTGCGAACTGGAATTGCCCATGTAGAGACGCATGATGGATGTGCGGGTGCCTCGTTCTCCCCAGGTATCTAAGACAAAGCTTCTGATGTCGGGGATAAAATTTGTCTGAAACAGCCTCGTGTTCCAGTGCACGCCCTTGTCCGCGTAATCCCTCGCGCCCGAGTGACTGTATCTCTCCTCGAAGACAAAAGGATTGTTGAAGACGAATTCGAGATTTTGGTACAGGTTTATCACCTGCGCCATGTTCGTGCCGAAAAGAATTCGGCACGGTGTATCGGCGGAGCTGTTGAACTCCTGGTGCCAGGCGTTGAGCGGGATCGCCAGCAGCGCCCCTTCGCCCCACTCGACGGTCTGTTTGGGCTCTCCCTCCTGCCAAATCGTCGTCGCGCCGGTCCCGCCCATCACGTACATGACGGATTCGTACATGTGGCGCTCCGGCTTGAGCTCTCCCTTGGGCGGGATTTCGACGATCTGAAGATTGACGACTTCTTGATTGCCGAGGCGCGTGTAGGCCGCCTTCCCCCCTCTTCTCTCCCAATCGGCGAGCGGCAGCGTCGCGAGATTTTCCAGCGCGCTGCCCTCGTATAGAGGAACGCCTTCGCTCTTTACGAAGTGGCGGTAGTGGCTGCCCACCCACCACTCGTCGAATGTCTTCGGCGCCTGAGACACGCTTGCTCCTTCCGCTTCTTACGCGAGGCCCAGGATTCGCTGGGCGTTTTTGTAAAATATTTTCTCCAGCACCTCGCTCTTGAGCCCCAGGCTCTCCCAGTCCTTGAACAGCCGATCGTGAGTCAGCGCCGGATAGTCCGAGCCGAACATGAACTTGTCTTGCAGCCTGCCGCCGATTTCCTTTTTCAGCGCGTCGCTGAAATATTTCGGCGACCAGCCGGACAGCTCGTTGACCACGTTGGCCTTGTGGAGCAGGACCGCGATCATCTCATCCTGCCAGGGCCAGGAGGGATGGCACGCGATGATCGTCAAGTTGGGAAAGTCGGCCGCCACCATGTCGAGATAAATCGGCTGGCAATAGGCGAGCTTGATCCCCATCCCTCCGGGCAGGCCGGCGCCGATGCCGGTCGTGCCGGTGTGAAACTGGACGGGAACTTTCAACTCCGCACATTTTTCCCAGAGCGGATAGAACGTGCGGTCGTTGGGATAGAAGGCCTGCACCGCCGGCTGGAATTTGAGTCCCATCAGCCCCAATTTTTTCACCGCCCGCTCCGCTTCTTTGACCGCTTCCTCCTTTTTCCACGGATCGACGCCGGCGAAAGCGCCGATGAAAGCATTCGGAAACTGCTTCACAATCTCCGCCAGGGAATCGTTGCTGAGCTTAGGCAGTCCCGAGGCGGTCTCCGCGTCCCAGCCCATGAGAATCCCTTTCACGTCCGCCTTGACGAAGTCCTCAGCCATCTCGGCGGCGGTTTTGAGCTGGAGATCGAACTTGTAATATTTCTGCATCGCCTCGTTGTACTTGCCGAGCGACACTTCCATCATCTCCCTGGTGTTCAAATGGGCGTGCACGTCAATCGCTTTCATCATTTCTCCTTTGCTTGAGTCTCATGTAGGGCTGCGTATCGAGCTGGCGCCTTCCTGTCTGATTCCTTGAGCGCGAACAGAATCTTGTCGGGTGAAAACGGGAGACTCTTGAAGCGGACGCCGGTGGCGTTGTAAACCGCGTTCGCCACGGCCGCGATGACGCCGGCGGCGGCGCCTTCGCCCGCCTCCTTGGCCCCGAACGGGCCTGACGGATCGTTGGTGATGACGTTGACGTGGCCGACGTTCGCCAGCTTGGGCATGTCTTCCGTCAAAGGCATTTTGTAATCCCGAAAGGAAGGGTTCATCACCTTGCCGTCGACGCGAATGAGATTCTCGTAGAGCGCCTGGCCGATGCCCATCACCGTCGCTCCCAGGACCTGGCCCTTCACCAGCATGGGATTTAATGGGAAGCCGCAGTCGTGCGCGCCCCAGATGCCGGTGACCGTCACCTGCCCGGTCTCAGGATCGACTTCCACCTCGACAACGCAGGCCGACGGCGTGTAGGCCGGCGACATGTTACCGTAGCCGGTGCGAAAGTCGATCAGCGCCTCGCCGCTGGTGTACGATCCCTTCCCCATGATGACTTTTCCCAGCCGGTGTTGCGCGAGCCGCACGAGGTCCTCGAAGCGAAGGCAGCGTTGCGCATCGTCCCTGACGTAAACCTGCCGGTCGCGAAAGACGATGTCGTCGATCTCGGCCTTGAGCTTCTCAGCCGCGATCTCCGCGAGTTGCCGCCGTGCATCTTCAGCGGCGATTTTTACCGCGTTGCCCGTCCAGAAGGTCACGCGCGAGCTGAAGGTGCCGGGGTCGGCCGGCGTCATGTCGGTGTCCACCAGGGCGAAGCGAATATCTTCCAGGCCGACGCCGAGCACTTCCGCCGCGATCATCGAGAGCACCGTGTCGGCCCCCTGACCGACGTCCGTGGAGCCGGTCACCAGCGCGACCGTGCCGTCCTCGTGGACGTTGACCAGGGCCGTTGAAGCCGAGTGGCCCATGACGCGCGCGCCGCTGACCAGCGAGCCGCAGCCCATGCCGATCCCGCGATAGCGCGGCAGCTTGCCGCGCTTCTCCTTCCAGCCCGAGGCCTCCATCGCTTTCTCGACGCACTCGGCGAAGCCGAAGGTGCCTATGCGAAATCCGTTCGGCGTCGTTTCGCCGGGCCGAAGACCGTTTTTAAGTCTTATGTCGATCGGGTCGAGCCCCAATTTTTCCGCAATCAGGTCCAACTGCGAGTCGCGGGCGAAGCAGACTTGCGGAATCGTGTGGCCTCGGAGCGCGCCGCAAAAACCGTTGTTGGTGTAGACCCGGTAGGCTTCGTACTTTACGTGCGGCACGCGATAGGGAAGATTGAGCATCGCGCCGGGGAGATACATGCTGAGTTGCCCGATGCTCGAATAGGCGCCGCCGTCGGCGACGATCTTTAAGTGCTGCGCCAGCAGCGTCCCGTCTTTTTTTACTCCCGTTCGGAGCCAGATCTTCATCGGGTGGCGCATGTGGCCGATAGTCAGGACCTCATCCATGTTGTGGACGAATTTCACCGGCCGCCCGCTTTTCTTCGAGAGCAGGACGGCGCAGAAGTCCATCGGCATCGCTTCCTGCTTGCCGCCGGAGAATCCGCCGCCGACGTAGGTTTGGATGACGCGGATTCTGCTCGTTTCGATCCCCAGACCCATCGAGAGTTGTTTCCATACGACGTAGGGGCTTTGCTTCGAGGCCCAGAGGGTTATTTTCCCCGTCTCGTCCCACTGGCCGATGCAGGCGTGAGGCTCGATCATTCCCTGCTTGATGGGTTGGGTTTCGAAGAGGTCCTCCTGGAGATAGTCCGACTCGGCGAAGCCTTTCGCCACGTCGCCGAATTGAAAAGCAGTCTCAGCCGAGATGTTGTTGGCTACGTGGTCGTGAAGCTGGGGAGCGCCGGATGTCACAGCCTCTTCGGGATCAAAAACTGCAGGCAGAGGCTCGTAGTCGACGCGAATGAGCTCCAGCGCCTCCTCGGCGATCTCTTCGTCGATGGCGGCGACCGCCGCCACCTCGTCGCCGATGTAGCGGACCTTATCCAGCGCGAGCGGAAGGTAATCGCGCGTCTGGGGCATGTTGCCGTATTTGATGCCGGGAAAATCTTTGCCGGTAACGATGGCCCTGACGCCGGGAAGTTTCTCGGCGCGGGTCGCGTCGATATGGCAAATTTTCGCGTGCGGATGAGGGCTGCGGAGCAGCTTGCCGTGCAGCATCCCCGCGAGGAAAAGATCGTCGGCGTATTTGGCTTCGCCCGTAACTTTGATCCACGCGTCTTTCTTCGGCACCGGCTTGCCGATGATGGCGTAATCTCCGCAGGCTTGAACGCTCATGCCGGCGCGCCTTTCCCGGCGCGCTCGCGCGCGGCGGCCAGAACGGCTTCGATGATCTGGAAGTAGCCGGTGCAGCGGCAGAGGTGGCCCACGGTGGCGCGGCGGACCTCTTCTTCGCTGGGAGCGGGATTCTCGTCGAGAAAAGATTTTGTGGCCATGATCAGTCCGGGCGTGCAGAAGCCACACTGGACCGCTCCCGTTTCCACAAAGGCTTTCTGGATGGGATCGAGCGCGCCAGCGGACCGAGCGAGTCCCTCGATGGTGAGAATCTCTTTGCCCTGAGCCTCGACGGCGAGAAAGAGGCAGGAATAAATCGCCCGGCCGTCCAAGAGAACCGTGCAGGCGCCGCACTGTCCCTCCTGGCAGGACCTCTTGGTTCCAGTGAGACTCAGATCTTCGCGCAGGACTTCCAGCAGTGTCCGCCAGGGAGGGATCAGCAGCTCGTAGGGATCTCCGTTGACCTTGAGCGCGACAGGCGAGAGATGTTTCATGCATTTCCCCTCTCGGCCGCCGCGCGGGCTTTGTCCCCCGCCTGTCTGAGCGCTCTCTGCGTCAGGACGCCGATCAGCTCCCGGCGAAACTCTTTTCGAGCGCGCCATGAAGCGCGGGGCTGAGCCTCCCGGCAGGCCAGAAGTCCTGCCTCCGCCAGCGCTTCCTCCGTCAAGCGTCGCCCGCGCAGGGACGCCTCCGCGTTTTTTACGCGGAGCGGAACTGGACCGCTGACGGACAAAACGATTTTTACGTCATCAACGACCTGTCTCTCTTTATCCCAGATCACGCACGCCGCGACGCCTGTGGTCGTCATGTCCATCGCGTGACGGTCGCGAAATTTGACATAGGCGCCGCCAGTGAAGCCGGGACGGACTGGAAGCTCGATCTCCGTCAGGATCTCGTCCGGCGCCGCCGCCGTCTCAGCGAATCCCATGAAAAAATCTTCCAGGGCGAGCGCCCGCTCTCCGCGGACGCTCCGCAGCCTGACGATTGCGCCGAGCGTCATCAGCGGCGCGGGAAAGTCGGCGCAGGGCAGCGCCCCGCTCAAATTGCCGCCGACGGTGGCGACGGCGCGGATCTCCGGGCTGCCGATCGCGGCCGCCGTCTCGCAGAGAAAATCGTACTGCTCTCTGACGAGCGCAGAAGATTCGATGGCGCCGAACGTCGTCATCGCGCCGATCGCTATGCCGCCCGCCTGAGCGCGAATAGAAGAGAGCGAGGCGACGCCCTTTAAGCCGATGATGGCGCGCGGCGTGATCTCCCGCCGCTTCATCTGGAGCACCAGGTCGGTCCCGCCGGCGAACAGCCTGGCGTCGCCCCGGCGCTCCGCGAGCGCGGAGCAGGCCTCGTCAACCGTGCACGGCGCAAGATAGTCGAACCTGGGCAGCCGCCTGAGATAGCCCATCTCTACCCTTTGATGACCCGCGGCGTTTTCGTCTCGAGGCGCGGAAAGGTCGCCGGCGGAGAAACTTCGACCGGCAGTGTGACGTGGGCTTTGAGCTTGATATCCTGCTGCAGCTTTTTGGCCAGCTCCGGGTATTCTTTTTCCGGGACGCCCGGCTCGGCCTCGACCAGGACAGTAACCTGGCCGTCTTTCTTTTGCAGCTGGTACTCCACTGCAAGACCCGGCAGGCTCCGGACGGAGGTCTCCACCAAAGAGGGATAGAGCTTAATGCCTTTCACAAAAAGAACGTCATCCGATCTCGCCGCGACGCCGCCCACGGCGAGCGGAAGCTTCCGCCCGCAGGCACAGTCGGGACGCTCGTCGATGTGGAGATAGTCTCCGACCAGGAATCGCACCGCCGGCATGCCGTAGCGGCCCAGAGCGGTCACGCAACTCGTTCCCGGCGCGCCTTCGGGAACAGGCTCGAGCGTATCCGGGTCGAGCATCTCCACGATAAAATAGTCGATGTTGATGTGGTCGGAGACCTGGGCCATCTCCGCCTGCTGCGCACAGCTAAAAAGAATCGGGCCGCTGGTCTCCGTGGCGCCCAGGATATCGTGAATCTTTGCGTTCCAGCCCTGGGAAAGGAGACGATTGGTCGCCGGGACGCAGGCCCCTGGCTCGGCGGCAAGCGTGAGTATGTTCATCCCGAGAGCGGCAGGATCGATCCCCGCCTCCTTAGCCGCCTCCATCTGACGGATGGCAAAGGTCGGCGTGGAGCAGAGAAAAGAAGGCGCGGTCCCGGCGATGTTCCGCATGAGCTGAATCCAAGCCATCGTGGGTAGCGTTCCCTTGGGGACGACCTGACAACCCATTGCCTCAGTGGCCGCGAAGCTGAGCCAGAAACCAATGAACGGCGGGAAGCCGAAGGCAAAAAAGCCGCGCCATCCGGGCCGCACTCCGTGGCCGTAAAGCGAGCGGCTGTAGAGCAGGATGCCGTTCTCCCAGTCCTGCCGCGTGTCCATCCAGATCCTGGGCTTCGCCGTCGTGCCGGAGGTTTGCCAATACTTTAGGTGTTGGCTCGGCGGGCTGGTCGGCGCCGTGCCGAACGGAGGACGGGCGGCCTGGTCTTTTTCAAAATCGTACTTGGTCACGATGGGGAATTTGGCCAGGTCCTTCAAGCTCTTCACGTCCGACGGCTTGACCTTCTTGCTGTCCCACAGCTCGCGATAAAACTGCGAGCGCTCGTAGGTGAAGGAGAGAAGAAATTTCAGCCGCTGGAGCTGGATCTCTTTTAATCGTTCGAGGGAAAGAGCCTCCACTCCGCACCAGATTTTATCGGAGAAAGGCGTCGAGCGATCCCCTTCTTCCAACACATCGGGGCCCAGCCGTTCGCCCACCATGCTCTCGGTCCAGAGGTATTGAACTTGTGTGGTCATAATGGCCTCACTCTCGTGCCGGCCTGTCTAGATCGGCTGCACTGCAAATCTGTCTCCCATCCATTTGGCGATTGCGCTGATGGTTACCAATATGGCGACCAGGGTCAGTCCTAAGGCGGAAAGCTCCGGGTACTGTCCCGCGTCCCAGAGTTCGAAAATCACCACGGAAAGGACCTCCGTCCCGCTGCGGTAGAGGAGGATCGAGGTGGAAAGCTCCCGGAAGCTGTGGGCGATTACATAGATCCATCCGGCGATGAACCCCGGTAGCAAAAGCGGCAGCACGATGCGGGAAAACGTGGCGGTCCAGGTGGAGCCGCAGGTCTCGGAGGCCTCTTCCAATTCCTTGTGAATCTGATGCATGGAAAAGGAGCTGGCCCGCATGCCGTAAGGCAGATATTTGATGACGTAGGCTAGAAGCAGAATCCAGAGCGTGCCGTAGATGGGGATGGGAAGCGTGAGATAGGTCCACATCAGGGCGATACCCAGAACAAGTCCGGGGATGGCAATCGGGCTGAAGGCGAGAAAGTCGAGCAGCCCTTTCCCGTGCCATTGAGTGCGCACGACGATCCAAGCGATGACGGCGGTAAGCAGCATGACGATCGTGGCGCTGCTGATCCCAAGCACAAAGCTGTTCCAGAAAGCCCGGTAGATGAGCGGCAGGCTGAAGAGATTCTTATAGTTCTCCAACGTGAGGCTATGCAGGGCGTCCCGGGAAGGAGCCATGTAATAGGGGAGAAACGAGGACCATATGACCGTCAGCAGCGGAAAAATGAAAAGGACGATGCATACCAGCAGCGTGAGGAAAGAAAGGAGATATCTCGAACTCCGCAGATTGAAGGCCGCAGGACGGTAGCCTTTGCCCGTGATCGTCGTGAAGCGCTCCGAGGCGGCCGTGGCGCGGAGATACAGTACCACTCCCACGGCGGTCAGAGCCAGATAGACTATCGCATAGGTGCTCGCCTGCGCAAAATCCGTGGGCACCTTGTTCGTCGCCAGGTAAACCTCGGTTGCGAACACCATGATCCCGGCCGGGATGCCTATCAATGCCGGCACCTCGAAGTTCTCCAGGGCGCGAACAAAGTTGATGATCCATACCGCCAAGGTCGCGGGGAGAAGAATCTTGAGCGTGATGTTGCACGTGGTCCTAACGATGCCTGCTCCCGCCACCATAGAGGCCTCCTCCAGGGAGGGATCCATGGAGCGAAAGGCGGCCACGAGCAAAAGGAACGAGAGCGGGATGTGGTCGATTCCAAAGACCCAGATCATGCCGGCCATGTTGTAAATGCTGAAGAGCCCATCGACGCCGAACAGATTGGAAGCAAGCAGATTGATCGGGCCGCTGCGCCGGCTTAATAGCATGATCCAGCCGATAGTGGTGAGAATTCCCGGCACGACCAACGGCACTATGATGCAGGCGTAAACGAGTCTTTTGAAAACCATGTTGGTCCGTTCCGTCATCCAAGCCAGATAGATGGCTCCAACAAAGCCAAGCAGGCTCGACCAGAAGCTGAAGACGATGGAGTTCTTGAAAGAACCAGCCATCTCGAGTCCCTTAAAGAGTTCCCCGTAATGGGCGAGGGTCAGGGCGCCCGGCACTCCGGGCGGCGTGCTCTTAAAACTCCCGTAGAGGAGCATGACGAGCGGCACCAGAGCGAGATAGGCGACAAGCGCCACTACGAATGACAAGAGAGGCCACTGTTTTTTCATAGGCTCAGCAGCCCTTACTTGAAACGAAGCGCACGGACGTAAGGACACCCTTACGGCTTTTCACCCGCGTCTCGGATGCTCGACTCAAAGAATTTTTCCATGGCGTCGTCGCAAGCATCACTTATAGAGCTTGACCTCGACGCAGTGGTCCAAAGCCGTGGAGATTTTGTCGATGCGCTCCATCTCGGTGGGCAGGAGAGAATTGAAGTTGACGCCTTTTCCCTGGGCGATCGGCATCCCTGGCGCCCAATGGCCGAAGTGGCCGCCTACACCGACCACCTCCGGATGGATGCATTGGGTGAGCTTCGCTTTGGCCCGCACTTTGGCCACCGGCGACTCCAGCCAGACATCGTCGCCGTCCGAGATCCCTCTGGCTTTGGCGACATCGGTGTGGACGAGCACGTTGTAGGCGCCGGTGTTCTCGCAGAGCTCGTCGATCCAGGGGTTGTCGTTGCCGTAGCTGCCGTAGACGTAGGGAAACTTGAAGTGGACGGCGATCAGATCGAAGCCGTCGTGCTTGACCGCGTCGTACGCCGGGCAGGGCAGCCACTCGGGCAGGGGCACATAGTCGGAAAAATCCCACTCGAGCCCCATCTTGTCCGTGACTTCCTTTAATTCGTCTCCGCGCTGGAGAAAGTGCTCCAGGTAAACCGGCAGGCGCGCGTCGATAAACGGGCCGATGTAGGCCTCGTCCACGTCGCGCGGGATGCGCACGAGGCCGTTTTCCTGGAACCACTGAAGCCCGCGCTCTTCGCCGAACCAGCAGCGCGCCATCCGGTCGATCACCTCGGTCACGGAATAGCGTTTTCCCGCTTCCAGCGCGTAAGGCTCCTTCATGCGGAAGGCGTGATTGAGCAACCGGTAGAAATCGTCGAGGATGCCGAGTCGGCTGGCGATCTCCATGATCACTTCCTGCGGATAGCGAATTCCCTCCGGAGGCTCGACGGCCGGCTGGCGTATCTGCCAGAACCAGTCGTCTTTGCCGCAGTGGGGAATGAGCAGCCCCGTGCCGGCGACGAAGTCGTAGCGTTCGAGATAGCTCGGGAAGGGAAGCACGATGTCGTCGAACAGGTTGGTCTCGTTGATCTCGATGGCGAAGCCGAAGATGAACGGGATCGTCTGGTAAAAGCGCTCCACCATCTTGATATCTCCGAA
>JBGQBP010000048.1:0-17948 GCA_041494945.1 Binatia bacterium | reverse complement strand
AGACTTACAGGTTCATGGACTTTGTCTTGGACCGCTGTTCGGCATGCGGAGGAATCTGGTTGGACCAAGGCGAATTGGAAACCATTTTGCAGAAAGTGACGAGGAGTCCGTTATCGGCCTTCGTCGAAAGGTTGATCAGCAGAGGAGAGGAGATCCGGTGAACTCGGGCAAGAAAAGGTACACGACCAGCTACAAAAAAAACGTGGCGGTAAAACGGGACGTCTATTTGTTCCGGCGATCTCCGAAGGGGATACTGAGCTGCCGCGGCTGCGGGTCGATCTATTATCTTCGCCGCTGGACTCTTGAGCCTCCTGCGGAGATCCTGAAGCGCGTCGAACTGAGAGACGGGGTGAGCCTCACCTTCTGCCCCGCTTGTCAAAAGATGCGGGATCATTACTGGATGGGCGTGGTCCAAATCTCCGGAATCAACGCGGATGAAAAGCGCGAGGTGGTTCGGTTGCTGAAGAACGAGGAGAGGAGAGCGCGGGAGAAAAATCCGTTGGAGAGAATCGTCCGGATCGCCGATCTGGACGCCGGCCTGCGGGTCGAGACCACCACGGAGAAGCTCGCGCAACGCCTGGGACGTTGCCTGGGCAAAGCGAGGGGCGGACGGGTCACGTACAAATGGTCCCACAGAAACAAATTTGCCCGCGTGGTTTGGGAAAAGAGCATTGAAAAACGGCCGGCGCGCGGATAACTTCCGAAACAAAGGAGAGGACATGGCGTCCAAGACCTACCTTGTGCCCGTAGATTTCTCCAAGGGTTCCGAAGCGGCGCTCGATCAGGCGATCAAGATGGCAAGGGAAAATCGCGGGAAATTGCTACTCGTGCACGTGATCTCGACAAATTACGCCTTCCCCATGGAAGACGGCTTTAGCAATATCTTCGAAATCCTGGAAAAAAATGCCCGCGACAGCATGCAAGCGCTCATCCGGCGCAAGCGGCTCAAACCGCGACAGTACCGGTCCGTTTTGATTGTCGGCATTAGTCCGGCGGAGGTGATTGCCATGCTGGCCAAGAAGTCGCGCGTCTCGATGATCGTCATGGGGAGCCACGGGAGAACCGGGTTCCAACGCTTCATGCTCGGAAGCGTCGCCGAGAGAACGCTCCGGCACGCGCATTGTCCGGTTTTGATCGTGAAGAAATAAACCCGGAGGAACGAAATGGCGTCGTCGAAGATTTATCTTGTGCCCGTAGACTTCTCCAAGGGTTCCGAAATCGCCCTCAAGCATGCTCTCAAGCTTGCCCGAAAGAGGAAGGGAAAATTATTGCTCGTGCATATCGTGCCGCTCGTGGTTCATCTCGCGACCGTAGCCGGATATCTCCGCGGTGAGCTGGAAGCGGTTGCCCGGCGGTTAGGACTGAAGGCAGGGGAATATCGATTGCTCGTTCTCGAACGGCCTGAAGCCGCGCGCGCCATCGCCAATCTGGCGAAGAAGTCGCGCGCCGCGATGATCGTCATGGGATACCACGGGAGAAGCGGATTTCAACGGTTCGCCCTTGGAAGCGTCGCGGAAAGAACTCTGCGTTACGCCGAATGCCCGGTGCTGATCGTTAAATGAGCGAAAATCGACGGCCCGCTCATCTTCTTCGACCCGCCGCTCTCCGTGCGCCTTCCAGTCCCAAGCTGCCGGCGAGCCCTGCCCCGAGGCTCATCCCCAGATCCAGAGCGGTCGGACTGCTGAAGTGGAAGAGAGCCGACAATGGCGGCGCATAGAGCACCAGCGCCAGAAAGACCAGGCCTCCCGCCGTCACCCACCAGAACGGCGCGTTGGCCGTCCGCAGAGTTTTCAACATCGTTCTTGACCAAGAACGGTTGGCGACAATCAAAGCCAGCATGCCGAATACCAGGGTCGCGAAGGTGAGCGCGCGCGCATCCGCCTCGGCTTGCCCGCGGTAGAGCGCGATCCCGAAAACCAGCAGTACCGTCAGCAGCACGAAGGCGCCTTGCAGGAGGCTGAAGAGAATTTTTCGAGTTCCGAAGAGGGGCTCATTCGGATCGCGCGGCGGGCGCGCCATGACGTCGGTCTCCTCGGGCTCGGCCTCGAAGGCGATCGAGCAAGCCGGGTCGATGATCAGCTCCAAAAAGACGATGTGAACCGGCGAGAGGACCAGGGGCCAATCCAGAATCAGGGGAACCAGCGCCATTCCCGCGATCGGCACATGAATGGCGAAGATGAAGCCCATTGCCTTCTGAAGGTTGTCGAAGATGCGGCGTCCCGAGCGGATCGCCTCGACGATCGTGGCGAAATCGTCGTCGAGCAATACCAGGGATGCCGCTTCGCGCGCCACGTCGGTGCCGCGCCCTCCCATGGCGATGCCGATGTGGGCCGCTTTCAGCGCTGGCGCGTCGTTCACTCCGTCGCCGGTCATCGCCACGATCTCGCCGTCGGCTTTGAACGCCTGCACCAGGTTCAGTTTCTGCTCGGGAAGCACGCGCGCGAATATCGTGGTCTTTTGAACGCGCCGTCTGAGCTCCGCTTCACCCAGACGTTCGATCTCCGGCCCGGTGACAGGCCCTTCCTCCGGGTCGAGGCCGATCTTGCGCGCGATGGCCTCGGCCGTCGAAGCGTAGTCGCCGGTGATCATGACGACTTTGACCCCGGCCCTGTGGCACTCCTGAATCGCGCCCGGAACCGCCGGGCGCACGGGATCGGAAAGGCCGATCAGCCCCAGAAACTCAAAGTCAAAATCGCGCTGGCTCGCGGGCCACGAGTCGCCTCGGAAGAAGGCTTTCGCTACGGCCAGGACTCTCAAGCCGTCCGCCGCCATGCGGTCGACTTGTATGAAAAGTTCTCGGCTCCGGACTTGATCGAAACGACACAGCTCGGCAACGGCCTCAGGCGCGCCCTTGGCTGCGATGACGTGCTCCTCGCCTTCCGACTGCTTCCAGACATGAGACATCGCCAGAAGCTCCGGCGAGAGCGAATACTCATGCGCTAGAGTCCATTGCGCGTGTTTCTCCGGCGGTTCGAGGTAGTGTTCGCCCAGCTCTTTGAACGCCCTTTCCATGGGGTCGAATGGATTCGTCTCGCTCGCGAGAATCGAGAAGCGCACGATTTCGTGGAACTTCCGAGGAAGGGGTTGAGCCGCGCCGGCGTCCACTTCATGAAACGCCCCGGCGGCGAAAAGCCGGCTGACCGCCATGCGGTTCTGCGTGAGGGTTCCGGTCTTGTCCACGCACAGAACCGTCGCCGAGCCCAGGGTCTCGATAGCGGGCATGCGCCGGGTGAGAACCCGTTTCTGCGACATGCGCCAGGCTCCCAAAGCGAGAAAGACCGTGAGGACCACGGGAATTTCCTCGGGGAGAAGCGACATGGCGAGAGCGATTCCCACCAGGAAGCCGCTGATCCAGTTTCCTCTCGTGAGCCCGTAGAGGATGACCGCCAAAGCGCATATAGAAAGTCCAACCGCGGCAAAATTGCGGATCAAACGGCCGGATTTCTTCTGCAGGAACGTCTCTTCGGTTTCCACCGACTCGAGCGCCTTACCAATCTTGCCGAGCTCTGTCCGCGGGCCGGTTGTCTCGACCCTGGCCACGCCGCGGCCCTGCACGAGCATGGTGCCGGAATACACGAAGGGGAGATCGTCTCCGCCGGGGCGAGCCGTTTTCCGGACGCCGTCCCAGGCCGCCTTGCGGACCGGCACGGATTCTCCGGTAAGCAAGGACTCATCGACCTGGAGATCGTTCGACGACAACACGACCGCGTCGGCGGGAACCCGGTCGCCTTCGGTGAGAATCAAGATATCGTCGCGGACGACTTCCCGCCCGGCGATCCGCTTCTCTTCGCCGTCGCGGATCACCAGAGCGCGTGGGCTGGAAAGATCCCGAAGCGCCTCCAGCGCCCGCTCCGTTTTCCGTTCCTGAAAAACCGCGATGCCCATGATGAACAACACCGAGGCAAAGAGAACCAGAGCCTCACGGTAGTCGCCCAGTGCCATGTAGATGGCGCCGCTCACGAAGAGGAGCAGAAACATGGGCTCGCGCGCGACGCCGAGGACGATGGCGAGATTTTCGCGCCGGGCGGAGGTGGGAAGCTCGTTGTAGCCTTCCGCCGCGAGTCTCTCGACCGCCTCTCGGCTCGAGAGTCCACGGAGGGAGCTGAAATCGAGTTTGTCGTTCATGAAGATCGGAGAGAAAATTACGCGAAGTTCGGACGAAAAACCAGCGCCGGGCGATAACCGTTATGGGACGAGCCTAAGAGCCTAATGGCGCCAAGTTCGACGGTGCGATGGGGCGATGTTCCCGACGATGGGCTCGTTAACGGGTGGAAAGAACCTGACGGGTAGCGTGATCGACACGGCGCGCTTTCACTTATCGGCGGTCCCCAGCTTCTCCATCTTTCGGTAGAGCGTCGAGAGGCTCAGCCCTAGCTGGACGGCGGCGCGCCGTTTGTCGCCGGCGGCCTCTTCGAGCGCCCTTTCGATCTGCATTCTTTCGCAGTCCCTCAGAGCAGCTTCGAGCGTACCATCCGAAACCCACGCGCTCTCCGGAACTTCTCCGGCGGGCAGATCGGCGGCGGTGATCCATTCGCCGTTGCCCAGAATTATCGCCCGCTCAAGGACGTTGTCGAGCTCGCGGACGTTGCCCTTCCAGGGCAGAGACATCAGAAGCCTCATCGTGGCGTTGTCCACGCCCTTGTAGTTTTTTTTCATCTCGAAATTGTGGCGCCGGACGAGATATTCCACCAGCAACGGAATATCCTCGCGCCGCTCGCGCAGCGGCGGGATGTGGATGCCGATGACGTTGAGCCGGTAGAACAGGTCGCCGCGAAATCGGCCCTCCTCGACTTCGATATTGAGGTTGCGGTTGGTCGAGGCGAGAATGCGGACATCGACCTGGATCGGATTAGTCGAGCCGACCGGCATGACTTTTTTTTCTTCGATGACCCGAAGCAGCTTCGGTTGCAGGCTGAGCGGCATCTCGCCGATCTCGTCGAGAAAGATCGTTCCCCCGCGCGCTCTTTGAAACAGTCCTTCCTGGTTGGCCGCTGCGCCCGTAAAAGCGCCTTTGACGTAGCCGAAGAGCTGGCTTTCCAGCAGCGTTTCGGGAATGGCGCTGCAGTTGACCGGGAGAAAAACGTTGCTCTTGCGCTCGCTCTCGAGGTGGATGGTGCGCGCGATGACTTCCTTTCCTGCGCCGCTCTCCCCGGTGATGAGCACGGTCGAAGGGGTGACGGCGACTTTCCCGACCAGCGCCAGGATATCCTGCATCACCTTGCTCCGCCCGATCGGCTGGTCGGGAGCGGAATGCTTGTACGCTTCCCGGCGCAGCATCTGGATCTCCCAGGCAAGGCTTCGTTGCTCCATCAGATGGCGCACCTTGCGCAGCACGTCCTCGAAAATAAGCGGCTTGATGATGTAGTCCTGGGCGCCGACGTGCAGCGCCTCGACCGCCGTGTCCACCGA
Source organism: Binatia bacterium (assembly GCA_041494945.1). Taxonomy (GTDB): domain Bacteria; phylum Desulfobacterota; class Binatia; order UBA9968; family UBA9968; genus JAJPJQ01. The sequence goes on along the minus strand of JBGQBP010000048.1, from coordinate 12,539 downwards.
GGCGTAGGCCGTCATCAAAATCCCCAGCGTTTGCGGTGAGACTTCCCGGACGTGCTTCAACACCGCCAGGCCGTCCGGTCCGGGGATTCTCAGATCGGTCAGCACGAGATCGAGATCGAGCTCGTCGATCAGCCGGAGCGCGGTCGCGCCATCGGCGGCTTCGTATGCCTGGTAGCCTTCTTCGCGCAACAATTCGCAAAGACTCATCCGGGCCGCATCCTGATCTTCGGCAACTAAAATATTTCCCGTCATCGAACCTTTCCCATAATGTTTAAGGGCGAGAAGTATGAAACGGTAAAGTCAAGCTAAATACGGTTCCCTTTCCACGCTCGCTCGAATACGAAACGGTTCCCCCGTGCGCCGAAACGATCTGCCGCACGATGACCAGTCCCAAGCCGGTTCCCGAAGATTTTGTCGTGGCAAAAGGCTCGAAGATATCGACTCCGTCGGGAATCCCGAGCCCGGTATCGATGATTTCGAGAGCCGCTTGCTCTCCAGATCTCCGACCGTGGAGAGTAAGCATGCCGCCGCGCGGCATCGCTTCGGCGGCGTTCTTAACCAGATTCAAAATCGCCTGCTTGAGCTTGTCGATGTCCGCGCGCACCGGCGGCAAATCCTGAGGAAAATTCTTTTCGACGCGGATTCCCAGCGCGCCGTAGTTCGTCGTTTCGAAGTCCAGGACCTCGGCAACCGCGGCACGGAGGGAAACCGGGCGGAAGTTGTACTTTTCCCGCCGCGACAGCGAGCTGAACTCATGAACCAGGCTGCTCAGGCGGGAAATCTCCTCCATCAACCTCCGCAGCGCCGATTGGACCGCTTCATCCGCGGTATCTCCGTGCCGGGCGAGCCGCCGCTCCAGCAGTTGGGCGGTTACGGCCATGCCGTTGAGCGGGTTGCCGATCTCGTGCGCAAGCCTGGCGGCGGTAGCTCCGACGGCCGCCAGCCGCTCGCTCTCGATCAACTGATTTTGCAATCTGGATTTCTCGGAGACATCCCGGATAAAAGCGGCATAGCGGATATCGTCCTGCGTGGTGACTTCCGTGACGGACAGCTCGGCGGGAAAGACCGCGCCGTTTTTTCGCTTCCCGATCACCGTGCGTATGAGGCCGATGGCGCGGCGCTCGCCGGTTTTCTTATAGCGGGCGATATAGCTCTCGTGCTCACTCGCGTAAGGCTCGGCCATGAGCAGGCTCACGTTTTTTCCTTCAGCTTCGGCTCTGGTATAACCGAAAATTCGCTCGGCCGAAGGGTTGAACACGACGATCCGTCCCTGCCGGTCGATCGAAACCACGGCGTCCTGCGTGGCTTCGATCAGCCTGTCGAGCCACGTTTCCGCCCGCTCCCTTTCGAGGGCCTCCATCGTCTCGGAACGTTTTCGTTCGGTAATGTCGTTCGAGATGCCGCATACCGCGTAGGGGAGGCCGGCTGCGTCACGGAGCGGGAATTTGTTTGAAAGATAGGTGTGCAAGCCGTCGTCCTGCGGCACGGACTCCTCGAATTCCAGAGGCGACCCGGCCGCCAGGACCTCGAGATCGTTTGCCCTGAAGGCATCGGCGGTCTCCCGCGGGAAAAGGTCATGATCCGTCTTGCCGGCGATCTCTTCGCAGGTTAGGTGAAATAAGGTTTCGTACTGCCGATTGACGAGAAGATATCGTCCCTCGCGGTCCTTCAGATAAATGACCCGGGTGGAATTGTCGATCATCGAGCCCAACAGCTCGGCGCGATCCCGCGGGTTGCCCTTGGCGCAACAGGGAACGAGTCCGCTTTCGCCGGCTTGGGACAGCGTTTTTCCGTGTGTCTGCGGCTCTTCAATCATAACGGGTTAAGGTCGTGAATGCGCGTTCGAAAGGACGAGCTGCGCCGGCGTCCACTCGAGAAGCTCCTTACCGCTGCGCCTATCCGCCACCGGCAGCGGCTAACTTTTCCTCCGCGTCGTAAAACATCGAGTGTCGCGCCGACGCCCTGCGCCGGAAAAGCCCCGCGCGCAGATACGACGCGTTGATCCCGACGCTCTCGCAGACGTTTTCAAAAGAAAAAATCCAGCCGTTATCTTTCTCCCGGATCCAGCCCTCGACTTCTTGGAAGATCGCTTTTCCCTTTTCATCGGTCGCCCCGAGATGTTTGAAGAAGGAATCGAGCGCCTCCTTCAGAATCGCCAACATGAGCCGTTGCTCTCCGCTTCTGACGCGGGTCTTCCAGACGCTGTCGATAAAGTCTCCGTCGAGGTTCAGGTTCGCAGGATTGCGTACCAGGGCCAATGCGTTTTTCATGGCGAGGTCTCCATCGAAGCGGCGGCTTCGTTATTCTGTTTTTCCGCCGTCTCGGACCGTATGGACAGAACCGGGCAGGGAGCATGCCGAATCACGTGCTCGGTAACGCTTCCCATAAACATGTGAGATAGGCCGGTTCTTCCGTGAGTCGAGATGACGATCAGGTTCATGGCCTCCTCTTTTGCCTTGGTGACGATGTTGTCCTCGGGAACTCCCAGCTCGACCTCTTGGCGCAACGCGATTGACGGGCGAAGGTCTGCAAAGCGCTTTTCAATAAAGCCGCTGAGCTGGCGGCGGTATGTTTGCAACAGGTTGCCCATCAGGAGCGGGCGCACGTGCAAAAGTTCGTAGCGCATGAATTCGTCCCGGCACACGACGTGATAGACGGTGACTTCCGCGCCGACCGCCTTGGCAAGCTCCAGGGCGTAGCGCACCCCGGCCTGCGAAAGGTCGGAGAGGTCGGTGGGGGCAAGAATTTTTTTTATCCTATCCATGGCCGATGTCTCCTTTTATCCAGGTTGCAATCTTTTAGGCAGCACAAAATATGCCAGGGAATTAAGCTGAAAATGGGTGGAAGATCGGAGACCCGGCCTCCTCGCGCTTCCTACTTTTGAGATAACCCCGGTACGGATTCTCGGGCCTGCGAAAAAATTCTTATTGCCTGCCCAATAAATTCAAGGTAAACAGAAAGGCACAGACATTGCTATTCAGCCCGGCTGGTAAAGACAACCATGAAGACCGCAGCAGTCCTTGCAATCCTGATCTTCCTACTTCTTCCCTCGCTTGGCTTCAGCTACGAAGAGATAGCGGTCACCAACGGTGGAAGCATCAAGGGCAAAGTAAAGCTCGAAGGCAAAGCGCCCAAGCTCCCGCCGCTGGATATCACCAAGTTCAAGGAAGTTTGTCAGAACGTGCCGAATGAAACTCTCGTGCTCGGCCCGGGCCAGGGAATCCGCTATGCCGTGGTGACCCTGGAAGGAATCACGAAAGGAAAAGCTGTCGAGAGGGAAGTTGTTCATGAATTGGACAACAGCAAATGTCGCTTCGTTCCCCATGTCCTTGCAGCGAGCGTCGGACAGTTTCTGCTGCTCAAGAATACCGACCCGATCCTTCACACGGCCCATGCCCTGTTTCAAGATGGTCAGCCTCAGTTCAACGTCGGCCTCTATCCCGGCAGGACCAGCCGCAAGCCTTTGGTCAGCCCCGGCATCGTAAAGATTCTCTGCGAAGTCCATTCGTGGATGAACGCCTATGTTGTTATCACCGAGCATCCGTATCATGCGGTGACCGACATATACGGCGAATACGAGATCCGCGATGTTTCGCCTGGAGTCTATCAACTCAAAATATGGCACGAGAGCCTAGGAGTGCAGGAGAAGCAAGTGGAGGTGAAAGCCGGGGGAGTCTCGCAGGCGGATTTCAGCTTGTCGCAGGCGCCGGGAGCAAAAAAATGAGGCGATACCCGCTTTGGATCGTGGCCCTTTGCGGAGCATTGATCTCTGCGACCGTCTTTGCAGGAGAGGCCGCTAAGACAGGAATTGTCAAAGGAACGATCACGATCGCTGGAAGGCCGTCCGCGGATGTCGTCGTCTCGGTAGAGGGCGTGCCGCAGGAACAAAACAAAACGCAGCTCTCCGGCGGCAAGGTCAAAGCCGTGATGGAGCAAAAAGATCTCAAGTTCATCCCGCGCGTTCTGGCAGTCCTCGTCCAGACCACCGTCGAATTTCCCAACCACGACAAGACCTTCCATAACGTTTTTTCCAACTCCGAGGCAAAGAAGTTCGATCTCGGTCTCTATCCTTCCGGGAAAAGCCGCAGCGTTACCTTTGACAAACCCGGTGTCGTGAAAATTCTCTGCAACGCGCATCCGAATATGGAGGCGTACATCGTTGTGAAGAATCATCGCTACTTCAGCGTTGCCGACGCGCGCGGAAACTATACCCTGAGCGGTGTTCCCCTTGGCAAGTACCGCGTCGAAGTCTGGCACCCTGAGCTGGGAACAAGACAAGCTTCTGTTGAGTTAGTTAGTGAAGGGGAAGTCTTGGACATCAATTTTGATCTTAAGAAGTAACGTTACATGAAGGGAAACAAAATTTAGTGAAAAGGGTTGGACCCGGTTATTATTATATTGCAGCGGTAGAGTTAAGTGCGGTGCTATCGTTCATTGGTTCTTTTAGGATTGAATTCTTGTTTCACAGGGATGGCGTGTAGGCAAAAAAAGGAGGGCTATGTCGTGATCAAGCGCGAAAAGCAACTGGATTTTTCTGCGGGCTTAAACGGGTGGCGATACAGAGTGATCGGGGCGCTCGTTGGACTGCTGGCAATTACGTTCCCGGTGTCCGAAGCGCACGCAGTGCCGAGCTTTGCCCGGCAAACCGGCTTGGGATGCACTACATGCCATACGGCGTACCCGCAACTCAACGCGTTTGGTCGGGCATTCAAGCTATCTGGATATGTTATGAGCAATGAACAGAGCAAGCTGCCGCCCGTTGCGGTTATGTTGATGCCGTCATTTACGCACACCGCTAAGGGTCAACCGGAGGACCCAGCCAAGGACTTTGGCAAAAACAATAATTTTGCCGTATCGCAAGTGAGCTTCTTTTACGCAGGAAGATTATTTGGTCCGTATGCCGAGAATCTGTTCGGTAAGGAAGGTGCTTCGGTCGCCAATAAAATCGGCGCTTTCCTACAAGGAACCTACGACGGCGTGGGTAGGTTCTGGTCATGGGACAACTGGGAGATCCGATTTGCGGACAGCGCATCCATCCAAAACAGCAACTTGGTTTACGGGATCTACGTGAATAACAACCCGACGCTCCAGGACCTGTGGAATACCACGCCTGCATGGGGTTTCCCGTTTAGCGGTTCCGGGCTGGCCCCGACCCCAGCCGCGGCGCCACTGATTGCCGGCGGTGTAGCCCAGCAGGTGGCTGGCCTCGGTGCCTATGCGAAGTTGTTTGACCTTCTGTATGTCGAGTTAGGCGGCTACCGAACGCTTGGTCCACGTACCCAACGCGCTTTTGGGGTGCCCCGGGAGGATGTGAGTGGCGAGACGCAGATTACGGATATAGCGCCATACTGGCGGCTTGCGCTGGAGCAGACATGGGGGAGCCATACATTGCAAGCGGGGACATACGGCTTGGCCGCCAAAACCTTCCCAGGTCGGGATCACAGCGCCGGCAAGGATAATATCGTGGATGTCGGCCTCGACTCTCAGTATCAATATTCGTCCGGGCCTCACGACGTAACAGCTCTGCTCAATTGGATTTACGAAAATCAAAATTGGCATGCCAGCAAGGCTCTCGGGAACACCAGTCATTCCAGAGACTCGCTATGGAACTTCATGGCCACGGCCTCGTACCTGTTTGACAAGACCTACGGCGCAGATTTCCAGTACTTCCTGATCGATGGTCGCAAAGATCCTTCGTTGTATTCCGGCAGCCGCACAGGATCTCCCACCAGCGACGGATGGATTATCCAACTGAATTACCTGCCGTTTAACAAAGGGGGCGGTCCGGCGTTCTGGCCGAGGAGCAATGTAAAATTGTCGCTGCAGTACGTGATCTACAATCGATTTGATGGGGCACATCATAATTTTGATGGCGCCGGGCGCAATGCGAGGGATAACAATACACTTTACCTTGAGACATGGATCGACTTCTGATGAAAGTATACCGGCCGCAATCCGGCCGCATATTTGGTAAACGAGCCCGTCCCACGTTCATGCATGGCCCGGGCAATCATTAATGGGACAAGAGAATTGGAGAGGACATCGGGGGTAAAATATGGGCAGGAAAACTTTCTGGCATCTGTCTCAGTTGTCGGCATTAGGAGTCTCTCTGGTGGGGCTGTTGGTTGGCGCCCCTCTTTGGGGTGATGGGGGAGACCCTAAGAAGGGAGAGAACTGGTACCGTGAAGCAGGCTGTGATTCATGTCACGGGAAGACAGGGAGGGGCGATGGCCCGTCAGGAGCCATACTAAACCCAAAACCAGCAGACTACTGCACCTCAACGAAGCATCCTACTGATGCTGACAAGATCAAAATGATCACCGATGGGGGTGCGAGCATGGGTCACTCAATGGCGATGCCAGCTTGGGGTGGGGTGTTGGACAAGCAGGCTATTCTGGATCTCGTTGCCTATATCCATACGCTCTGCAAAAAATGATGTAGTCGCTATATTGTCTTTCTTCTTATGATGCGTGTGCGGACTGTTAGGAACATTCCGGCGGAGGATGCGCAGGCAATCCTTAAGTTTTTGAAAAAGAGGTGAACCATGACGAAGAGAAACCTTATATCCATTTTCCTCTTGCCTTTCCTTTGGGGAGGAGGATTATGGCCCACTTCTGTTCTTGCCGCTCAGAGCGCGCCGTCTCTTTATAAGGATATGTGCGCCGGCTGTCACGGCGCTTCCGGCAAAGGCGACGGCCCGGCGGCCGCGGCGCTTAATCCAAAGCCCAGAGATTTCTCCGACTGTAAAGTAATGACAAAGGACAGTGACGACATCCTATTCAAAGCCATCAAAGGCGGCAGCCAAAGCATCGGGCGCTCTGCGATGATGCCTCCATGGGGCGGAGCGTTAACCGATGAACAGATCCATGGGCTTGTCTCCTACGTTCGCGCCTTCTGCAAAAAATAGCTTGGCATGAAGAAATGGCTGATCGGGATCGGCTTGCTGGCCTTCTTTGTCATAGCTGTCGGAGTGGGATTGACTTTTTCTCGCAAGGCGCCGGGGCCCATTCAACCGATTGCGTTCAGCCATAAGATTCATGCAGGTGATTACAAAATCTCGTGTGAGTACTGCCACCTTTATGCGCGGCGAGCTGCCGTAGCCGGCATTCCCTCTATCCAGCGTTGTATGGGTTGCCACAAAATCACGGCAGCAACCCAACCAGAAGTACAGAAGCTCAGAAGCTACTGGGACCGAAAGGAGCCTATCCAGTGGAACAAGGCGACTTCGATGCCCGACTTTGTCTTTTTTGAGCATTGGCCGCACGTTCGCTCCGGAATCACGTGTCAGACCTGCCACGGGCCGGTCGAAACCATGGAGCAGGTAAAACAGGTTAGAGCTCTGGATATGAACGATTGTGTCTCGTGCCACCGCCAGCGGCAAGTCAGCATCGACTGCGTCATCTGCCATCGGTGAGAGACTTCTATGGAAATTAAGCGAAGAGATTTTTTAAAAATGATCGGATTAGGCGGGGCCACGGTTGCTATTTCGGGTTGTTCGCCCGGCTCACCTGAAAAACTAATCCCATATCTTATTCCTGAGGAAGAGATCATACCGGGCGAAGCAACCTGGTATGCAAGCGTTTGCCGTGAATGTCCCGCTGGATGCGGAATGCTGGTGAAGACAGTCGAGGGACGGGCAATCAAGGTGGAGGGAAACCCGGACCATCCGGTGAATCGCGGGCGACTCTGTGCGCGGGGACAGGCAAGTCTCCAGGGACTCTATAATCCCGATCGTATCCAACAGCCGCTCAAAAAAGGAGCAGACGAATCATTTCAACCGATTTTGTGGGAAGCCACAGAGAAAATCCTTGCCGGTAAGCTTGCGGAGCTTAAGGGGCAAGCGGGCCGGATTGCCTTCGTTACGCCGCTGCTTACGGGAAGCCTCGATAACCTCATTGATACGTGGCTTAAAGCCTTAGGGGGCGGCAGACGTCTTCGGTACGAACTCATCGGTTATGAGTCTTTGCGGGAGGCGAACCGAATCGCATTCGGTCTGCAGAAGATTCCATCTTACGACATCGAGCACGCGCGTCTGATTTTTTCCTTTGGCGCTGATTTTTTGGAGACGTGGCTTTCACCCGTGGAGTTTGCCCGCCAATTCGCTTCGATGCGCAGTTACCGGGAAGGTCGGATGGGCCGCTTTGTGTATATCGGCCCTCGACTCTCGCTTACCGGAGCGAATAGCGATGAGTGGATTGCAGTCCGGCCTGGAACGGAGGCCTTGCTGGCGCTCAGCATGATTCAGGTGATTATCGCTGATAATTTGGCGAGCGGCCTGTCTCAAGCAGAAGTGCGAGAGCTTCGCATTCATGGTGCCGGGTTCGCTCCCGAATCGGTCGCGGAGAAGATCGGAATCTCCGCAGACAAAATTCGCGTGCTTGGCCGCGAGTTTGCTCGGCAACGACCGAGTCTGGCCCTTGCAGATGGCAAGAGCGCCAGCGGAACAGAGACATGTGTTGCGGTGAACCTTCTCAACTATGTCGTCGGCAATGTCGGACAGACGGTTCAATTCGGCCCGAATGCGGCCGCAGGCAAAGCCTCAAGCTACAGTGACGTGCGAAAGCTCATTGAGGCGATGGAACAAGGGAAAATTTCCGTTTTGCTTTTGGCTGGTGTGAATCCTGTTTTCACACTGCCAGAAGCCAGCCGCTTCCAGGCCGCGCTTAAAAAGGTGTCTCTTGTGGTGAGCTTTGCGAGCTTTCCCGATGAGACGGCGGCTGCATCACACCTGGTCCTGCCGGACAATACATTTCTCGAAAGTTGGGGCGATTATGAGCCGTGGGAAGGAGTTCGCGGGCTACAGCAGCCGGCAATGAAACCTCTGTATAACACAAAGAACCTTGGAGATGTCCTTCTTTCAGTCGCAAGTCAAATGGGAATTCAAAAGACCTTGCCTTGGGAAAATTTCTACAGCTATCTCAGGGAGCAGTGGAAGAAACTTTACGAGCATGTGAAGCCGGAGACGGATTTTGAAACGTTCTGGACCGAGGCGCTTCGAAGAGGAGGCTTCTTTCAACCTGGACGGCGGCAGGTTGTCCGGTTAAATCCCGGAGTTCTCCGGAGACAGTTCGAATCGCCCACCGTCGTCGATAACGTCGATAAGCTGACATTGATTCCCTATCCTTCCGCGACCTTTTACGACGGACGAATGGCAAATCGTCCCTGGCTGCAAGAACTTCCCGATCCGCTTACGCAAATAGTTTGGGACAGTTGGATCGATATAAATCCCAAGGATGCCCAACGGCTCGGCGTAAGCGAAGCGGACCTTCTTGTCCTCCAGTCGCCGGCCGGCCGCATCAATCTGCCGGCCCACATATCAGGTGGCGTCAGATCGGGTGTCGTTGCTGTGCCGGTTGGTCAAGGACACACCGCCTTTGGCCGCTACGCACAACACCGGGGGGCCAATCCGATTCCACTTTTACCTAAAGAGCCCGAGACTGTCTCAGGCGGACTCATTTGGATTGAAACACAAACAACAATCAGTCGAACCGGGGAGAAACATCCTTTGGCTACTACGTCGGGAAGCGACCGCCCCCATGAGCGGCTGATTGCTCAGACGGTTGCGTTAGGCGCTCTGCAACGCGGATCGGAGCCTGAGCCGCGGCGCGAAACGCTTCAGATGTATCCGGAGCACTCTCATCCGAAGCACCGATGGGGAATGGCCATTGATCTGAATGCCTGCATCGGCTGCGGCGCATGCGTGGCGGCTTGCAGCGCGGAAAATAACATTGCCGTCGTCGGTAAGGAGCAGGTCGGAAAGGGACGGGAGATGTCCTGGATTCGCATCGAGCGGTTCGATGAGGGAGAAGCCGAACGCCCGGACCACCATTTCATCCCGATGCTCTGTCAGCACTGTGACAATGCTCCATGTGAATCGGTCTGTCCGGTTTACGCCACGTACCACAACCCGGAAGGGCTTAATGTCCAAGTCTACAATCGATGCGTGGGAACGAAGTACTGCTCTAACAACTGTCCCTATAAGGTCCGCCGCTTCAATTGGTTTACTTTCGAGCACCCCGAGCCGCTGAATTTACAGCTCAATCCGGACGTGACCGTCCGGGAAATGGGAGTGATGGAGAAGTGTACTTTCTGCGTTCAGCGCATTCGGCGCGTCGAGCTCGCAGCGAAAGAAACGCAGAGGGAAGTCCGTGATGGAGAGATCGTTCCCGCTTGTGCTCAGACCTGCCCGACGCGCGCGATCGTGTTCGGCGATCTCGATGATCCCAAGAGCGAGGTTTCGAGAACGATCAAGAGCCCTCGGAGCTATCATGTGCTGGAAGAACTGAATACGAAGCCCGCGATAACATACTTGAAAAAAATCAAACCTGGGCCCGTCGAGGGATAGATGGCTCAATGAACTATAGCCAGGTCGATAACGATGTTCTCCGGGCCATGCAAGCTCCCGGATGGCGGTATTACGCCATCCTGAGCGCCGATCTCGTTGTGCTCGCTTGGGGAATCTTCGCCTGGCGCTACACGGTGCAGCGTGGCCTCGGGGTGTGGGGAATCAACCATCCGGTCATGTGGGCCATGGACATCACCAATTTCGTCTTCTGGGTGGGAATCGCCCACTCGGGGACTCTCATCTCTGCCATACTTTATCTTTTTAGAGTCCGTTGGCGCGCAGGTATTTACCGGACTGCCGAAGCCGTCACTGTGTTTGCTCTTTTCACGGCAGCTCTCTTCCCCGTTATTCATTTGGGTCGTCCATGGTTCTTTTACTGGCTTTTCCCTTACCCTCAGGCCGGCGGACTCTGGATCAACTTCCGCTCCCCGCTGATATGGGATGTCTTCGCGGTTTCGACTTACATGATTATCAGCGTGCTTTTCTTTTTTACCGGGCTGGTGCCGGACATGGCTGTGGTAAGAAACCGGACCTCGGGTTGGCGCCACAAGATCTATGCCTTCATGGCTCAAGGATGGCAAGGAACCGATAGCCAATGGAGACACTACAAAGCGGCCTATCTATTTCTGGCGGCGCTGGCCACTCCTTTGGTGATCTCGGTTCACAGCGTGGTCTCCTGGGACTTCGCCCAGACCATCGTTCCAGGATGGCATAGCACGATCTTTGCTCCTTACTTCGTCGCCGGCGCCATTCATTCCGGATTGGCGATGGTCATCATGCTGCTGATCCCGGTAAGGAGGGTTTTCCGTCTCGACGCCTACCTGACGCAGTCGCACCTCGAGAATCTCGCTAAGCTCATCATCCTCACCGGACTGATCGTAGGCTACGCTTACGTCGTGGAAACTTACATTGCGTGGTACAGCAACAACATTCCCGAGTGGCAACACTTCACCTTTCAGATCACGGGAGAATATGCCATTCCGTTCTGGATCATGATCCTCTTTAACTCGCTTGTCCCTCTGCTGTTCTTTCTCAAGCCGATTCGGACCAGCACCCCGTGGCTTTTCGGCATTGCCGTTTTGATCAATATCGGAATGTGGATGGAGCGCTTCGTGATCATCGTAAGCTCCCTCGCTCACGAATATGATCCATACTCCTGGGGGCTTTTTGTCCCTACCTGGGTGGACATCAGTATAACGGCTGGAAGCTTTGCCTGGTTTTTTCTCTGGTTTCTTCTCTTCGCCAAGCTTCTTCCTGTGGTTTCTATCGTAGAGGTCAAAGAGGAATTGCCCCCTCCTATGATGGGCCAAAAGGGGGAGCGGTAAGATGGCAGCGGCCAATTCAGGCGTTGTGGGAAGCTTTCGCCATTTGGATAGTCTCATCTTGGCGATCGAGCAGCTAAAAAAAGCCGGCTATCGGGAACTGCAAGCCCTCTCGCCGATTCCCCATCATTCAATTGATGAAGCGCTTGCAAAACCGCCCAGCCCGATCCGCGTTTTTACTCTCGTCGGCTGCTTGCTCGGCGCCATCGCCGGTTTTACGCTGACCATCGGCGCCACGCTGCATTACCCGCTGATCGTCGGCGGTAAGCCGATTGTTTCCATCCCTCCTTTTCTTGTGATCGTTTTTGAGCTGACGATCTTGTTCGGCGGCCTGCTGACGCTCGGGGGAATGCTGCTGAACGCGCGTTTGCCGCGAGTGCACGTCGGACCGGCGTACAATCCCCGTTTCTCGGAAGATCGGTTCGGGCTTTGGATCGGCTGCGAAGAGAAACAATACGATGAAGTGGAACGACTGCTGGAAAATGCCGGCGCCGAGGATGTCGTTCGCGGCGCCTCGTAGGACGGTGCGCCGGAAATAATCAGAAGGGAGATCTCATTTCATTGCAGGAAGACCTGGAAAAAAACTGGACCATTTATCCCGTTATTTCCCCGAGGCTGATCTGGATATTCGGCGCCATGATCGGACTTGGGATCGCGACGTTTTTGCTCAGCCTTCAACTGGATCCCATGCGGGGCTGGCAAACCTATCTAGTCAACTTTCTCTTTTGGGCGGGGATAGCCCAGGGCGCGGTGGTTTTCGCGGCGATCTATCACGTGGTCGGGGCGAGGTGGGGAGCGACGGTTAGACGGCTGGGAGAGGGAGCGGTGGTATACCTACCGGTGAGCTTTGTCTCTTTCTTACCTCTCTATTT